>NZ_JAUMIO010000037.1:0-37832 GCF_032905925.1 Pectobacterium sp. HCp5_1
TGAAAACTTCGACAACAGGTCTGACAGCGGAAGCGCTGATGACCGGTGCTTCCCAGTCCATGTTTTTTAACCGGGTCTGTTTGCTCACAAAACGGGCATTTTACCTCAACCGTTGCCATCAGGTTCTTCTTCTAAATATTTAGGAAAACAGATGAACATTCTACCTGACGATCACCGAGTTGAATACGTGACCCAATTCTGAATATACTTCATGGGTGTTATTTTTTAAATGCATTGAACGATATATTGACCGCTTCGCTATCCCACCAAGCAACAAGATATAGTATACCGTACCAGTAGATACTTTGGGGGCATTGCCGATTCTCTTCGCTATTTGAAATACTGCCTGTGAAACAAGCATACTACCCGCTACGGAGCCTACTGCTTTATGATAAATTGCTTCCTTTTGAGATTCAGAGGCATTGCGATTAAATACCTTAAATATTCTTTTTATTGCCTCAATGATTTTTTCTCTTGATACAATCCCTCTATGAACCGCTTTTATCAATCTTTCCATTTCTCGAGATTTGGCATACCGCGTATCCGTATCAATAAAATCATAGGCCAGATAGCCAAAATTCTTACCTATCTCTGATATTCCAGCTCCCATCCCTTCATAAAAATCCGTAGTGGTTAGCATCTTTACTATACGGTCGGCCAGTTCATCCAGATCTGCTTCAGTCATTGTTATTCCATCCATGAATGACAAGATTACTCAGCGTAGATTGTAGTGTAATCGACTAAGGAGTGAAATTCATTCAAATGCAATTAATATCTTGGTAATTATTTTCTAATTAATTTATTACGATATTATTAATTTCAACCTAGGGCTACGCTTCCTGCGCGCTAATCAGGTGCCATTTCTCGATATGTGGTGAAAACGCCTCTTGAACCGGAGAGCAATGCCAGCCCTGACTAAAACCCCAAACATAATCAGGATACTCTCGCAGTAGCGGGAACTGTTTGGGCAAGAACGAGGTGTGCAACACGCTGTGTCCGCAGGTCATCCGTATCGATGAACTTCTCCCGGCATGCTGTTTTGAGCGCGTCGTATCTGTTCTCTCATTTCGTCTTTCCATTGGACACAGAGAATCATGTTCAGTCTGGAGTCGTTTTCTACCGAATAACTGCCATTTTTTAACCTAAAAATGACGTCAAAAAGATCATTTCACTGCATCTTGCGGTGGTTTTTGTTATGAAATAACGAAAAAACACCATGGTAAGTCATTAGTTCTTTGTTTGTGTTTTTTTATAGTATAAAAACCCATTAATTTTCATTAAAAAATCAATGATTGCTAAACTATCTAATATTTATTTCTTAACAGGGAAATAGTTTATTAAGGTAATGGAGATATTTGTTCTGTCAAAAGTAAAAAATAGAGGGTAAATATTTTCACTAAATTAAAATTAATGAGCTTTTTGTTATTGTTGATTTTTATTAGCGCATTAAGTATTTCGTTTTTAACGAAATTAAAAGGCATAAAATATATGCCTTTTCCGTTAATTGAAAATCAGCGGTATGTTATTTTTTCTTCCGTTTATTTTTACTTAAGGTCAATCTAATTTGTTGTTTTTAATGTGTTTTGTGCCTTAGTGGTTCCGTTTAGTTGCTCTGCTATATAAGCATTGACCGTGTGTTTGTGTTGTGTGTATGATCTAAACTCAAAATATAAATGTATTTAATTCCTTCTTGGTGTGATTCTTTTTACGCCGATATAAGCCGTAACATTACGGTTTTATTATGCTTTTTAATTCGGTTTTTAATTTATTTCATCTCGCTGGTCGAAAAACAAATGCGTTATTTGTTTGCCGAATTGCTGCCGTTCTTATGGATTATGGCGGGCTTTTGGTAGGAATCGACTTTACTTCTCCGGGCCCGAGTGCCCTTACGTTGGTATAGACACATGGCAAAAGGAACTGATGGTGCATCTGTCGCACCAAAGGAACGTATTAATATCAAATATGTTCCGGCCACTGGTGGTCAGCAGGCGGAAATAGAATTGCCGTTGACGCTGATGATCGTGGGAAATATGAAAGGGCGCACAGAGGAAACGCCGATCGAAGAACGTCAGACCGTATCGATCGATAAGAACAACTTTACCTCAGTGATGAAAGAAGCAAATCTGGAATTGAATTTCAGTGTGCCAAACCGCCTTGAAGAAGAAAGTCAGGACGACCTGCCAGTGAAACTGAGCATCGGCGGTCTGAATGATTTCTCCCCTGACCGCATTGCCCAACAGGTGCCTGAATTACGTAAGTTGCTTGATTTACGTGAAGCACTGGTCGCGCTGAAAGGCCCTCTCGGCAATATTCCCTCATTCCGTAATCGTTTGCAGGATCTGTTGTCCAGCGAAGAAGCCAGAGAGCAGCTTCTGAAAGAGCTCGATCTGGTCAAACCCGCCGAATAATTGATGTTCATACACTAAATAATTCGAGTTGCAGGAAGGCGGCAAGAGAGGGAATCCCGATGAGCTTACTCAGGTAAGTGATTCGGGTGAGTGAACGAAGCCAACGCACATGCAGCTTGAAGTATGACGAGTATATTGACGAAATAGGGAAACGAATATGTCAATAGTTGAAGAACAGGTTCAGGCAGGAGCCGCCAGTGCTTCTGGATCGCTGCTTGATGACATCATGGCTCAAGCGCGTATCAGCCCGGTTGATGAAGGCTACAGCGTTGCTAAACAGGGCATTGCCGCGCTGGTCGCTAACATTCTTGATAGCGGTAATGCAGCAGAACCCGTGAACAAAGCGCTGGTCGATAGCATGATCGTCGAACTGGACAAAAAGCTCAGCAAGCAGATTGACGTTATTCTGCATGCGAAAGAATTACAGGAACTGGAATCTTCCTGGCGTTCAATGAAACTGCTTATCGATCGCACCGATTTCCGTGAAAACATCAAACTGTTGGTGTTGCATGCGACGAAAGAAGAGCTGTTAGAAGATTTCGAATTCGCCCCTGAAATCTCACAGTCTGGCTTCTATAAGCACGTGTATTCCAGCGGCTACGGCCAGTTTGGTGGTCAGCCTATCGGTGGCGTAATCGGTGACTATGCGCTGACGCAAAGTTCACCAGATATCAAGCTGATGCAGTATGTCAGCGCCGTGGGTGCGATGGCGCATGCGCCGTTCATCTCTTCCGTTGCACCGACCTTCTTTGGCGTGGATCGCTTCACCGATCTGCCTTCCATAAAAGATCTGAAATCCGTTTTCGAAGGCCCGGCCTACACGAAATGGCGTTCGCTGCGTGAGTCCGAAGACGGTCGCTATCTGGGGCTGACGGCACCGCGCTTCCTGGCTCGCCTGCCTTATGACCCGGTAGAGAACCCGATTAAGGGCTTCAACTATAAGGAAGATATCAGCACCGATCACGAACACTATCTGTGGGGCAACACCGCCTATCTGATGGGAACGGCGTTGACGGACAGCTTCGCGAAATACCGCTGGTGTCCGAACATCATTGGCCCGCAGAGCGGCGGTGCGATTACCGACCTGCCCGTGCATGTGTATGAAGCCATGGGCCAACTTCAGGCCAAGATCCCGACTGAAGTCCTGATCACCGATCGTCGCGAATATGAAATGGCCGAAGAAGGCTTTATCACGCTGACGATGCGTAAAGACAGTGACAACGCGGCGTTCTTCTCGGCTAACTCGGTGCAGAAGCCGAAGGTGTTCCCAAACACCAAAGAAGGTAAAGAAGCGGAAACCAACTACAAGCTGGGTACGCAACTGCCGTACATGTTCATCATCAACCGTCTGGCGCATTACATCAAAGTGCTACAGCGTGAACAGATTGGCTCATGGAAAGAGCGTCAGGATCTTGAGCGTGAGTTGAATACCTGGATTAAACAGTACATCGCCGATCAGGAAAACCCGCCGGCAGATGTTCGTAGCCGTCGTCCTCTGCGTGCCGCACAAATCAAAGTGCTGGATGTAGAAGGAGAACCAGGTTGGTATCAGGTCACCATGTCTGTGCGCCCGCACTTCAAGTACATGGGGGCGAACTTTGAGCTGTCGCTGGTAGGGCGTTTGGATAAGGAATAAGACTTATGCCGTCTCTTTCTGCCTGGGAAAGGGGAAACGCGGCAAGTCTGTTTGATCGTATCCGTGGGGAGGAGCGTCGCTCCTCCCCTGAAACGGAAGTTGAAGCACTGATCGAGTCCGTTAAGCGTCAATTGGACAATGTGCTCAACACCCGGCCCGGAAATTGCCGCAGCGCACCTGAGCTTGGCGTGATTGATTTTAATGACGCGACGCAGGGTGGGGCGGACATTCGAGGGAAAATCCGGGAGGCGATCCGACAGTGTATCTGTCGCTTTGAACCGCGAATTGTTCATGTGGATGTCGACACATCGGACTATTTATCGAATCCGATGGAGATGTCGTTTCAGGTTACCGCCCGGGTCAGATTGGAAGATCTGGAGCAGGTTGCCTCTTTCAATATCCATATGGATAGCCACCGCCACTACAGAATGATCTGATTATGTCACTGGAACATTTTTTCAGGGATGAGCTGACCTACTTGCGCCTGCAAGGGCGTGAATTCGCCAAGGCGCACCCTGAGCTTACCCGATTTTTGTCAGAACAAACCACGGATCCAGACGTCGAGCGTCTGCTGGAAGGGTTCGCCTTTTTGACAGGGAGCCTGCGGGCGAAGATCGAGGATGAATTTCCGGAACTGACACACGGTCTGCTGGGCATGCTGTGGCCTAATTATCTGCGCCCCGTACCGAGCATGACGATTATGCAGTTTTCGGTACTCCCCGGCGCGATTGCCCAGCCCGCGTTTGTTGAGCGCGGCTGTGAGCTTGATAGTCTGCCGATTGATGATGTGGTGTGCCATTTTCAGACCTGCCACGATGCCTGGATTTATCCAGCGGATATCCGTGAGATCAAGGTACAGAGCGGCAACGATCTGTCCACCATCACGCTGGATATTGGGCTGCATGGCCCGCTATCGCTAAGCGATCTACAACTCGACAAGCTGCGCTTTTATCTGGGCGGTGATACCTATACGGCCTACGAACTCTATTTCTGGATTGCCAGCCAACTGTCGCACATTGAGCTGGAAGTCGATGGTCAGCGCTTCCGTCAGGAAGCCAGCGTGCTGAAAACGGTCGGCTTTGAGCGGGAAGATGCGCTATTGCCGTATCCCGGCAATGTCTATTCTGGCTACCGCATTCTGCAGGAATACTTTTGTTTTCCTGAAAGTTTTCTCTTTTTCCAGCTCGCGGGCGCGGTATGGCCGGAGCTTCCGCTGACGGTAACGGAATTCCGTCTGCATTTTTGCTTTGACCGCCCGCTGCCGGCGGAGCTGAAGATCCGTCCTGATTCGTTCATGCTCAACTGCGTGCCGGCAATCAATCTCTTCCAGCATGATAGCGAGCCGATCAACCTCAGCGGACGCCAGACGGATTACCCGCTGAAAGCCAGCTACCGCAACGCCGATAGTTTTGAAATCTTCTCTGTGGATAAGGTTGAAGGCTGGGTTGAAGGGAATTCAGGCCGTGCTCGGGGGATTCCACGCACCTATCAGCCGTTTGAGAGCTTTCAGCACCAAATCGAGCGTGCCAAAGGACGGCTCGCGCTCTATTACCGTATTCGGGTAAGAGAAGCGGTCAACGGCAACGGGTTTGATCACATGCTCTCTTTTGTGCGTGGTGATGAGCAGGAAGTGATTGATTTGGATGAATCCATCTCGGTAACGCTGACCTGTACCAACCGATCGCGTGCGGCGAAATTGCCTGTTGGGTCGATCTGCGTGCCAACCGGCAATTCGCCGTCTTTCGCGACGTTTCGTAATCTGGTACGGCCGACGCGACCGCTGCGGCCTGCCATGGATGGCAGCCTGCATTGGACGCTGATCTCCAACCTGTCTCTGAACTATGTGTCGCTGCTGCGGCGCGATGCGCTGGTGCAAATCCTGCGTACTTATGATTTCCCGGCGCTGCACGACAAGCAGGCGGAACAGGCCTCGCGTAAGCGTCTGGCAGGGATCGAATCTATCGAAACCACACCTATCGATCGTCTGGTACAGGGGATGCCGGTTCGCGGCTTGAAATCCATCCTGTCAGTACGGCAATCCGCGTTTTCCAGTGAAGGAGAACTCTATCTGTTTAGTACGGTGCTGGCGCACTTCTTCTCGCTATACGCCAGCGTCAACGCTTTCCACCTGTTGGAAGTGGTCAACATCGATAACAAGGAGCGCTACCGATGGCCGGTACAGATAGGTCAACACTCAATGATGTGACGTTCCGTCAGGATGTCTCACGCTTTAATTTTTTCCAACTGGTGGAGTTACTTAACCAGCTGGAAGGCGTGGATCTGGAACAAGAGCTGGATTTCCGCCCTGAACAGGAACGCCTGCGCTTTCGCTCTACGGCCTCCATCGGTTTTCACCCGAGCGATATTTTGCAGGTGGGACGTGATGAAGATGGCCGTCAGGAGCTGGAAGTCGCGTTTCTTGGCCTGCACGGCAGTCAGTCACCGATGCCCGGTTATTACCTCGAAGAGCTGGCCTGGGAATACGCGCAGGGCGAACAGAAGCTGGGCGTGTTTCTCGACTTCTTTCATCACCGCTTACTTACGCTGCTGCACCGCGCATGGCGCAAATACCGCTATCACGTCCGCTTTCAAAATGAGGGTGAGGATGGATTCTCTCGCCTGATGTTTGCGCTGGTGGGGTTAGGGAATGACGCCGTACGCGACAGCCTGCCGGTTAACCGCGCCAAGATGCTTTCCTACGCCGGGGTGCTCGCCAGCCCCAGCCGCTCCCCGGAAGTGGTTGCGGGTTTGGTTATTCACTGTTTTGACCTGGATGACGTGGCTGTCCTGGCCTGGCAGCACCGTCGCGTGCCCATTCACGAAGGGCAGCAGAACCGCCTGGGCAAAGGAAACATGATGTTGGGCGGTGATTTTGTTATCGGCGACAAAGTGAATGACTGCGCCGGCAAGTTTTTGCTCAAGGTCGGCAATCTCAGCTTTAGCCGCTTTCTCAGCTTCTTGCCCAACGGCGAGCATTTTCAGCCGCTGGTGCGTTTTGTCTCTTTCATTCTTCGCGATCAGTTGGCCTGGGATCTGCGTCTGGGTTTTGCCGAAGGCGAAGCCAAGGGCTTAAGTCTGGGCAGTGAGCAAAGCAGCCGGTTGGGATGGAGCAGCTTTCTCGGGCAGCCGCCCGCGGATCCCTATGTGACGATTTGTGTGCAGGAGTAAATGTGAACGTAACCCATCCACTCACGTTGGTTGTGCTCAACAGTGAGCAGCTCGATATCAATTCTCAGGTGCAGCACCAGTTCGATCACCGTGGTGGCACGCTGGGCGCGTCGGAAAAAGACCAGTGGCAACTGCGGGATCGGCTGGGCTCCGTCGTGCCGGAGCACGCCCGTATCGACATGACCGACGGCTATTTCAGCCTGTGCGATCTGAGCGGTCAGTCTTTTATTAACGGATCGCTGTCGCCGATTGGGCGCGATCGCAAAGTCATTTTGTCGCACGGCGATGAGCTGGTTATCGGGCCTTTCCGGTTGGGCGTTTATATCGGCGATCCCACCACGGAACAGGATATCGATCAGGTATTAGGGCAGGGCACGGTCGATGTGCTGGGTGACTGGTTAACGGAAGATAAAAAAAAGCGCTCAACGGATCTGGCCGATCCCACGGTGGTGCTGAATGACCCGCTGTGGGCACTACAGAAAGAGCAGAGCCAGCCACTCTTGCCATCAGACAGTGAGACGGCCGGCGCATCGCTCACGACCTCTCTTTCTTCTTTTTCTTCTGCTGAGGACACCATGGATCAGAAATTTGTGGAATTACCGACCATCAACACACCGTACGCGGGAGAAGGGCTGGAGGGCTACAGCGATGGCACCTCACTGGCACCGCTGATGCGCGGGCTGGGGCTGTCGCTTCAGCCGGGTGATGATGCACGACTGCGCGAAATGCTGGAAGAAATGGGGAAAAGCCTGCGCGCGATGGTGGAAGGCCTGCTGGCATTGCAGACGGAACAGGCGGCCATGGCGGACACGCATTTACGCCCGATTGAAGATAACCCGCTGCGTCTGGGACTAGGCTATGCGGATACGCTGTCGGTACTGTTTGCCGAAGGAAAAAGCCCGGTTCACCTGTCTGCGCCCGCTGCCGTGGAAGAGGTGTTGAACAATGTGCGGGTGCATCACATCGCGAACCAGCAAGCGATTGCCGTAGCGTTGGAAAATATTCTTCAGGCCTTCTCGCCAGCCGCGCTGCTCAGCCGCTTTGAGCACTATCGTCGCAGCGGCGAACCACTGGCGGCCGATGACGGCTGGGCGTGGCAGATGTATCAACACTACTACCGTGAATTAACGTCGCCGCGCCAGCAGGGCTTCCAGAAACTGTTCCATCAGGTGTATGCGCAAGCGTATGACCGTTCCGTGCGTCAACAGCAGGAGCAAAAATAATGCTGCGGGCTCTGTGCTTATGTTCCCTGATGTTCCTACTGTCGGGGTGTTCCACGCTGGGCAAGATGGCGCAGGTGGCGGCGAATCCCGACATTCAGGTAGGCAGTAATAATCATCAGCCTTCTACCGTGGGATTTAGCCTGCTGGCGGAACCGGACGTTAACCCGAATGACAGCGGTGAAGCCGCGCCTATCGAATTCCAACTGGTGCTGTTGGCGGAGGATTCGCGTCTGTTAGCCACCGATTACGACCAAATCACGACGGATATCGAAAAGGCATTAGCCAAGAATTACATCAATCATCAGGACTACACGTTGTTACCGGGGCAGTTCAAGTATCTGCCGCCCGAAGCGCTGGATGAAAAAGTGCACTACCTCGGCGTGGTGGCGCGCTATGCGGATTCGGAAAGCGCAGAGTGGCGCAAAGTCATCAAGCTAAAGAATACCGGGCAGACGTATCAGATCCTCGTGCACCTGCGCAGGGATGAAGTCGAAATCAAAAAAGACCAAGAAGAAGAATAACTATGTCGAGTCGCAATCGCATTATCTGGCGGGAAGGTCTGTTCATTAAACCGCAGCATTTTCAACAACAGCAAAGACACACCGATTACGCACTGCACGCGCGTCTCAGCGCCCTCAGTGACTATTTCTATGGCTTGCAGTCGCTGGCGATTAATGAGGAATACCTCAATTTTGGCCGTATCGCGCTGGTTAACGCCAGCGGGGTGATGCCTGACGGCACCGTGTTCAATATTCCGGGCGACGACGCCCTGCCGCTGCCGTTGGAGATTACTGACGTCGCGCTGGCAAACCAGAAAGTGTATCTGGCGCTGCCGCTGGCGGTAAATGGCGTCAGTGAAGTTGGTCAGCCGGGGCAGGGGATCGCCAGCCGCCTGCAATCGCACCGGCATGACGTGCGCGACCTGCACAGCGACGGCGGCGATATCGTTTCTCTGGAGGTCGGAAAAGTCAGCCTGCGCCTGATGCTCGATCGTGACGATCGCAGCGCCTATGCCTCGCTGGCGATTGCCAACATTCTGGATAAACGCCCTGACGGCGGCTTGATTCTGGATCCTAACTTCATGCCGTGCAGTATCAGCGTTACCGCGATCCCTACCTTAAAACGCTTTTTGGGGGAATCCGCCGGTCTGGTCGCGGAACGCGCGCGCAGTCTGGCGCAGCGTATTGCCGCACCGGGACAGCAGGGCGTCGCGGACGTGGCCGAATTTATGATGCTGCAATTGCTTAACCGCGCGCAGCCCAAGCTGTCGCATCTGGCACGCCTTGGCACGCTGCACCCTGAACGCCTGCACGAAACGCTGGTTGAGCTGTGTGGCGAGCTGATGACGTTTACCGATGAGTCGCGTCTGCCGCCAGAATTCCCCGCCTATCGTCACGAACACCAGCAGGCCAGCTTTGAGCCGCTGATGATGTCGCTGCGTCAGGCGCTGAGCACCGTGCTGTCGCCGCGCGCCGTCTCTATCCAACTGAAGAAACAGCCGTATGGCGTGATGGTGGCGATGGTTGGCGATGCGGAATTGATGGCCAGCGCCGAGTTTGTCCTGGCGGTGCGTGCGCGTATGCCGCAGGAGCATCTGCGTAAACAGCTGCTGCAACAAACGAAGATCGCCTCCAGCGAGAAGATCCGCGAACTGATCAGCCTGCAACTGCCGGGTATCCCGCTGCTGCCGCTGCCGGTTGCGCCGCGTCAGTTGCCTTATCACGCGGGCTACAGCTATTTCCAACTGGATAGACAAAGCCCCGCCTGGCAGGTGCTGGTATCTGGCAACACGCTGGCGTTCCACATTGCTGGCGAATTCCCGGAACTGGATATGCAGCTTTGGGCTATCCGTGGGCAGTAGTAAGGAGAGGAAAAGATGAGCATCGAAGTGATTAAAAACGATCAACTGGGCGATCTGCTTTTTGACCACGCCCGACAAATGGATATGGACTCCGACTACTGGTTCCGCCTGCGTGGACAAAGCATTAATCCGATGGTAGATGCGGTCACGCCGCTGCTGGGCATGGTAGAGCGGGTGCGCCAGCTCTCTGCCTATGAGGGCGTGGAAGATCTGTATCAGCGCGTGGTATCTGAAATTCAGGCTATCGAACAGGAATTACACTCTCATGGCTACGAAAACGGCGTGATCTTGTCGTTCCGCTACATCCTCTGCACCTTCATTGATGAAGCCGTGATGGGACGGGAGTGGGGCGGTCAAAGCATGTGGTCGGCCCATTCTCTGCTGACCCGTTTTCACAATGAAACCTGGGGAGGCGAAAAGGTGTTTGTCCTGCTGGAGAAGCTGCTGGACGACCCTACCCGCTATCGCGACATTCTGGAGTTTATCTACCTCTGCCTCTGTCTGGGTTTTGAAGGGCGCTATCGGGTGATGACACAGGGGCGTGAAGAACTGAACCGCGTCGTGAACAAGCTACATGACACCCTGCGCCCTGAACCCGCGAATTCGCCGACGGTCTTCCACCTGAATCTGGGGCAGCAAGCCTCGCGCTACCAACTGCGCAGACAGGTGTCATTACGCACGCTATTTGTCGGCGTGTGTGTGGTCTTGGTGGCCGCCTTCGGCCTGTACCGCTATCAGCTAACTCATCAAACCCAGGACGTACTGCGTCAGCTGGGAGAATTATTACAATAACAGGAGCTACACCGTGATTCGAATTGAACTGCCGACACTGGTTGAACGACTCAACCCCGTGTGCCGTCATATGCTGGAAGAAGCGGCGGCACTCTGTATTCAACATCAGGGTGCGGAAATCCGTATTGAGCACCTGTTGCTGAAAATGCTGGAAACGCCACTGTGCGATGTACGTCAGATCCTCAAGCGTGCGGGCGTGGATGCGGATGAGCTGTCTTCGCTGCTGTTGCCTTCCTCCATGGATAAAGAGTTTGACGCGGGCTATCCCTCATTCTCCCCTCTGCTGGTGGAGTGGTTACAGGATAGCTGGCTGCTGGCCTCAGCTGAATTCCAACATTCACGCCTGCGTAGCGGCATCTTGCTGCTGGTCCTGTTGCTGACGCCCAATCGCTATGTGGCTGGCGCAGTATCCCGCCCGCTGGCGCAGATTAACCGTGAGCTTTTACGCCAGCAGTTTGATGAGTGGGTGAAGGATTCGGTGGAAACGGAGGTCGCGGTGCAGTCCGCCACGGCCGAACAGGCTGCTGCGGCGAACACGCAGCTCTCTCGCTATACCCAAAACGTGACGGAATCCGCCCGGCAGGGGCAACTGGATCCGGTGCTGTGCCGCGACCATGAAATCGATCTGATGATCGACATTCTCTCCCGTCGTCGTAAAAACAACCCGATTGTGGTCGGGGAAGCGGGCGTCGGTAAAAGTGCGCTGATCGAAGGGCTGGCGCTGCGCATCGTGGCCGGTGCCGTGCCGGAAAGACTGCGGGATGTGGAACTGCTTACGCTCGATTTGGGAGCGATGCAGGCCGGTGCCTCGGTGAAAGGCGAATTTGAGAAACGCTTCAAAGGCGTGATGCAGGAAGTGAAAGATTCACCGCGCCCTATCATTCTGTTTATCGATGAAGCGCATACGCTCATCGGGGCAGGCAATCAGGCGGGCGGGCTGGACGTTTCCAACCTACTCAAGCCTGCACTGGCGCGCGGTGAACTGCGCACTATCGCGGCCACGACCTGGAGCGAATACAAAAAATACGTCGAGAAGGACGCCGCGCTTTCCCGCCGTTTCCAGCTCGTCAAAGTCGGTGAACCGAATGCGGAAGAAGCCACGGTTATCCTGCGTGGGCTGCGCGGCATCTATGAAAAGGCGCACGGCGTCCTGATTGATGAAGATGCGCTTCAGGCGGCGGCACAGCTGTCAGCCCGCTATATCTCCGGTCGCCAACTGCCCGATAAAGCCATCGACGTGCTGGATACGGCCAGCGCGCGCGTGGCGATTAACCTGACGACGCCACCGCGTGCGGTCAGCCAGCTGCAAACCCGCCTGCATCAGCAGGAGATGGAAATTACCCAGCTTGAGCGTCAGGCGCGTATTGGTCTGGGCAATACTGAAGAACGATTAGTCGAACTGCGTGAGGCACGCGAAGCCGGTGCGGTACAGCTGGCACAACTGGAAGCCGACTGGCAGCAGCAAAAAACACAGGTTCAGCGCGTGATTGAACTGCGTACGGCGCTGCTGGATGAAGAGCAGTCTATCGATTTTGATGCGGTGTCAGCCGCGGCGGAACTGGCGGCCTGCGAACAGGCGCTGGAAGCGCTGCAACAGTCCTCGGTACTGGTCTCTCCTCACGTTGATAAAACGCAGATTGCGGCCGTTATTGCCGAGTGGACGGGCGTGCCGCTGAACCGCATCTCACAGAGTGAAATGGATGTCGTCACGCGCCTGCCTGAATTCCTGGGGGATTCAATTAAAGGGCAGCAGCTAGCGATTGCTCAATTGCATAAACACCTGCTGACTGCGCGTGCGGATCTTCGTCGTCCGGGGCGTCCGCTGGGGGCTTTCCTGTTGGTCGGGCCGAGCGGCGTGGGTAAAACGGAAACCGTGCTCCAGATTGCCGATCTGATGTTTGGTGGACGCAACTATCTGACCACCATCAATATGTCGGAATATCAGGAAAAACATACGGTTTCACGCCTGATCGGTTCACCGCCGGGCTATGTCGGGTTTGGTGAAGGCGGCGTGTTGACCGAAGCCATCCGCCAGAAACCGTATTCCGTGGTGCTGCTGGATGAGGTGGAGAAGGCGCACCCAGATGTCCTGAACCTGTTCTATCAGGCGTTTGATAAAGGTGAACTCGCTGATGGCGAAGGCCGGGTGATCGACTGCCGCAACGTGGTGTTCTTCCTGACCTCCAACCTCGGGTTCCAGACGATTGTGAACTACGCCGAGCAGTCGGATGTGTTGCTGGATGCGCTTTACCCTGAGCTGGCAGCCTTCTTCAAACCCGCACTCCTGGCGCGTATGGAAGTCATCCCTTACCTGCCGCTGGCGCATGACACCATGGTTGAGATCGTACAAGGCAAACTGTCGCGTCTGGTGTCTCTGCTGCAACAGCGCTTTGGAGCGGAAGTCATTATTGAGAACGAGGTGCCGGAAGAGATTCTGCGGTTGGCGAATCGCAGCGAAAACGGCGCGCGTATGCTCGAATCGGTGATTGATGGCGCCTTGCTGCCACCGGTTTCGCTACAGCTGCTGCAACGTATGTCTGCGGGTGAGCCTGTCAGCCGTATTCATTTCCGCGTCGAAGCCGGCCAGTTCCAGACTGAGGTTGAGGGCTGAGTATGCAACATGCCCTCGAACTGGCGCTTGCACTCACCCGACAGCATGACGAGGCTGGTCTGTGCGACTGGCTGCTGGAGACGATGCAGGCCGCCTGGCAGCCTCAAGGGATGCTACTGGGTATGGTGGATGTCAGCGGCAGGCAACTGACCTGCCAGGGGCGAGTGCATGAAACGCCGGTGGCGCTGAGTCTGGGCGTGGATGACTTTAGCCACCCGCTGGCTTATGCGCTGCATAAGAATCAGGCGCGCACCTGGGATTCTCTCTATGGCGGCGCCCGGATTGAGCACCGTGAATTTCGGCAGATGCTGGTCTCTGTCGGGACGAACTGCGGGCTGCATGCGCTACCGCTGCTGTCGGAGAGCGGTAAACCGCTGGCAGTGCTGGCGCTGCTGGATATGCCGACGCGCCTGCAAACGCTGCATCAGCGCGGCGAGTGCGAGCGGCTGGCGCAGGTGTTTTGCCGTCAGCTTATGCTGCTGCGTGAGCTGGCGCATACCCGGCGGGAGCAGGTCGCGCTGAGAGATTCACTCCGCCAGATTAAGGATGAAGGGCAGAGCCGTCGCGAGCAGGAAACGCGGGTGGAAGCGACGCTGATTGGCCGATCTGTCGTCATTAAAGAGCTGCATCAGCAGATTTATCAGGCGGCAAAACACCGTCTTTCGGTGCTGATTCAGGGCGAAACCGGTTCAGGGAAAGATGTGGTCGCGCGTCTGCTGCATCAGTGTTCCGAACGCGCAGACAAGCCCTTTATTGCCATCAACTGCGCGGCGATCCCGGAAAATCTGATTGAAAGCGAACTGTTTGGCTACCAGAAAGGCGCGTTCTCCGGCGCACAGAGCAACAAGATTGGTCTGGTCGAGCAGGCTAACGGCGGAACCCTGTTTTTGGATGAAGTCGGCGATATGCCGCAGTCCATGCAGGCCAAGCTGTTAAGGGTGCTGGAAACGCATAGCTTTCGTCCCCTCGGTGCGGAGAAAGAAGTACATTCCGATTTCCGCCTGATTGCCGCGACCCATCAGCCGCTGGAACAGCAGGTGTCTGACGGCGTATTTCGGCAGGATCTCTATCATCGCCTTTGCCAGTGCCTGTTGCAGGTCGCCCCGCTGCGCGAGCGGCCGGACGATATTCGTCTGCTGTGCGAGCACTTCATCGGTCAATTTGCAGATAAACAGCAAAAACACGTTGGGCCATTGAACCGTGCTTTCCTGCGCCAACTGGTGGCGTATGACTTTCCCGGCAATGTGCGGGAACTGCGCAATCTGCTGGAAGTCGCCTGTGCGCATACGCCGGACGGTGAGGCGCTGTCTCTGGCATCGCTGCCGCCGGAACTGCGCGAGCGGCTGACCAGCAGCCCGCCTGAAGAACAGGATCGCTATCAGCACATCCACGACTTGCGTATTGCCACACAGCGGTATGAAGCGGCTGTCATTGAGGCACGCCTGCGCCAGTTTCAGGGCAACCGCCTGCTGGTGGCCGATAGCCTCAATATCCCTAAACGCACTCTCGACCACAAATGCCAGAAGCTGGAGGTAAATTGATGTTTCTGACGATGGCTCCCCTATTGTTGGCAACGGCCGCGACGCCCGATCCCGCTTGGCAGTCGTTATGGGAGCAGTGCCGCAATGAGACGGCTGCTGAGCTCCGGCTGGCCTGTTATGACGCGCTGGGGCGGGAAGCGGAACGCAGCGGCACGCTGTCCCCACAGAACGATAACGCCGCGACGGGCGGAACGTTTCAACTGGGACGTGAAGCCGACAGCGGCGATATGACGCTCACCCGCGTGCTGGTTGATGGCAATACGCTGGTGATCAGCTGCGCCAGCAATATTACGCACTTGCGTTTAACGCTTAGCGAACCCTGGGCAGGTGAGTCCGTCACATCCCAGTTGGATGGCGTGACGGTGTCCGACAGCTGGTTTATCCGCAATCGCGGTCTGCTGTTGGAGTCGGGACGCGGCCTGCCCGCGATTGATGCGTTAAAGCGCTGGATTGGGCATCGCGAACTGGTGCTTAACGGTGCAGACGGTCACGCGCTGCGTATCGAACTCGCCGGGCTGGGCGACGCATTAGCGCCGCTGCGTCAGCAGTGTCACTGGTAAAGGAGGCGTTCATGCATGCACATCCCTGGTGTAAACGCCTGCAAACCTCGTTGCCGGAGGAGATGTTGCGCGCGGCGGTATTGCCGGACGATCCGCTCTGGGAAAAGGTCGAAACGGAGCTGGTCAAGCTCGGGTCACTGGCGCATAACCAGGTCGATCTTAACGTGGTGGCGGGTTACTGCCTGACCTTGCTGGAAAGCAAAACCAAAGACATGCGGGTACTGGTGCAGCTATTGCGCTGCTTGCAGCACCCGGCCAAAGCGACACCGTTTTCTACGGCCCTGATGCTGCTGGACAGCTGGCTGGAAAGCTACTGGGTGCCCGCGTGGCCTGCCAGTCCGGTTCAGAAACAGAAGTTGATGATCCAGATTGTTCGGCGTTTTGAGAGCGCGCTGCCCCGTATTGCAGAAAGTGCATCCAGCGCAGAGCTGGAGCAATTACAGCAGTTAACGGAGCAGGTGGCGACCCGTTGGGGCGAACTGGCCAGTGACAAAGCGGTGCTGATGGATGAACTGGTGCAGGGCGTTAAGCGTGCCAGACAGCGACAGCAGGCGCAGGAACAGGCGAATCAGACGGCAAAACCGACTCCGGCAGCCAGCAGCAGTGGAGGCGCGGGCGGGAGTGAAACCAGCGCCAGCGCGGCCTCGACGCCCGTCAGTTCGGTGGAGATTAATTCATCTGATGAACGCAGCTGGCGGCAAACGCAGCTGAACGTCGCGGCATTGCTGGTTGAACGTCATCCTGACTCACCGATGGGCTACCGTTTGCGCCGCCACGCTATCTGGTCCGGTATTGCCACACCGCCGATGTCGTCCAAAGGGAATAAAACTCAACTGGCACCCGTCTCGTCAGACCGCGTGGATGAATACCAAAGTGCGCTGGCGCAGGCCGATTTGGCGCTGTGGGAACGCATAGAACAAAGTCTGGTGCTGGCTCCTTACTGGTTTGATGGCCACATGCTGTCCGCCTCGGTGGCGTCACGGCTGGGACATGCTTCTGTCGCGACGGCGATTGCCGAGGAGCTTTCTGCGTTTATTCAGCGCTTGCCGGAGCTGCGTGAACTGGCGTTCAGCGATGGCGCGCCCTTTTTGACTGGGAAGTGTAGCCAGTGGTTGCAGTCCAGCCAGCCCGTTCGCGGCGGTGGTGGGGCGCGACAGGACGATCTGGCAACGGAGGCGGCGGCCTGTCGGGATGAGAAAGGGATTGGGGCGGCGATGCAGTTACTGGATGAACGCATGCGCCGCCTGAAAGAACCACGCGACCGCTTTTATGCCGAATTGGTACTGGCGGATTTACTCGCCGAAGAAGGGATGAAATCACTGGCAGCACAGCACTATCAGCACATGTGGCAGGAAAGCCAACAATTGGGCCTGATGCAATGGGAACCGGGAATGGTCAGCCGCGTGGAGCGGTTGGCGGCATCCCGCAAAAAATAAGACATTCGGAGTGAATGGTCACTTATGTTTAAAACAATCATAACCTTTCTACGCAAGCAGTTGCCTAAACTGAAACCCTCCTGGTTACTTTTGGGCGTGCTGCTGTGGGTCGTCGTGTTAGTTCTGGCCTGGTGGCTGGGGCCGCGTTTGACGGTGGGCGAGTCGCGTCCGTTGCAGGGAATCTGGGGCCGCGTGGTGTTCACGCTGGTTTGGCTGTGGCTGGCGTTTTCCTACAGCGCCTGGCTGGTCTGGCGTCGCGTGCAGCAGATGCGGGCGGAGCGTCATGAGCAGCAGGTGATTGAACAGGATCCCTTGCAGGTGTATGTCGACAGCCAGCAGACGTTTCTCGATCGCTGGCTGGAGGCGTTTCAGACCCAGCTGGGTAAACGCGCGCTGTACGCGATGCCCTGGTATCTGACGATTGGTCTGGCTGGCAGCGGGAAAAGTAGCCTGATCCATCGCGCTAATCCGGCAAACAAAATGAATCCGAAGCTGGATGCGGAGCTGCGAGACGTGGCGGCAGGCCAGCAGGTGAGCAGTTGGGTCGGCGAATCCGCGGTGATTTGGGACCCAAGCGGACAGCTACTTGCCCAGCCTGAGCTGGAAGGCGATTCGCTCGGACAACGTCATGCTCGACTGTGGCAGCACCTGTTGCAGTGGCTCAGTGAAAACCGCCGCCGCCAGCCGCTCAACGGTCTGGTGCTCACGCTGGATATCTCCTGGCTGGCACAGGCTGGCGTCGCCGATCGCAAAGCTTACGCGCAGGTGATGCGCGCCCGCTTGCAGGAGATTTCCGTCAACATCAATACACGCTTACCGGTGTATATCGCGTTGACCCGGCTGGATATGCTGAGTGGCTTCGATAAGGTCTATCGTCAGTTGAACCGCGAGGCGCGTCAGGCCGTATTAGGGGTGACGTTTACGCCGCAGGCGAGCAACAGCAAAGGCTGGTTAGAAGAGCTGGAGCGCTTCTGGGACGAGTGGGTCACGCATCTGAATGACAACCTGCCGGACATGCTGCTGACGCAATCCGACAGAAGCGTGCGCAATGCGCTGTTCTCGTTCGTTCGCCAGTTGGCTGGGGTGAAAGACTACGTGATGGAAGTGCTGACGGAAACGTTAGCGACGGGCGAGGATCGCGCGTTCCTGATCCGCGGCGTCTACGTCAGTTCTGTCTACCAACAAGGGGTGCCGTTCGATGCCTTTGCGCAATCGGCTTCCCGCCGCTATCAACTGCCAGAGCCGATTAACCCTGCGCTGCGCGGTGAATCCAATACGTTCTTTGTGCAGCGTCTCTTCCCTGACGTCATTTTCCCAGAGGCCAGTCTGGCGGGGGAAAACCGGCTGCATAGCCTCTATCGCCGACGTCGACTGAGTATCGGCGTGGGCTGCATGTTACTCGCCAGTCTGGCGCTGATTGGTAGCTGGCATCATTTCTATCGGGTCAATGAAGAGGCGGGACGTAACGTCCTGACGAAAGCGCAGGCCTTTATCGGTACCAATGAGCTGGAAGGGCAGCAGGGCTACGGCTACCAGCAGTTGCCGCGTCTGAATTTGATTCGCGATGCGACCTTATCCTTTGGTAATTACCACGAGCGCACGCCGCTGCTGGCCGATCTTGGCTTATATCAGGGCGACAAGATTGGGCCTCATGTTGAAGGCACCTATCTGCAAATGCTGAATCAGCGCTTTCTCCCGGCGGTGATGCAAGGGCTGCTGGAAGATCTGAATCAGGCTCCGGCCAATAGTGAGCAAAAGCTGACGATTCTGCGCGTGATGCGGATGCTGGATGATGCGTCAGGGCGCAATAAAGCGCTGGTCGAACAGTTTATGGCGCAGCGCTGGCAGAAGGCATTTCCCGGACAGGGCAACGTGCAGGAACAGCTGATGCAGCATCTTGATTACGCCCTTGAGCACACCGATTGGCACAAGGCACGTGAGCAGAAAGACGCGGTAGCGATCAGCACGTTCGCGCCATTTAATGGACCGATTACGCTGGCCCAGCAGGAACTAAGCAAGCTGCCGATGTATCAGCGCGTTTACCAGAGTCTGGTGATGAAGGCGACGCAGGTGCTGCCGCCGGATTTAGCGATTCGTGACGAAGTCGGGCCGACCTTTGACCCGGTGTTTTCTCTGCGTAATGACAAAGCGGGCAGCGTTCCTCGGCTGCTGACGTATCCCGGCTTTAGCGATTATTACCTCAAGCAGGACAAAGCCCTGTTAGAGCTGACGGCACTGGACGCCTGGGTGCTGGGACAGCGCGAGCGTGCGCAGTTCAGCGAGGCCGATCGACGGGAAATTCTGCGTCAGGTGAATGACCGCTACATTACGGATTACATCAACCAGTGGCAGAAAGTGCTGGCGAACATTGATGTGCAGACGCTCGATACGCCGGAGCAGGCGCTCGACATTCTCACGGATATTACTGGCAACGATCAGCCTTTCCAGCGCGTGCTGACTACTGTGAGTGACAACACCCGTATCCGTAAGCTATCCGATGATGATAACGACACGGCGCAGAGTATTAACACGCGTACTGGTCGTCCGTTTATGACCATCAATGCGGCGCTGAGCGGACGCGGTGAGCAGGGGCCGCTGGTGCAAGAGGTCAATCAGAAGCTGACGGATCTCTATCACTACCTCGATCAGATTGTTAACGCGACCGATCCGGGACAGGCCGCGTTGAAAGCGGTGCAGGCACGGCAGGGAAATAAATTTGCCGATCCGGTGTTCGCCTTACAGCAATATGCCCGCAGCCTTCCCGCGCCGCTGGATCGCTGGGTAGGACAATTAGCTGGAGAGAGTGCGAGTCTGGTGACTGGGCTGGCGATGTCGTCGCTGAATCAGGAATGGCTGGATAAGGTCGTGACACCATTCAATGAGAAGCTGGCGGATCGTTACCCCTTCGACCCGTCATCGAACAAGGATGTGCCGCTATCGGAAATGGAAATGTTCTTCATGACTGGCGGGACGCTGGACAACTTCTATCAAACCAATCTCAAGGCGATGATGGAGAGCGGCATGCTGGAAGAAGGCATGGCATCGCCTCTGCAAGCCGAGCTGGTGAAACAGCTTGAACGCGCTACCCGAATCCGCCAGACCCTGTTTAATGCGCAGGGCAGCCTGGAAGTGCATTTCGTTCTGGAGCCGCTGGAACTGACGGCGAACAAGCGCCGCAGCGTGCTGAATCTGGACGGGCAGCTGCTGGAATACAGCCACGGTCGTCGCCAGAAAACGCCGCTGGTGTGGCCAAACAGTATGCGCGACGGGGCTGAGAGCAAGCTGACGCTGGTGCCGGACGATCGTGAGCGTTCGCCGCGTAGCCTGAGCTTTAGCGGGCCGTGGGCGATGTTCCGCTTAATCAATAGCGATCAACTGACTCAGGTGAATGAGAACACCTTTGACGTGCGCTTCTCGCTGGAGAACGGCGCGATGACGTATCGCGTGTATACCGATGCCAGCCATAACCCGTTTGCCGGTGGTCTGTTCAGCCAGTTCACGCTGCCTGACTCGCTTTATTAATTTAACTCTCGGGAGCCTATACAGGCTCCCTATTGCTGGATGATGTGATATGCAAGATGCACAACAGGCCCTGAAAGTTGGCCGCGATCCACGGATGCTGCCGGAGTTTGACGCACTTCGGGCGGAAATTAACAAGTTGAGTCACGCGTCTCGCCCTGATGTGGATTGGATGCTGGTGCACGATATGGCCACCACCATCTTTGAAAAGCAGGGCGTGGATCTCCAGACCGCGATTTACTTTACGCTGGCACGTTCACGGCTGGCGGGATTGACGGGTTTCACGGAAAGCTGTGAATTTCTGGCGAATTTGATCGTGACGCAGTGGGATAACTTCTGGCCGCCGGTGCATCAGGAACGGGCGCGTATCGAGATGCTGGACTGGTTTATTGCTCGCATCAGCGAAGTGGTGCGGCAGTACGCCATCAGCCATGAACATAAGCGGCTGGTTTATCGTTGCGAACGTGCGCTGCAATTGATGAGTGAAAAGCTGCACAACTCGGGGCTGAGCCGCATCCCTCGCGTCGAGAATTTGCTGCACTTCGTCGAAGGCTATACCCATTTGTTTGATGAAACCGAGATTGTCATTGTGTCGGACGATCAGGAACTGAAAAAGCAGGATATGCAGATTCCACCCATGGTGTTCTTTCATTCAGACATGGAGCCCGGCGCGACGGTGCAAAGCAGTGGTTCATCAGGCTCGGGTCAGGCTGCTCTGCCTGCGGGCAGTATTCTCATCGGACGGGAGAAAGGGCAAATGAAACCGACGGTATTGAAGATTGAGGCGCATAAAAAGCAGAAGCCCGCGTGGTTTTGGTTTGTCTCCGGGCTGCTGACCTGTGCGCTGCCTGTCGCGGCCATTACAGGCTGGCAGTATTGGCAGGAACAGAAAGCTGATGCGCTGGCGCTATTGCAACAGCCGGCGTATGCGTTGCCTGCCGCCCCCGATCATAATGACATTCGCCGGGTGCGTATTGCGCTGGGCGAGCAGAAATTGCAAGGCATGGAAGGTGAGCTGATTAACCGCTATCAGGCACAGCTGGAGCAGGTAAAAAATGCGTCGCCGTTCTATCTGTATGAATACGGCAACGGCTTGAAAAACGTGATGCAGCAGCTCTATCCCGACTCGCTGGCGGTGAAAGAGATGGAACGCCAGTGGCAGATTGCGCTTGAGCGTCAGCAGGGCGATGAACCAAAAACACGCGGGTACGAACAGGCCCGTGCCAGAGTCAACGACACGTTACAGCAACTGCTGGAACTGGAGCGGCAGCGCCGGACTGTGACGATTTCCTACCTGAAATCAAAGCTCTACGATATGCAAAAAGACCTGATATCGGACGTTCCCTTTGGGATACGGCTGCGGGAGCTTGAGGCGCGTAAAACCAGGAGCCAGTCGCTGACGCCAGCGGAGCTACGCGCGATGGAAGACGAACTGCGCGCCTTCAACGTTCGCTTGTACCGTTTGCAGCAGGGTAATTCTGCCAGCTGATTATCGCGAAGGGAAAAACGCTGAGCACATGATGAAATACAAAAAATTAGTGATAGTCCTGTCGGCCTGTTGGCTGGCGTCATGTCAGGCGCCGGTCACGTCGCTGTCTGAAACGGAACTCGCGGCGTCGGCGAACCGGGGAAACGGTGAGGCGCAATATCAGCTGGCAAAGACGCTAGCCGCGCGCTCGCAGTACACCGAGGCGATGCAGTGGATGCAGAAGGCATCTGGCCTGTCTGAACTTCCCGCTAATGCGGAACTGCGCGCTGCCGCCGCACTTCAGGTTGGCGACTGGTATCAGGCCGGGCTGGGCGCGCCCAAGAACAGCCCGTCAGCCCGCCAGTGGTGGACAACGTCCTCACGTCTGGGAAATGGCGAAGCGGGACATCGGCTCGGTATGGACTGTCAGGTTCAGCATCAGGGAAAGCTGGTGGCGGCCTGCCTGAACGCATTTGAATCCTCTGCGGCAAATGGTTATCCCCCCGCGCAACTGATTGTTGCCCAGTGGCACGCGACGCATGCGGGGGGCGAAAAAGAGGCCGTGTCGTGGCTGCTGAAAGCCGCTGAACTCGGCAATCGGGATGCGCAGTATCAGTTGGCGCAGCGCTACGAGCAGGGTAACGGTGTGGTTATCCGGCGCGATCTGGCTGAGCGCTGGTATTTCCGTGCGGCGACGCTGGGTCAGGCACAGGCGCAGCTTTGGATGGCGCGGCACGAAGACGGCGAAAATGCGCTGAACTGGTATCAAAAGTCCGCGTCATCAGGTGATGCCGAAGCACAGCTTTGGCTGGGCAAGGCATACCGCGAAGGTAAGCGCTTACCTTGGGATGAGCAAAAAGCGCGTTATTGGCTGGAGCGTGCTGCGTCTGGCGGATCGGGCGAGGCCGATTATTTGCTTAGCCAGAGCCAGACAACCCATGAAAAGCGTGAACAGTATCTGGTTCAGGCTTCTTCCGCAGGCTATATCCAGGCACAGCGCGAACTGGGTGAGCGGTTATTTAAAGCGAACGAATTCGCACGTGCGCGTGAAGAATATGCCAAGGCGGCATCAGCAGGAGACACGGAATCCCGTTTGGCCTATGGCGAGATGCTACGGCTCGGACAAGGCGGTAAAGAGGATTATGTCGAGGCGATGAAGCAGTACCGTCTGGCGGCGAATGACGGTAACCGCATGGCGCAGTACCGTATGGGGATGATGCGTCAGGATGGGCTGGGTGCCTCCCGCAATCGTATTCATGCTTACGCCTGGTACGCGATGGCAGCGACGGAGGGAATGAGCGAAGCCATTCATGCGCGTAACGATCTGGAAGCGACGATGCAGCCGGATGAAATCAAAGCCGGACAGCGGTTGGCGATGCACTGGTCATCGGGGAAAACAGAGTAATCCGTGGTGGTTGTTCGTTAGTGCTCACTTGCGGATAAGCAACCGCTGAGAGTAAATCGTTAAAGCAGAGCCGACAGCGCGTTGCGATCCGACTGGAGCGGTGTCGCATAAATAAGTCGTGGCAATAAACAGACGGGTGTTGCGTGATAGCAACACCCGTTTTTTGTTTTTATGACTCTTTTCATTACTCTTTTATTACGGGATGTCCTGACTTTGCCATTCCGGTTTTTCATAAAAAACGTAAGTGACCGCTTACTATTATTGTTATGAAAGTGAGTGATTTATCGCCAAACATAGTTTTTTGCTATTGATAAGTACGATTTCTATCGGTTATTCATTTCATTAATTCATCGCTAACGCAAACTTTCAGAATAACTGCGCATTCTGCGCAACTTCTTGCTCACTTTCTGGTGGAAATCACTTTTTGCGCAATGGATGCCGTTTTTTCGCGAGGTCTGCGCAACTTTTTGCTCAAATTTTGCTTAAGGAAAATTTGAGTTAAGTAAATATCCTTATAAAACAAATATATAAAAGTTGGCATACGGATTGCTATACAGAACGTGAAGTTATTCATTCTGTTTAATAACTCATTCCGTTCAACAACAAGGAGCAAGACTATGCCAACTCCATGCTATATCAGCATCGAAGGTAAAACTCAGGGCAACATTACTGCGGGTGCTTTCACTTCTGATTCTGTCGGCAACATCTATGTGGAAGGCCACGAAGACGAAATGCTGGTACAGGAATTCAAACACATCGTCACCGTACCGACCGACCCACAGTCTGGTCAGCCGTCCGGCCAGCGTGTGCACAAACCGTTCAAATTCACCGTCGCGCTGAACAAAGCGGTTCCGCTGATGTACAACGCCCTGGCGTCTGGCGAAATGCTGCCGACCGTGACCCTGAAATGGTACCGCACGTCGGTTGAAGGTAAGCAAGAGCACTTTTTCTCTACCGTGCTGACCGATTCCACCATCGTGGACATCGACTGCAAAATGCCACACTGCCAGGACCCGTCAAAACTGGACTACACCCAGCTGATCGAAGTGTCTCTGGCCTACCGCAAAATTGATTGGGAGCACACCGTTGCAGGAACTTCCGGTTCCGATGACTGGCGTGCGCCGGTCGAAGCGTAATTCCCACCGAACCCGGGCTTGTCCCGGGTTTTCTGCGTTTTTCTCAACGCGATGCTTTATCAACATGAACTGTGGCGTGAGCAGACTCAGACCACAGCGCAGGTTTTTATTTTAATCAGGATAGCGACGTGCCGCTCCGGGAGAACCCGAGGCGTGCGGTAGCCATGGCAACGGCGAAGGAAGAAGGAGAGGACGGGTGGCAAACAGTACAGGATTACAGTTCACCGTAAAGGTCGGTGCCCTGGAAGCAGGCACTTTCGCGGTGGTGGATTTCAGACTGGATGAAGGGCTGAACCGGCCTTTCAGCCTGTCACTGAGTCTGGCGAGCGCGTTGCCGGATGTCGATTTCGGCGCGGTGCTGGACCAGCCGTGCGAGCTGATGATTTGGTATGAAGGCGAACTGAAACGTCGGGTCAGCGGGATTATCAGTGGCTTCACGCAGGGTGACACCGGATTCCGGCGCACGCGCTATCAGATAGAAGTCCGTCCTGCCCTGTGGCGACTGGGATTACGCACCAACGCCCGCATCTTTCAGGCGCAGAAGCCGGAGGCGATTATCGGGGCGCTGCTGGAAGAAGCCGGTATCACCGACTACGCCTTTGCGCTGCGTAACGAGCATGCGGTGCGGGAATACTGCGTGCAGTATCGGGAAAGCGATTTAGCCTTTATCACCCGGCTGGCTGCCGAGGAGGGGCTGTATTTCTTCCACGAATACGAAGAGGGTAAACACCGGGTGGTGTTTGCTGACGATGCGGGCGCACTGACCAAAGGCCCCGAACTGTTCTTCAATCTGGCGACGCAGGGGCTGAGTGAGGGCGAATATGTCCGGCGCTTCCACTACGCGGAGCGAGTGAGTACAGCGGAAGTCGAGCTGAAAGACTACAGCTTCAAGACACCGGCTTACGGGCTGTCGCACAAGAAAATGAGCGGCGAGCTGGAGCACCAGCGCGAAAGCTATCAGCATTACGACTATCCAGGGCGCTATAAGCAAGACCCGAGCGGCAAGGCGTTCAGCGGCTACCGGCTGGATGCGCTGCGCTCAGGGGCGGTGACGAGCGAAGGGGAGTCCAACTGCGCGGGGCTGATGCCGGGTAGCACCTTCACGCTGACGGAGCACCCGAATGCGACGCTGAATGCGGTGTGGCAGACGGTGAGCGTGACGCACGTCGGGCAGCAGCCGCAGGCGCTGGAAGAGGAAAGCGGCGGCGAACCGACGACCATGAGCAACAGTTTTGCCGTGGTGAAAGGCACGACGACGTGGCGTGCTGCCATGCCCTACAAACCGATGGTGGACGGCCCGCAAATCGCCACCGTCGTCGGCCCAACGGGGGAAGAAATCTACTGCGACCAGTATGGTCGGGTAAAACTGCAATTCCCGTGGGATCGCTACGGCGCGAGTAACGACCAGAGTTCCTGTTGGGTGCGCGTCAGCCAGGGCTGGGCGGGCGGCCAGTACGGCATGATTGCCATCCCGCGTATCGGCCATGAAGTGATCGTCAGCTTCCTTGAAGGCGACCCGGACCAGCCGATTGTCACTGGGCGTACTTTCCACGCCACCAATCCGACGCCGTACGTTTTACCGGCACATAAAACGCGCACCACGCTTCGTACCGATACGCATAAAGGCAGTGGCTTCAACGAACTGCGTTTTGAGGATGAGGCGACGCGTGAACAGATTTACTATCACGCTCAGAAAGATATGGATGGTGTTATCAACAACATCCACCGGCAGAGCGTAGGGCGCGATCAGCACCTCAGCGTGGATCAGGATCAGTTCCAACGGGTCACGCGTCACCGCCACCGAACGATAGGCAAGGATGATTTTGAAAACATCGGTCAGGATCATCATCAGGAAATTGGCCGGAGTTTTATTCAGAAAATTGGTGCGTCGTTCAAACGTTTCATCGGCGGGGGGGAAATTACCCGTATCGAGGGGAGCCGTCAGACCACGATGTCTGGCTCTGAGGAGACGCTGATTGGTGCGCACCAGCGTGTTCTGGTGAATACGGACAGCTACCTGAAAGCCGCGGATATCGTGCTGGAAGCGGGGCAGGCTCTGACCATCAAAGGGCCTGGCGGCTTTATCAAGATTGATAGCGCGGGTGTCACGATTTCCGGGACGATTGTGAAAATCAACGATGGCGGTGCGGCTGGCGTAGGGACTGCGCCAGTATCCATTACGCCAGAAGACCCGACGAAGCCTACGCTGCCCGATGCGCCAGACAGACGTTAAGGAGGAACTATGCCAGGTGCTGCACGTTTAGGTGACAGCTGCGCGGGTCACGGCTGTTTCCCCGCCACCCCGATAATTGAAGGCAGCGGTGATGTCATTATTAATGGCAAACCGGCCGCCCGTAAAAGCGATGCGGTTTTACTCCACGCTTGCCCCTGCCCGAATGTGCCCCACGGCGTGCACAATCGGGCGATATCCGCGGGCTCCGGTACGGTCATCATCAATGGAAAGCTGGCGGCGCGTATTGGTGATGCGATCGGCTGCGGCGGTTCGGTTGCCGCTGGCAGTGGGAACGTAATCATTGGCGATTCGCCCTATCAGTCCCCGGTGAAGCCGTGCGCTGAGCAATCGGCAAAAAGCCGCGCCCCTCTGCTGGCATTGACGCCAATGCTGTTGCCGACGCTGATGGAGTGGGCTTCGGTCGCCGAGCTGCCCATTCTTGATGACCTGCTCTCCGTCGCCCAGCGTAAAGATCGCTATTTGGCGCGCGCCAAATTGGCGACCGAGGCGGCAACGCTGCCGGGATTAGCCGATGCGGCAAAGCGACTGGCGTTTAACAACGACAGCATCTTACGCGCTGAGGCGGCTCAGTACGTTTATTCGGTCGATGAATTCCGACGAGGTGTGCTGGATAAATTGCCGAAAGCACCGGTTGGATTGGATATTCTGGATACGAGTCTATTACCGGGCCTTAAAGGGGCAAAATTTATGGACCCTGATTCAGGGTTTGGTTCTGCTTTGTTCAAATCTGCGATTAACGGCGAAACGATGTTGACCTATCGGGGAACGAACAATGCGGTGACGGGAGTGAAAGACTGGTTGACCAACGCAGGGCAAGGAATGGGGCTGGAGACAGAGCAATACAAGCAAGCGATGTATTTAGCTAAGCAAGTGAAGGAAGCGATTTCTCCACCTCCTGTTATTGTTGGGCATTCATTAGGTGGTGGTTTGGCATCGGCTGGGGTTGGTGTAACCGGGTTACCCGGTTATACCTTTAATGCTGCAGGCTTGCATACCAATACTGTTTCACGTGCTGGCGGAGCGGATCTGGCGAAAACGGCCTCGCTGATAACAACGCAGGCAGTGGATGGTGAGGTATTAACCATGGCACAAACCTACGGTAAGGCTTTGATTCCTGGCTTGCTATCCGGAGCGGGCGCATTGATCGGCGGAGCCGCCGGTGCGGCTATTGGTGGCGTTATCGGTGTTGCAAAGTTACTGGGAGGGGGGCTGCCGAAAGCCAGCGGTGATATGATGGCGCTTCCCGCAGTCGGCGGCTCGCCGATTGCTCGCCACGGTATGGATCAGGTGATTGCGGGTATTGAAAGCCAGAAAAAGGAAGATATCGGGAAGATAACCAATACATTCAGGGGAATATAATGCAATGGTTGGCACGTATAAAATGGGTAGGCGTCGTTATTCTGGGATTATTAACCGCTTGTCAGGCGGGAGGACACAGTATGCGGGCGAGTGAACTCTTTGAACCGCCCGTGGTGGCGGTACTGGAAAGTATTCAAAAAGGTGACGAAGCGGCAGCCCGTTATCAACTGGCACAGGGTGTTAACCTGAATATTCAGGGAAAAGAAGGCGTCACGCCGCTGCTGTGGCTAATTTATGAGACGAAGGATAAAAAAGCCGTCACACTGGCGCTTAAGTTGGGCGTCGA
This sequence comes from Pectobacterium sp. HCp5_1, assembly GCF_032905925.1. Taxonomy (NCBI): domain Bacteria; kingdom Pseudomonadati; phylum Pseudomonadota; class Gammaproteobacteria; order Enterobacterales; family Pectobacteriaceae; genus Pectobacterium; species Pectobacterium sp. HCp5_1. Next base: position 28,664 of record NZ_JAUMIO010000037.1, read on the forward strand.
TCCAAATTATAAAGATGGTTCTGGTGATAGTGCGGTTAACCGAGTGTCTGGTGTTAAAGATCCTGACTGGCTTCGTATTATTTTGGATGGGGGAGGCGATCCGAATGCAATTGGGCGCCTTGGGCAACCAGCAATATTTAGTGCCATTAATGAAGAACGCTGGGCCGATATAAAATTACTTGTGGCGCGTGGGGCTGACGTCAATTTAACTGATGAGCAAAAAACCAATAGTGCTCATTATGCTGCTTATCTTAACCAGTATGAAATCTCATATTGGCTGATTGAGCAGGGCGCTAATGTTAATACCTATTCAGCTACCGGGGCTAGCTTGGCCTGGAGTGTTGAAGACAGCTTATCCATTATGTCCCCTAAATCTCCCCACTATTCTTGGGCGCTTAAGGTAAAACAGTTGTTACTGGATCGCGGCGTTAAATTCCCACCGCTGTCACCTGCTGAAGTTCGGGAGCGTTGGGAAAAAGGAGAACCTCTTTGAGATGGTGGTATTGGCTGCTGGCTAGTTTTCCACTGTTAACCGCTTGTCAGGCAGGAGGACACAGTATGCGGGCGAGTGAACTTTTTGAGCCCCCTGTGGTGGCGGTACTGGAAAGTATTCAAAAAGGTGACGAATCAGCCGCTCGTCATCAGCTGTCGCAGGGCGTTAACCTGAATATTCATGGAAAAGAAGGTGTGACGCCGCTGCTGTGGCTGATTTATGAAACGAAGGATAAAAAGGCCGTCACGCTGGCGCTTAAACTGGGCGTCGATCCAAACTATAAAGACGGATTTGGCGACAGCGCAGTTAATTCCGTGGCGGGAGCCAAAGATCCAGACTGGCTGCGTATTATTCTGGATGCGGGGGGCGATCCGAATGCCATTGGGCGTCGTGGCCAGCCAGCAATATATAGTGCTATTGGTGAGGAACGCTGGGCCGATATCAAATTACTCGTAGAGCGGGGCGCCGATTTGAACCTCGTTGATGGTTCCAAAGTAAACAGCGCCCACTATGCTGCTTATCTGAATAAATATGAAGTCGCATATTGGCTGATAGAACACGGCGCAGATAGTAATATTTATGATGATACAGGCAGTAATCTCGCTTTTACCGTGGATGACAGCCTATCGATTATGTCTCCTAAATCTCCTCACTACCCTTGGGCACTAAAGTTAAAACAGCTGTTACTGGATCGCGGCGTTAAATTCCCACCGCTGTCACCTGCTGAAGTTCGGGAGCGTTGGGAAAAAGGACTGCCAGTATAGTTTTATTTTGATTCTCCGTTTTATTATTTATTTTTGCGTCATAAAATAAACGGCATGTCTCGACCCGATAATCTACGCGATTATTGGGTCGTTGCTGCGATTATCAATACACGCTCATCGTATTAAAAATTATCTCATTTATTCACAGGCAAATAACGATGATGGCAAACGGTTCTACCCTGTTTGAAATCAGCCAGTTTAATGCGCCGTTGTTCGCTATTATCTCGCCGTTGAATTATCCCCAATTACTGGAATATTGGCAGGCTTTTCAACCTGCTGCGGCGGATATATGGCAACAGCTGCAATTTGGCAAGGATGCCGAAAACTGGCAGATGTGGGCGCCTATTGTGGTGAAAATAGAAGAAGGCAAACCAGGAGAAACGCTGCTGCATTGGCTGGCTGAGACACAGCCGGAGCGGCATGGTGGCGTGATGCTCATGCATGGCGACCTGACATTGCAGCAGGTAGCTGATTTTTGGCAGCAGCGTATTTTTTGTCTCTGGCCTGATGGCACTCGAGCACTATTTCGTAGCTATGCGCCAGACGTTTTATCGGCCTGGTGGTCTACCTTGGACTTTGCGGCACAAACGGATTTTCTCGGTCCACTGAATAACCTGTATTTGCCCATCGTGAATAGTGAACGTGGGGAGTATCAGCTATTCGCACAGCAGGATGTTAATAAAGAAAAAAAGAACGATATTAATCAAACGTACCACATTACGTTAACGCACTATCAATATTACCTTCTCGCTAATGATAATCGCCTGCACCGACTGGCGAATGAACTGTTTCTTTTTGTCAGTGCACAATGTGTTTTTCCTCTGGATATTGAAATAGTAAAAGCACGCTTTATTAGCGGCATTGCATTAGCTGAGAACTATTACCCGAAAGCCAGCGAAGCGGAATGTGAAGCCTGGTCCGCTCATCGCTGGGTGCTCAGCAGTGAATTCTATTTGCACCCGATTTTTATTCATCTGACTGAACGTTATTCGATCGCGGACAGTATTCGGATTTTTAAATCTGAGCCTGAACGTATTGAGAGTGTGCAGCTTAATTACCATCGCCCCGGTTGGATGCGGGGAGAGTTACCTGACATACCGGAGGTCACGCTGTGAGTGTATCGCAACCTTTCCTTGAACTGCTGCCGGAAGATGACGCCGTCTGGCAAACGCGTATCGCTCAGGGCGGCTGTTTTGTTATCGCCGAAGCATCGATGAACGATGCTGTGCCGTGGCTGGCCGAACGCTGGGGGGGTAGCCTGGAACAGACGCGTTTGTACTGGGGAGAAGCGGGGCGCGTTCATGCCTCGGTATCGCCCTATTGCATCCCGCTTCACGCCACTAACTGGTCGCAGGTGAAAGAACACATCATCACTCAGCCGGGCTGGGGAATGGGGCTACAGATGGAATGGTTTATGCAGGCATATTCACCGCTCGATCAACTGCTTGAGGTGACGAAACATCTGCGACAGTGGAGCCTGGTGACTTCACCTTCTGGGGAGAATGCCATCCTGCGCGTGGGTGACTGGCAGGTGATGAATCAGCTGTTATCCGCCAGTTCCGCACAGGAAGCCTGTGCGCTCTATGGCCCGATAGCCAGCTTCTGCGATATTTCCCCTGACGGCGCGATACGTGCCTTAAATCTCACCGCCCGCGAACCACACTCTATTCCTGACATCCTGCCTCGCCAACTGAGTGCTGAACAATGGCAAGCCATCATGGTGCCTTACGGGCATCACAATCTGGCGCGCTATATGGAACATCTGCGTGCTTACCATGTTGACTGGCAAAACGCGCCTGATGATGAACTACAGGCGTTTACTTATCAGCAGGCGGAACAGGCGAGGAGCAGCGGCTTTAATAACGACCGCGATATCGTGCGCTGGCTGGCACTGGCGACAGAACTCTCGCCGGAGTTCATGCATCAGCCTTGGGCAAAAAACATTCTGATACAGCCTGAATATATTGGCACACAAAGCCGTATGGATCGCCTGTATCAGGCAGCAATTGACCATCTGGACGAAGCATAAAATAAAAAGGACGTCATTTCATGAGTCAGAACAAACAGGCAACGTTGCTTTCCAGCGAGGAAGCCGCGAGTCGGGGTTTTAGCACGGATAAAAAAATATCAGGAGGTTGCGTCGAGTGTGGCTGCGAAATCCTGATTTATTACCATTACGACTCTGGTGAGCCGGTTCCCAATGCGCCATTTGTCCTCATCGACAGTAATAAAACAGAAATCCACGGGCAGACGGATGCCAATGGTCTCTGTTTCATTTACGACATGGGATGTAGCACGTTTGAGTTGATACTTGAGGAAGGTGAGGATGAGTTTACGCCGCAGGAAACCATTCAGAACAACCCCGTATTACAGTCAACTCCAGGTTATGCCGCACTAGCGGGTGAGTACTTCACGCTGTTCCTTCTCCTGCGTAAACAGGGGTTAGTGACGTATGACGCAGATGACAGCAGTGACCGACATATTGATGTTGATGGTGCGGGAATATTCACCTCAATCCCCGATGAATACACAAAAGCTTATCGTCGCTTTTGGGAACTGGACAAAAAGATTAACCGCGGTAATCGCCAGCTAAAGCAGGCCATCAACAAGATCCACCACAGCCTCGCGGCAGAAACGGCGGATGCCGGTGGGGATGATAACGCCGCGCTCATGATGTTCTGCGAGATTATTCTGGGTTGTATTCCTGTGGTGGGACAAGCGCTGGACGTGTATTCCATTGGTGAGTGGTGCTGGCAAACCCATGAAAACCCTAAATTAATGGACGATCCACTGCACGTGGCCGGTGGTGTTCTGTGTGTGATTGGGGTGATTCCTGGGCTGGGTGATGCCATTAAGGTGAGCGGGCGGGCGATTATTAAAGCGCTGAGAAATGCCTCCTCACCTGCGGCTGTGCAGTTTGCTATCAAAACGATCCGCAGCCTGTCCAACGGTAATCTGGTAAAAGGCGTCACCGAACTGCGAGGTCTGCTGAAAGAGTACGGGCAGAAAGGCAAAGCAATGCTAGCGACGATGCAGCAAGCTTTGGTGACGGCAATGAAGGCCTCAGAGAAGGACGGCTGGATTGTTGCGCTGATGAAAGATCGGTTCAGCAAGATGCTCGACTATCTGGATCAGTTAGTTAAACGTTACGATGAGGCCATTGCTACCCTCGAGAAAGAATTTGATAAGTTTATTCCTCTGATTGTGACACGGGTTTCCGGTAGCCCGAGGCCTAAAGGTTCCTTTGCGAAAAAGGCCGATGCCCCACAAAGCCATACAACGGCGGAAAGCAGGGCCACTAATCAATCTGCAGGTTCGAAGCCCGCCGATTCGCCAACCGCAACTAAACAAGGCGATGCCAAGCCTGATGGTGACAAAGGCAAAGACCATCGGCCTAAAAAGCAAGCTGCAGAAGAAAACACTCCACGCAAATCAGAACCGTCAAAACCGACTGATGCCATTGAAGAAAAACCTAAACCAAAAGAGCCCGTAAAGAAAAAAAGCGAAGCCCCTCCGGAAGAGGCGAACAGCATTAATGCGGGCAGCAATACTGAAAAGCCATCGGGTAAAAAAGGGGCTGAGCAGGATGCGAATAATCAGAATGGTGCTAACAAGGCTGATTCAAAAAATAACAAAGAGAAAGGCGACCCGGTCGACATGGCAACCGGTGCCGTGGTGGAGAAGCGAACCGATATTCAACTAACGGGGACGCTGCCGCTGTCACTGCAACGCTACTATCGCTCGACGGGAGAGCGGTACGCCGGTTTGCTGGGCAGGCTGTGGCGTACCAACTGGGATATCAGCCTGACGCTCAACAACGGGGTAGCAACGCTAACGGACGGCGAGTTCAATCAGGCATTCTTCGTCTTACCCAATGAGGGAGATGTCAGCCGTTCACCGTCCAACTTGCAATGGCGACTGACCCGCCAGCAGGGTGAACTGGTGCTTCATCATGTTGATGGCTTGCGCTATCGGTTTGAGCATGCTCTTGGTCTCCAACTTTGTCTAACGTCGATTGAAGATGCCGCTGGCAATCGAGTGACTTTCGAGTGGATGCTGAGCGAACTGTGCTGGGTTGTATTGTCTGACGGGCGCTTGATTCATGTCACAACGGAGCGCCGAAGAATCACGGCACTTACGCTATGTACCCCACAGCGTCAGCCGTTAAAAACGCTGGCGAGCTATACCTATGACGACAGTGGGCATTTACTGAGTGTCCGGGCGGATGAGGGACGCAACTTTGACTATCGCTATTCGCCAGAAGGCTGGCTGCTGCGCTGGTCGGATTTAGGCTCGACCTGGGTTGAGCATGATTACGATAAAAAAGGTCGCGCCATCCGGGACAGAACCTCGGAAGGCTACTGGCCGGGTCACTTTGAATACGACGATGACACTCTGACCAGCCATTACCACAGCGGGTTTGGTGGGGTATTTAGCTACGTGCGCGACGAGCGCAACAATATTCTGCTTCAGCGTACACCCGACGGCGGTGAGACCCGTTACGAGTGGGTGAATAATCAACTGGTGGCAGAGACCGACGCGCTGGGTGGTCGCACGGTGTATCAGCGCAATGACTGGGGGCAGGTCACCGAGGTGACTCTGGCTGATGGCGCGACGCATTACTATACGTATGACGATAACGGGCAACTGCTGGCCTACATCGACCCACTGGGCAGCGAATGGCGCTATCAGCGTAACGCAGCCGGGCAGGTTGTCGAGGTGAACGACCCGGAAGGGCGCGAGTGGCTGTATGGTTATGGTGACACGGGGCAGCTGTCGACGGTGATAGGCCCAGACGGCGTGTTGCAGCGTTATCACTATAATCGTCGTGGGCTGCTGAGCCGCCTTGAGCGTGATAATGCACCACCGGTCATGTTCCGGTATGACGACCTTGACCGTTTGACAGAGCGGCATATCGGACATGACGCGGGCGTACAGGTTCGGCGCTGGGAGTATGACGGTGTGCGCGAGTCACCGTCGAAAGTGGTGTACGAAGACGGCAGCGAGACGCGATTTGGTTACGATGTGGAAGGTAACCTGACGGCGGTGACGGATGCACTGGGTCAGCGCTACCAGTTCCGCTACGGGGCGTTCGATAACCTGCTGGAAGCGACGGACCCGCTGGGGGCGACGGTACGCTACCACTACAATGCGGAAGCGGAGTTCGCCGGGGTGACGAACAGTCAGGGACGGGACTGGACGTACGGTTTTGACCGCAGCGGGCGGCTGAGCGAGGAGCGGCATTACGACGGGCGGGTGTACCGCTATCAGTATGATGTGGCAGACCGTCTGGTGCAGCGTACCGCGCCGGATGGCAGCGCACTGCACTACGAACATGATGCGGCAGGGCGGATAACGCGCATCACGGCACAGAAAGCGGACGGGGAAACGGACGGTATTACCGAACTGGCGTATGACGTGGCCGGCCGGCTGACGAAAGCCGCCAGTCCGGATGCGGTGGTGGAATACGCCTATAACCGTGCGGGGCAGGTCACCTCGGAAACGGTCAACGGCGAGGCGGTGCAGAGCGGGTACGACGCGGGTGGCCAGCGTGCAGTCGTGGAAGGGATTCTGGCCCCGCTGCAGCTGGCGTGGCAGTCGGGGCGGTTGTCGTCGCTGGGTATCGGTTCACACCAGCCGCTGCAGTTCAGCCACACGGCGGCGGGGGAAGAGCAGCGTCGCAGTAACGGCAGCGGGTTTGCATTACGTCACGAGTGGAGCCCGACGGGGCTGTTGCAGCGTCAGGCGCTGGAAGGGGCGGACGGCCGGGTGAATGACGTGCTGGAGCGTCGTTATCAGTACGATGTGCTGGACCGGCTGACGGGCATCAGCGACAGCCACTGGGGCGAGCAGGCCTTCCGGCTGAACGGGGCAGGCCAGGTGACGGCGGAGCGCCGTGATGAGGGGCGGCGGCGTCAGGCGCGGCTGTTTGGCTACGACAGCGAACAGAACCTGTGCGAGGTGTCGCAGATAGCGCCGGGTCTGGGTGAGACGCTGAAGGTGCAGGATGCGGTGGTACAGGCGTCGGCGCGGTACGATGCGGCGGGCCGGGTAATCGAGCGGGGTCATACGCAGTACCGGTATGACGACTGCGGGCGTCTGGCGGTGAAGCGGGAAACGCGCCCGGGGTTCAGGCCGAAGGAAACGTACTTTGACTGGGATGTGCAGGACCGTCTGGTGCGGGTGAGCCTGCCGGACGGGGCACGGTGGCGCTATCGTTACGATGCGTTTGGGCGCAGAGTCAGTAAGGTGCGCGAGGGCCAGGTGCCGTCTGCACAGGCGGTCGCACGGGTGGCGTACCGGTGGGACGGTGACCAGCTGATTGGTCAGCAGCAGTACCGGGCGGACGGGTCAGCGGCACGGGAAGTACAGTGGGTATACGAGCCGGGAAGCTTCCGGCCGGTGGCACAGGTGGAAGCGCAGGGCGACAGTACGCAACTGCACTACATCGTTACGGACCTGACAGGAACCGCGAGAGAGTTGTGCAGCGAGGAAGGGGAAGTCCGCTGGCGTGGGGAGCAGGGACTGTGGGGCGCACACCGCGAAGAGCGACGGCCTATCCCGCTGCGGCGCTACCTGGGAGATGCGGCAAACGAAGAGGTGTACTGCGAGCTGCGCTATCAGGGTCAGTTGTTTGATGCGGAAACGGGGCTTTACTACAACCGGCATCGTTACTATGATGCGGAGAGCGGACAGTATCTGTCACCGGACCCGATAGGGCTGCTGGGTGGCATTCGACCTCAAGCATATGTACATAATCCGCTAACCCGTGTTGACCCCTTGGGATTAGCTGAATCTGCATGTGAACAGCGGAAAAGGGTGCTCGAAAATATAGAGGCAAGCCGCAGAGCCAGAGAATCATCGAATTTCTCAGATCATAATGAGTGGCCACCAAATCGAGGTTTCGATGGCGACTCATCTAAATTTACATTATTACCCGGTTCTACAATTGATAGATATGGTACTGAATATGGAACATTCGCCTCTCCTGAAGGAGTTCCATATAGAGATAGAGCCTTGAAACCGGGGTCAGATGGTAGACCTTATAATGTTTATGAAGTTGTTAAGCCAATTACTGTTGATGCCGGTGATATTAAAGGCTGGTTCGGATATGAAGGTGGCGGAACTCAGTACGAATTACCTGATAAGATAATAAATTTGGTGAGGGATGGTTCGTTAAAGAGACGGTGATTTTTATGAATAAAAAAGAGCTAAAAGATAGGCTTATCAAAGAGAAAGTGTCGAGGATTTTATATTCTTTGGATGGCGGTTTACCAAATGAAAAATTATGTCTTGATCACGAAAATGGTTGTTGGGTTGTTTATTACTCAGAAAGAGGAATTAAAACTGGGATGGTAAGTTTCCCGACAGAAGATGAAGCCTGCGAATATATATATGATCAAATTAATGCAATTGTTATTGGTAAAGTAAAATAAATAAAAGCCGGAAGCGAACACACGATCCTTCCGGCTTTTTATTTTATTAGCGGTCAGGTCAGCCGCTATAAATTAATCTGCGTCTCAATAATAATCCTCCCCCTTTCCACAGTGACGGTGACGGGCATCCCGGTGATAAAGCCACTCTCTTCCAGCCAGCGGCCTTTAAGGTTGATGGCAGAGGGCGGGTTGGACTTGCCATTATGCGGCGCGGGAAGTGCAATGGGTGTACGAGCCGGGGAGCTTCCGGCCTCTGGCACAGGTGGAGGCGCAGGGCGACAGCACGCAACTGCACTACATCGTCACGGACCTGACAGGGACGGCGAGAGAGTTGTGCAACGAAGAAGGGGATGTGATCCTACCCACGTAATGTGGACACAGCCCTAAGCGAGGTTCTGGTTTTCAAACTGTTCCGGGCTGAGTCCGCCACAGGCACTGTGGCGACGCCAGCGATTGTAATCGCACTCAATATAATT
>NZ_JAUMIO010000038.1:0-37696 GCF_032905925.1 Pectobacterium sp. HCp5_1
TTGCTGCTATGATCGGCATCGCTCAGTCCGGTTGGTGATTTGTTTGGTTTGGCGATTGATCAGATCGCATAACTCGGACTGAGTTCCCTTCGAGTGATCTACTATTTGGCGAAGCTATTTAGGGGAATATGAATTCAATCACCCTGGAGAGATGTCATGTTCTATTTTCCTCAGATGCTGCGAAAACTCCTGACGTTATTTCTCATTATATCCGTTGGTATGATCCCTCTGCTTTCCTCGGCAGAAACAACGTCTCCTGGCTCGTTAGTAGAAAAAACGACGCTGGATGCGAAAAATGGCTTACAGGAGGCGGCAGAACAGTATCTGATTCGATACCGTTCGTTGAGTGGCGTGGATGGAAAAAGCCCACGGGAAGATACCGCTGCCGTTTTCATCCCGAAAGGCGAAACGCCAAAAGGGGGCTGGCCTGTCGTGGTATGGACACATGGGACGGTGGGCGTACAAACAACCTGTGCCCCTTCTCTTAATCCGCATTCAGGGCGTGATGGGCAGTATCTGAATACGTGGCTATCGCTGGGGTTTGCCATCGTGGCACCAGACTATGCGGGGCTCGGGTCTGCCGGTTTGCATCACTACCTCAATGCACGTGGAGAAGCGTGGAGCGTGTTGGACAGCGTGAAAGCCGCGCTTAGTGCATTCCCGCTACGCAATCAGTTGACCCTTGTGGGGCAGTCGCAAGGGGCACATGCGGCCTTTGCGAGCGCGGGCTACCAGCCTGACTATGCGCCGGATCTGCATATTGTCTCAACGGTGCTGACCGGCGTACCTTATTTTGACGATAAGACCTCTGCCGCGGCAATTTTTGCCGGGGATGCAGGGGTGAAAGAGGGCGGCGATCCTAAGATTCCCTATGCGATGTACATCTATCTGTCCGCTGCCGATACGACAAAAGGGCTGAATGTTGATGGTTATTTTACGCCGAAAGCCGCTGCTGATGTGTCCGCCGCGCGTGAAATGTGCATCGACGAGTTAACGAAAAAAGTGATGGACGATGGCCTGAATGCGGGCAATAGCCTGAAGCCTGCAACACAGGGATTACTGGAAAGTCAGACGCCAAGTTTGCGCTATAGCACCCTAAAAATCGCCCATCCGGTATTCATTGGAACTGGCACGCAGGATATTGATGTGCCCACCATTATGCAGCGCGTATTCGCGCGTGACGTGGCTAAAGCAGGAACGTCGGTTGAGATGCATGAATATAAGGGGCTAGATCACACAGGAACCATGAATGTTTCACTGCGTGACCCGGTTCCTTTCGTACTGAGAAATTTGCACGCTGACGCGAAAAAACACTAAGCGACATCTTATGCCAACGCCGTGCTGCGACCGCCGGTTAGGATCGGAGGGGCAATAAGCCTTGGCATATCTGATCGCAAATATGCAAGCAGACAATCAATACTGGCGTACTGCAAATAATGCGCAAGAAAAAGCCCGAAGTTTCCTTCGGGCTAGCGCGACGGAGAACGAAAATTAAACGGCTTCGTTTTCGTCGGTGTAGCGTTTGGCTTTGTAGGCCGGGTGCATCAGGTTCTGGATGGAGAAAATGTCGTCCAGCTGTTCTTCGGTCAGCAGGCCGCGTTCCAGCACCACTTCACGCACGCTCTTACCCGTTTCGGCACAGATTTTCCCGACGATATCGCCGTTGTGGTGGCCGATGAACGGGTTCAGGTAGGTCACGATACCGATAGAGTTGAAGACGTAAGCTTCACACACTTCTTTGTTGGCGGTGATGCCGTCAACGCATTTTTCCAGCAGGTTGTAGCAGGCGCTGGACAGAATCTGGATGGATTCGAACATCGCTTGGCCGATAACCGGTTCCATCACGTTCAACTGCAACTGACCCGCTTCTGCCGCCATGGTGACGCAGGTATCGTTGCCGATGACTTTGAAGCAGACCTGATTGACCACTTCTGGTACCACTGGGTTAACTTTGGCTGGCATGATGGAGGAGCCTGCCTGCAGTTCCGGCAGGTTGATTTCGTTCAGGCCAGTGCGCGGACCGGAAGACAGCAGGCGCAGGTCGTTACAGATCTTCGACATTTTAACTGCGACGCGTTTCAGGGCGCTGTGCATCATCACGTAAGCGCCACAGTCGGAGGTCGCTTCGATCAGGTCTTCAGCCGGTACGCAAGGCAGGCCGCTGACTTTTGCCAGATGTTGAACAGCCAGCTTCTGGTACTCATCCGGCGTGTTCAGGCGCGTACCGATGGCGGTTGCGCCCAGGTTCACTTCCAGCAGCAGCTCGGCGGTGCGCAGCAGGTTACGGTTTTCTTCTTTCAGCAGCACGTTGAACGCGTGGAATTCCTGACCGAGGGTCATCGGCACGGCGTCCTGCAACTGGGTGCGGCCCATTTTCAGGATGTTTTCGAACTCTTTTGCTTTGCGCTCAAAGCCATCGCTCAACTGGGTAATCGCTTCGACCAGTTTCAGAATAGAGGTGTACACCGCGATACGGAAGCCGGTTGGGTAGGCATCGTTGGTGGACTGGCATTTGTTCAGGTGGTCGTTCGGGTTCAGGTATTGGTATTCACCTTTCTGGTGACCCATCAGTTCCAGACCGATATTCGCCAGCACTTCGTTGGTGTTCATGTTGACTGACGTACCCGCACCGCCCTGATAGACATCGACAGGGAATTGGTCCAGACACTTACCGTTATTCAACACTTCGTCACAGGCTTGCAGAATGGTATCGGCAATTTTACGTGGGATGGTTTGCAGTTCTTTATTCGCCAGCGCGGCCGCTTTTTTTACCATCACCATGGCACGGACAAATTCTGGAATATCGCTGATGGTGCTATTGCTGATATAAAAGTTCTCAATCGCACGCAGCGTATGGATACCATAATAGGCATCGGCAGGGACTTCACGGGTACCTAACAGGTCTTCTTCAATACGGATATTCGTTGACATGATTCTTCTTCCTTTTTCTTGTTCGATGTACATAGCATCGTTTTCAATATTAAGACTATGATTTTTTAGGGTTTGTCTTTCCTGTTTTTTGATTTTCAGGTAACACGAACCCATCACGATTTGTATAAAATCATGACTAAAAAGCGTTCTCGGGGAGACGAACATTGAATTAGCATCGTTAAATGGCTAGTGGTGGATATGTTCCTCCATTTTCTGTCTCCCAATCGTTAATAGGTTATTCGGTATTATCCGGATTGATCTCAACCAGCTTTTCTATTCCGCGGTTCAGCGTTTTCAATTTTGGAATAAATACGGTTTTAATAATGTCATGTGTGACATCACACGCTTCTTCAAAGAACGCGCTGTATTCATCACGGTGCCCGACAATATACAGCGAGCGCTTGATATTCAGCTGTTCCGGCATATGCGTTAGCACCTCACGGGAGTGTGCAACGGATTGCAGGAAACTGAGCGGAGTGGTTACCGCCCAACCGATACCTGCCGCCACCATCGACGTTAAGGTATCTGCGTTATCAAATTCGAGCATGTTCGGTACGCGGACATCGATGCGTCGCAGGTAACGCTCAATCTGCATCCCAATCTGCGAGTTCCGGTTAAAGCGCACCAGCGGTAGTGCGGCGGAAAGCTCACGGATGTCCTCAACCGTTTTGATGCGTTTGCGGTAATCCGGCGGCGTGATAATGAAATAGCCTTCGGAAAACAGCTGATGACGCACCACGCTATCGCTGTCGATCAGTGGGTCACTGGTGACGATCAAATCCAGCTCGCGTCGCATTAACGCTTCACCCTGCTGCGGGCTGAGCCCGGTACGAATCAGCAACTGCGATGAACTCTTCATCAAACTCTTGGTAAACACCGAACCGCAGGTGATAGCAAACGAATCCACCAGGCCGATACGCAAGTCGGGTTTAATCCCTTTTCCTGCTTCCAGCACCTGCGCCTTCAGGTTCGCAATCTCCTCCGTCAGGATTTCTCCCCGGTTTTTCAACGCAATGCCGTAAGGCGTCAGGACAAAGGGGCGACGGGCCCGGTTTACCAATTTGACGCCGAAATCTTCTTCCAATAACCGGATCGTTTGCGAAATGGCAGAAGGCGTCAGGCCTAGCCGCGTGGCGGCTGCCGTCATGCTTCCTGCTTCCGCCATCGTCACAAAAACATAGACGGCGTACATATCGATCGATTTATTGGCGGACACTGTGCGTTTAACCATGTGAGTTTGCCTACGCTGCAAGGTGAATGTCGTCGAAATATGAAGCGTTAGTCTATCTCATCTCGCTGACTACGACCTCGCTAACTGATGTCAGAATAGTCGGCTAACTTCAGAAAAAATACAGGTTGCATCACTGATTAATTTTTTCTTATTTCTAGCTTTAGCGGATCTGAAGATGAAGCATGAAGAGGGCTTGAGCACTGCCTGTCAGGGTGTTTCAGCTATTTCCTCCCCTTGTGCAGGGGAGGGCCGTAGTAGGGTAAAAAAGCATAACCCTAAATGGCATAACATCTTGTTTTACTGTGTTGTAAGAGGCGCGTCGCTCACTGGCGTTACTGTTCGGACGTGGCGTTCAGCCTGTTCACACATTTCCAGCAGTGCTGGAATCAGGTGCGCGGTGGCGTTGAGGCAGGCACCGAGCTGGCTGAGGCTTTCTTGCGGCAGTTCCACGTCGTTTTGTAGTGTGTCGCCGAGGTAATGCAGGCCGTGGCACAGGCCTTCGACCGATTCGGCGGCAATTGCGCCGAGGTCGCAGAGCTGAACATCATCTAACTGCGCGAAAGGCAGGTTGGCGATCAGGTCGCGGAAAATGGTAATGGTGCTGTCAGCAGGTGTGGCGTGAGTGTCCGTCATGTTTGAATCTTCCATTGCTAGATAATTATTTCATCACGCCTTCAGGTTCCAAACTAAAGGTGTGACCCAGACAGGGTTGGAACACCGGATCTAGCGACCGGCCAACCTTGCGGTTGCCCTGCCTGAGCCACGGATTAGAGTGTGCACGTAGCCCCTGAAAAAACAAAGCGTTTTCAGTTCTAGATAGTCGGGGTTCCAAGCCCGGCTGCGGATGTTGCCGCAGCACAGAGACTCTATTCCAACGATGAAAAACGTGAAATAGGGTGGATGGATTTACAGTGGAATTACAGCGTGTTTTGGAATGAAGGTCGCAGAAACAGGCTTGAAAGCCTCCGCTGGCAAACCGCGATACACGGGGCGACCACAGGGGTGAGGCCTCCCTGCGTGAACCTCCCCCTGTGTTTCCCCTAAAATGGGGAGACTATGCTGCCTGTGGGGCGGAAAAGCGTTCTGTTTATCGAGCGGTATCTTATGGAACCCATCAGCTCAACACATGATATCGATAAAGCATTTTCTCAAGGTCCTGTTTCATGCTGACGAAAAGCAGGATCTCTATGATTCTGCTTTCTTCATCAACATCATACAAACAGCGAAAGTCATCTTCTACTGAGAGACGCTCACGGAGCGCGATGCCATTATCGGATAATATTGCATTATGCCTGTAGCGGATAGGATCTTGAGAAATGGCCTGTATGGATGATAAGAACAACGATTCAGACCATGTGGCGGCTTGTTCAATACCGATATAGTGAGATTTATAAGACTCAGCATCCTGCAAAGACCAGACAGCCGTGGGGGCGACTTTAATGGTGTACGAACTGGCCAAATTGGCTCCTTATTTACGTTCGCGCTTCACGTAATTTCTGTAGGGCTTCCTCGGCGGACATTCCCTGACCGTTTTTAATTTCTTTTTTGGCAGTCATCACTAGTTTCAAGAGTGCGTTAGATTGCCTTTCTCTTTCTCTTTCAAGCAGTTCTGCTTCCCGTTCTGCCGCTGTTTGCACAAAGAGTTCTGCGGAACCATTTTTCGTTACATAAACGCCCCCCTGAAATAGTTCAGGGTTGCCAAGGCCTTCACGGGCCGACTTCTGAGACATTGTGGTTTTCATATCATCTGCCTTAATTAAAACAATTGCTTATGTTGAATATGGCTATAAGCGGTAGACTTCTGCTATGTGACGATAGCGAGTAATTTTCATTTTGCTGTTGCCTTGAGAATAACAGAGTAATGATATCGTAGCCTACACGGAAGGTATAAATTTATGATGAATTTATACCCGCTTCAACCCCTCCCAGTTCAGCCCAAAACGTGCCAGATATTTACGCAGCCGATCGGCGTCGTTAGGCTTTTGTTTTTGCTGGCGTGAGACGGCGAACAGGCGTCGGCCGGCTTCGGAGAGCGAATTGGCGGTGCGACAGACGTCGAGCACGGTTTCAAGCTGGCGCTGTTCGAAGAGGTCGATGTTGGCGAGTTCGGGCGGTAGCTCGGATAGCGCGGTTGTCGGGGTATCGCTTTGCCAATTGGCCCGCAGGCGCGTGATTTCTTCCTCTACCAGTGCCACGGTGATGCGTCCTTGTTCCGCCAGCGTCGCCATGCGGGCGATGGAGGAGCCGAGTTCGCGGAAGTTGCCGCGCCACGCGGCCTGCGATGAGCAGGCAAACGTGAGATAGCGCTGCCGTGCGTCTTTATCGAAGCGGATCTGCGTTTGGTGATCGCGTGCGAAGCGCTGGAGTTCGAATTCAATGTTCGGTTCGATATCTTCTCGACGTTCCGCCAAGCCCGGCAGGGGGAAGGTCCACATGTTAATACGGGCGTAGAGATCTTCACGAAATTTGCCCTGTGCGATCCACTCACGCAGGTTGCGGTGCGTGCCAGCAATCAGTTGGAAATTGCTGCTGACTTCTTTATCCGAACCAAACGGTAAAAAGCGTTTTTCTTCAATCGCCTTGAGCAGCATAGCTTGTTCATCTAGCCCGAGTTCGGCGATCTCATCCAGAAACAGCATCCCGCCGCCCGCTTCACGTAAGAGCCCCGTTCTTGCTTGTAATGCGCCGGTAAATGCGCCTTTCACATGGCCGAATAATGTCGACATCGCATTGTCGCCGCGCAGCGTGGCACAGTTAACCGCAACAAACTGACCGCTGACCAGATGGCGAGATTGACGTAACTGATAGATGCGTTGGGCCAGAAAGGATTTCCCCGCACCGGTCGGGCCGGTCAGGAGCATCGGCGCGGTAGAACGCAGCGCGACACGTTCAATCTGGTCGATCAGCGCGTTGAACGTACTGTTGCGCGTCTCGATGCCCGATTTCAGGAATGAGACGGAACGCTCCTGCTCGTGTTGGAAACGGCTGGTGAGGGTCGCGTAGCGGCTAAGATCCAGATCGATAACGGCATAGATGCCTTGCGGTGCCGGGCGATCCGCTTTCTCCCCCGGCGCGGTTTGCAGCAGCTTGGCGGGCAGGTAGCGGGCTTCGGTCAGCAGGAACCAGCAAATCTGCACGACGTGAGTGCCGGTGGTGATGTGAACGAAATACTCTTCGTTCTCAGTATCGAACGGGTAGCGGCTCGCAAAGTCCAGAAAAGCGCTGTAGACCTCTTCCAGATTCCACGGATCGCGGAGCTCAACGGCCTGAAGCGTGACCCGCGTGGCGGGTGACACCACGGCGATATCCTCTGCCACCTGTTGTGCCATTCCCTCGTTGCGTGACTGGTGCAGCAGTTCCAGACGGTCGACTGGAAAATCGGGCTGCTGGCAGAGGCCGACGGTAGGCCGCCATTTTGTCCAGCGATTCTCCCGTTTACCTCGTTTGTCCAACGTGGTGCCCAGCACACCAATGACGACGCGACGCTTCATTTTATACCTTCATATAAATTATTATCCTATAGAATAAATTTACCGGTTCTTTTGCTTCGTTGCTAGTTTGCATAATTTGTTTTTTAACTATTAATTATCAATTGGTTATATTTTTATTTTGTTGTTTTTAGAAAATTGGCACGCCTTTGGCAATACCTATAGCGAATAATGACAAACAAAGAGAATGAAAATGGAAGAAATGAAAACGCAGGATTACGACATGATGTCGCCCGTGAATAGCGCACCGGTAAAAATGTGGACGCAGGGCGTGCCTGTGGAACCAGAAGCCCGTGATCAACTGCTGAATACGGCCAAAATGCCGTTCATTTTTAAACATCTGGCGGTGATGCCGGATGTACATCTGGGAAAAGGATCGACGATTGGTAGCGTGATCCCTACGCGTGGCGCGATTATCCCGGCGGCGGTCGGCGTGGATATCGGCTGTGGGATGATTGCGGTGCGTACGTCACTGGTTGCCAGCGACTTGCCGGATAATCTGCTGGGGCTACGTAGCGCGATTGAACAAGCGGTGCCGCACGGACGTAGCGTAACGCGTTCCAAACGTGATGTCGGTTCCTGGCAGAACCCGCCGCAGACGGTGGATGCGCACTGGTCACTGCTGGAACCGCGTTTTAAACGTTTGACGGATAAATACCCGCAGTTGCTGAAAACCAACAACTATCAGCATCTGGGGACGTTAGGAACGGGTAACCACTTTATTGAAATCTGTCTGGATGAAGTGGATAGCGTGTGGGTGATGTTGCACAGCGGGTCACGTGGTGTGGGGAACGCGATTGGGTCGCTGTTCATCAAGCTGGCGCAGGAAGATATGCAGCAGCACATTGCGAATCTGCCGGACCGTAATCTGGCGTATTTCGAGGAAGGTAGCCTGCACTTTGACGATTACATTGAAGCGGTGGAATGGGCGCAGGATTTTGCTCGTCATAACCGTGAAGTGATGATGTCGCATACGCTGGCGGCGCTGTCTCGAATTGTGACGAAGCCGTTTACCACCCAGCAGGAAGGCGTGAACTGCCACCATAACTATGTGCAGCGCGAAACGCACTTTGGTGAATCGGTGCTGATCACTCGTAAAGGGGCGGTGTCGGCGCAGAAAGGCCAGATGGGGATCATTCCGGGGTCGATGGGCGCGAAGAGCTTTATCGTGCGCGGATTGGGGAACGAAGAGAGCTTCTGTTCCTGTAGCCACGGCGCGGGAAGAACCATGAGCCGTACCGCCGCGAAAAAACGCTTCACCGTAGAAGACCAGATTCGCGCGACCGCACACGTCGAGTGCAGAAAAGACAGCGACGTTATCGATGAAATCCCGATGGCGTACAAAGATATCGATAAGGTGATGGCGGCACAGTCATCGCTGGTGGAAATTGTGCACACGCTGCGCCAAGTGGTGTGTGTGAAAGGATAAGATCATGATGGAACACGATTATCGCGTCGATGCGACTATGCGGACGCGGGTGAAATTAGTCTTACAGGATGTGGAAGAACGTTATCAGGTGAAGGTGCTTTATGCCTGCGAGTCGGGGAGCCGTGGCTGGGGATTCTCCTCCCCAGATAGCGACTACGATGTGCGCTTTCTCTACGTGCATCGGCCAGAGTGGTATCTGCGCGTTGAGCCGCAGCGCGATGTGATAGAGCTGCCCATTGACGATGAACTGGATGTTTGCGGTTGGGAATGGCGTAAAGCGCTTGGCCTGCTCAAGCGGGCTAACCCGACGCTGATCGAATGGCTGGATTCACCCGTTGTCTATCAGGAGGATCGGGAAACGGCGTCCGCTCTACGGGCAGCGGTGCCGACGTGGTTCTCCCCGTCCAAGGCGCGCTGGCACTATCTGTCGATGGCGCGCAAAAACTTTCGCGGCTATCTGCAAGATGAAACGGTGCGCCTCAAAAAGTATTTTTACGTCCTGCGTCCGCTGCTGGCGGTACGCTGGATAGAGGCAGGCAAAGGTATGCCGCCCATGCGTTTTTCGCAGTTGCTTGCGGGAACGGTAGACGACCCATATCTGCTGGCTGAAATCCATCAGTTGCTGGAGATCAAACAGCGTTCGGGTGAGGCGGAATACGGCCCGCGGCGGGAGGTGATCCACGCGTTCATCACGAAAATGCTGAACGATGCTGATAACCCTGCTGTTTTACCAGACAGTCAGTCTGTTGACGACACGATGCTGGATGCGCTGTTGTACCGGACGGTGATGGCGTAAGCATTGATATGGAAGCGAAAAAAGAGAAGGTAAGGAATATGGCATCGTACGATTTACTACTGCACCAGTTAGAAAAGTTGGTGGCCTCACCAGATAACTATTATCGGCCCGCGCAGGCTGATGCACTGGGTTCAGCGTCACACCTGATAACGCTCACGCGCCACTATAACGGGCATATTCGGCAGCGTGCGGTGCTGTGTCTGGGCTTCATGAACGAGGTCTCGGCATTGCCAGCGCTGATTGAACGAGTAAACGATTGGGCTGAACCGGTGCGCCGTGCGGCTAAGCAGAGCGTGCGGCTGCTGTTAACGTCTGATAACACCGCGTCTTTTGTCGCCAACTTGCCTGCAATTTTCTGGTTGTTGCAGTGTCAGCGGGAAGATCATCAGCCGCTGGTGGATGAAATCGTGGGTTTTCTGTCTGAGGAAGCGCACGTGCCGTCGCTATTCGCGGGGTTGTGTTCGGAAGACAAAACTGTTGCCCGACTATCATTGGATATTCTGGCTGAGCGTGAGCGGTTCCCGTTGAAGCAGATCTTTGAGCAGGCAATGTTGCATCACGATCCGTTAGTCAGAGCGAACGCGGCGCGGTATCTGCTAAGTGCGGACAAGGACGTCGATCGCGACGTGTTGACCATTCTGTTGAAAGACTCGTTCGCCCCCATCAAGCAGGTGGCGTTGCAGTATGTGATAGACAATGCGTTCCCCGTGTCTGAGTCTCAACTGATTGCCTTACTGTTTGATAAGAATGCATTGGTGCGTCAGCGAGCCTCAGCGTTACTGCGCGAACGAAACGACGATCCGGTTGCGCATTATCTTGCCGCACTGGATCGGGCGAGTACCGTTACCGTGCGCAAAATCACGCTATGGGGGCTGGATGAGCATCGCTATTACGGCATTGTGGCGCTGGCGGAGCGCAATCTGGACGAATGTTATCCCAGCCTTTACTACAGTGCGTTGCGCATTCTTATTCTGCGTACGGGTGACGATGCACGTGAGCGACTGCTGGATTCTCTGCGCAATCCTTCGATTGCTATTACGAAGGTGGCACGGAAGCTGTTTTACCAGCAGAAAATTTATCTGTCGCTGTCTGAACTTCAATGTTGTCTGGACCGCGCGTCTTCCAGAGAACACGTTGAGGCGTACTACTTTCTAGCGCATAAGCTGAACAAATGGGATTGGCTGGTGTTCCTGCTGGATAATGCTAAGTCACAGAATACTGCATTCACGCAGGCTGGCGTGGCGTACTGGGTACAGCGGTTCAACCGTTCGGGCATGTTACCAAATACCCGACAGCAGGCGCGTCTGCGGACGCTGCTTGATGAAAACCCACGCGTCATCTCGCGCGACAGCCCCTATATCGCCCTGTTTTTGTATAGTTGATTTTCGTATGAAAAAAGAACAGGAAAAAGTGGAGAGGATCGCGTAGAGTGACAACACAATTGACACCACGGAGGCGGAAATGAGTACCATCCATTTCAGAATCGATGAAGAAACCAAGCAACTGGCGATGCAGGCTGCGGATCGTCATCAAGTGAGCCTGACGGAGTTGATGCGGCAACGAGCAGAGGAATTGGCTGAAGAAGAGCGTCAGTATCAGCGCAACGCGGGTGATGAATGGCTGGAAGCGCAGATTCAGGATGCGTTTTCTCGTTATGATGCGGGTGAAGGTGAGTTCGTCAGTAATGAAGACGTCAGTCAGAGAATGGATGCATTGAAAGCGCGGGCGGCGCGGGGTGAGCTGTGATATTTAAGGTCCGGTGGGAGAAGCAGGCACTGGCAGATCGCGAAGGAATATACCGCTATCTGTATAAAGAGGCTGGGTTGGATGTTGCGAATGCGGCGGATGACAAGTTTATCTCATCGGTATCGTTGCTCGAAGCCACGCCAGAAGCCGGTCTTGATATCGGAAAATCGGGGGAACGGCGGAAATTGGTCCTGACGCGATTCCCCTTCATTATTATTTATGCACTCAAGCGAAAGATAAATGAAGTGCATATCCTGCGTATATTACATACCTCCCGCAAGCTATCGGCATCTTACCGATAACCTCTTTACCCCTACCCCAAAAAAATATGCTCACGATGGAATGCCATCTGTGACAGGTTGGGCGGGTAGGTGTCTGGCACGTGGATTTGTTTGCCTTCGTACTGGGCGAAATTGACGTCGCTGATAGCGCTTTTCAGCTTTTTGATGCGTGGAGAAAGCAGCATTTCCAGCGAATCATTGAAGCTGATGAGTCCCATATCAAAGGCTTTGTCGTGCAGGTTGGACAGGCAGAGACCGTTGCTGGGATCGAGGCGATATTCTGCCGCTGTTTTCCACGGTTGAATATGGCTGGCGACCAGTAGCGCGGGCTCTTCCAATCCTGTCACGCAGCAGCGTTCGCCGTAGTTGCTGAGTACGCGTTTGCGGAATAGCTGCTGGCCAATGCGCGTTTTTACCTGTGTAAGGCGTTCTCCGCCGTGATAATCAGGGATTTCGCTGTCGTTGGCATGGAACGGTGTTGTTGTCGCTGCCGCCGCTCCGGCTTCGAGCGATACCATCGCCTGTTGGCACTGCTGTTCAAATAGTTCAGGATTGCTGCCCATCTCCTGCCACAGCGCGCGGTCAGCGTTGGAGGCACCACGCAAGCCAGTACGACCGGAATCGATAATAAACGGATCGAGGCTAGCCAGATTAACTAGCTTCATCGCCAGTGCGGAAGGCGTACGGTTAATCAACCCAGCATAGTAAATGATATCGGGATTACGCGAATGTAGCCTGCCAAACGGTAGCTGACTGTACAGGGTGAAGGCGATCAGGAGCTGATCTCGCGTCCAATGGTTGGTGGCAGCCATGCGTGTGTCGTCCGTTCGTTAGCGCATTCGGTTAGTGATAACGCTAACTATGCCAGGTCAGTTGGTAAAATGCATGTGCTTGCCTTCGGCTGGATAATTGGTGCGGGCTGCGCTAACGTTCTGACAGCCTTCCCATCATGATGCGAGAGACTATGTCCCGTTCTTCTATTCCCTTGTTTCGTCCCCTGTGTGCGCTGGCTCTGCTGGTGCTGGCCGGCTGTGCCAGCAAGACTGCGACGACACCGGAATCGCGGCCTGCGGATGTCCGTGCTCAGCTACTCAAGCTGCTGCCGGACAACGTGAAAGATCGTCAGGGCTGGGCGACCGATATCGCCACGGCGTTCACCACGCAGGGACTCGATCCCAGCAATGAAAATCTGTGTTCGGTACTGGCTGTAACCGAGCAGGAATCGACGTTTAATGCCGATCCGCAGGTGCCGAATTTGTCGAAAATTGCCTGGCAAGAGATTGACCGCCGAGCTGAGAAAGTTCATGTACCGGCGTTTCTGGTGCGTACCGCACTGCTCATCAAATCCCCGAACGGAAAAAGCTACAGCGAGCGGCTTGATAAAGTGCGTACCGAAAAAGAGCTCAGCGCGATCTTTGATGATTTCATCGACATGGTGCCGATGGGGCAGACGCTGTTCGGTCGGCTGAATCCGGTGCATACCGGTGGGCCGATGCAGGTGAGCATCGCGTTTGCGGAAGCTAACGCGAAGGGCTACCCGTATACCGTGGACGGCACGATTCGTCAGGAGGTGTTTAGCCGTCGTGGTGGGATGTACTTTGGCATCAAACACCTGCTGGGTTATCCGGCGAATTATCCGCAGTCGCTATACCGATTCGCGGATTTTAACGCGGGATGGTATGCCAGCCGAAATGCAGCGTTCCAGCGTGCTGTTAGCCGTCTGACGGGGATCAAGCTGGCGCTGGACGGTGACTTAATCAACTACGGTTCGGATAAAGCCAGTGCTACGGAGCTGGCGGTTCGCGCGTTGGGGAAGCGGTTGGACATGAGTGACAGTGCAATTCGTCGCGCGCTGGAGAAGGGTAATAGCCTCGATTTTGAAGACACCAGCCTGTATGAGCGCGTCTTTGCTCTGGCGGATAAATCGGGTACGAAGGCGCCGCGCGCCATCCTGCCGGGAATCATGCTGGAAAGCCCGAAAATCACGCGCAAGCTCACCACGGCGTGGTTTGCACAACGGGTCGATGATCGTCGCCAGCGGTGTTTGGTAAGAGCTAAATAGGCAAACGCCCCACCGAGGGCGTTGCCGTTATTATGGTGAGTCGTGCGTCAAACCGGCCACTGGCTGAGTTTGATGCCGCGTTCTTGCGCATTCTCGCGGAAATCTTCCAACATTGTGCGGACATCGGGGTCGATATAGTCGGCGTTGTCGTGTTCCACAATCACGACGCTGTTGGCGGGGATCTTGTTGAGCAAGCCTTGCAGACGCGGGTTGTGTACAAACGTCAGGTTCTGCTGAAAGCTCAGGACAAAATGGTCGCCGTAGCGTGTGAGCTGCATCGCGTTGCGGTGGCTTTTGTAAATGCTGAAGGCCAACTGGGTCACGATGCCAATCCCGATGCCTGCCAGCATCCCAAACACAATGATCCCGACAACAGTCGCGGCGAAAGGCACGAACTGTTGTAAACCCTGACGCCACAGCAGCAGGAACTGTTGCGGAGAAGCCAGCTTATAGCCAGTATACAGCAGCACGGCTGCCAGGCTGGCAAGCGGAATGACGTTGAGCAAGTCGGTCATAAACAGGCCGCAAAGCAGTAGCAGCACACCGTGTAGCAGGATGGAAAATTTGGTACGCGCGCCGGCATTGACGTTGACGGAGCTGCGTACGATCACGGCAGTAATCGGCAATCCGCCCAGAAAACCACTGAGCAGGTTCCCGATACCTTGCGCACGCATCTCTTTATCCGGCGAAGGCGCAGGGTGCTGTGGACGAATTTTCTTCAGCGCTTCCTGACTTAACAAGGTTTCCAGGCTAGCCACCAGCGCCAGCGTTACCGCGACGACATAAACCGCCGGGTTCTTCCATGCCTGCCAGTCAGGACGCGTCATCTCCCCCATCAACTGTTCCAGACTGCCAAATTCCGGCAGGACAATACGCGGTAGGTTATCGACCATTTCGGAGGACAAGCGCTCACCGTAGACGGTAAAGAGTCCGCCAAAGAGCACAGCGACCAGTGGGCCGGGAAGCCAGCTAAATGCGCTGATTTTCTGCACGGGCTTGGTGGTCCAGAGCCAAAGAATTGCCAGCCCGACCAGGCAGACGGTCAGCGCGCTGGCGGAGAATCCCGGTTCGGAGGCGTCGAAGAGCGATTTCAGGCTGTCCTCTCCATCCGAACCGAAGGCGAGCGGGATTTGCTGAAGAATCAGCAGGATGCCGATAGCAGACAGCATGCCTTTAATCACGGTGCCGGGGATGAGCGTAATGAAACGCCCGGCGCGCAGTAGGCCCATAATGCATTGCAGCACTCCTGCGAGCATGATCGCCAATAGCAATGCCGAAAACGATCCCAGGCTGGCGATAGAGCCGGAGACGATAGTAACCAGACCGGCGGCAGGGCCGCTGACGGCGTAGCGAGATGGACTGAACAGGGTGACGACGATACCGCCGACGACGCCGGTCAACAGACCGACAAAAGGAGGAAGACCACTGGCCTGCGCGATACCGAGGCTCAGCGGCAGGGCAACAAGGAAGACGACGAGCCCCGCAGGGATATCATGTCGGAGTGTGCTCAGATTCATGGGGATGCCTCCTGTTTCTGGGCGTGACGGTGGATGAGTTCTTTTAGGTGGCCGCTATGCAGGTCGTAGACGCAGCCGAAAACATCAAGATCGACGCCATTGCGCCAGGCTTTTTGCACCGGTTCACAGGCTATCAGGTGGTCGAACTGTGCCAGCACGTTGGCTTCCACCAGTTGATTCTGGCGCGTGCTTTCATCGGCATCGCTATCTTGCGAGGCAGCAATATGCGGCGAAAGTGCCTGACGCAGATCCGTGATGCGGCGAGAAAGGGCGGAATCCTCCTGAGCGAGTCCCATGTCGGGTAGGTTCACTGCCGCCTGAACACCGCCACAGCCATAGTGGCCACAGAGCACGATGCGGGAAACATGCAGGTATTCGAGGGCATATTGCAGCACGCTCATGAAATTATCGTCGTCTGTCACCACCATATTCGCGATATTGCGGTGAACAAAAAGCTCGCCGGGAGCAGAACCCGTCAGCACTTCGGCAGGAACACGACTGTCTGAACAGCCGATCCAGAGTGAGTGGGGCGTCTGGCCCTGCGTGTGCTTTCTGAAATAGTGGGGATGGCGTTGGCGACGCAACGTAGCCCAACTACGGTTTTTGGCTAATAGGGGTTTTAATGTCGTCAAAGTAAACTCTCTCTTTAGAAAACACAGGAATATTCCCGCCCAGTTGGGAAGGAAAACGGAATCATTAATTATTAGCCTTCACTTAATTAAGGTGTGCATAATTAAATTTAGTTCTGGTGTTTTCTAAATCGTGACGCTTATTGAGAATTTTCTTATATTTTAATTTTTTATTTATATAAATGAATTATTATTTAATTCCTTTAAAAACAATATTTTGTGATTTATTTCCTTATGATAAGAAAAAGATATTTTACTTAACCTCCTTTGAGGTTAGGTATTTAATGTTGCATTGATATTGCAATTTACATCCTTATTGTCAGGCCTTTTTATATAAAGTAATGCGTTATCGACATCCACTTTAATTAGTTAATTAAAGTGACGAGGGTACCAATTATAATTATGTTTGGAAATATAAAATGGATTTTATCTCTATTAACCCAATATAAAGTGTGGAAATAAATAGAAGAGATAAAGAGGGAATATAAAGGAGAGATAGAGGGGGACGTGATGAGGGATATATCGTCTAAATAATTAAATGGAGCCGGGCTACATCGCCCGGCTAAAAGGACAGAAAGCATTACTGTTGGTCTATGCGCTACCTTGATAACAGCGCTTGCCGCAAAGGCTGCTGCGGTGCGTTGTCGTCAACCTTGAAGCGGCTGACCAGCGATTCCATTTTAATCGCCTGTTCATCCAGTAACTGGCTGGCAACGGAAGCCTGAGAAACCAGCGTCGCATTCTGCTGCGTGACCATCTCTAGCTGGCTGAGCGCTTCGTTAATTTGCGCGATGCCCAGCGATTGCTCATCGGCGGCGACCGCGATTTCATTCACCAGATCGCGCACTTTACGGGTACCTGCGACGATATCGTTAATCCCCCGGTTCGATTGGTTCACCAGCTTTGTCCCTTCGCTGACGCTGGCAATGCTGTCGGCGATGAGCGCGCGGATTTTGCCCGCTTCGTCGGCACTTCGCTGCGACAGCTGACGTACTTCCGCCGCGACGACAGAGAACCCGCGGCCATGCTGCCCCGCTCGTGCGGCCTCAACCGCCGCGTTCAGCGCCAGCAGGTTGGTCTGAAAGGCAATCGCATCAATGGCGGAAACCACCGCGTTCACGCGCTGGCTGGCATCCTGAATTCTTTCCATCGCACCGCTGGCCGATTCGGTAATGGTGCCGACACGATGAGCCTGATCGTCCACCTCGGTGGTCAACTGACGCGCCTGTCCGGCAAAGTCGGCGGTTTGTTTTACCGTAACGGTAATCTCTTCCATGCTGCTGGCGGTTTGCACCAGCGAAGCGGATTGCTCTTCGGTACGCTGCGCCAGATCCTGATTGCCGTTGGCGATCTCGCTGCTGGCTTGTCCGATCGTCTGCGAGCTGCGCTTAATACTCACCACCATATCGGCGATGTTTTCCAGTGAGGCGTTGTACGCCTGATTCAACTGCGACAGTTCGTCGGTTCCCGGCACGCGCAGGCGGCGCGTAAGATCCCCGCCCATCTCGCGAATGGTCGTCAGCGTTTGTTGAAGCTGCTCGTTGATGCTGCGCATGACCATGGAAGCCAGACCGAGTGCCATGAGCAGAGAAACCAGCGCACCGGCCAGATAGCTAATCCAGGACTGGCGCGCCTTGGCGGCTAAGGTATTCACCTGTGCCGTCAGATCGTTGGTGGCGAGCTGTTCAACCTTTTTCAACTCATCGATTTTTGCCGTTTGTTGGTTAAACCACTGGCTCGCATCGATACCAAAATTGCCGCCGGGAGAGGCGATGGCCTTATTACGCATCTGAAGTGCGCTTTGTGCAGAAGGATTGTTGAGAGCCTGCTCAAAAGCCCTGCGCAGCTCGGGATTGGCGAACATATTATAGGCTGTGGTATAGGCCTCTCCTCGGCCAATCATCTGATTCAGACGTTCGAACATTCCGGCAGCAAAGCTATTGGCAGAGAACGTGTTGGAGAGCACGGCGCGTTCAAGCCCGGCCTGTTCTTTGACGTTCAGCAGGTTGTAATAGGCCGCCAGCCGCTGGGCGATACCGCCGTCACTGACCAGATGAGTCATGTCCCCGACGATATTCAGCAGATAGCTGACGGAATCGGAATAGTAGCCGATGGCTTGGGCAACGGGTATCGATATGCTATCGACACTGCGGCGATGCTCTACGAGCTGTTGCATTTTCTGCGTGACGCGCCCGAGCTCTTCGCTGACGGCGTCCCCAAGCTCGGCGCGGCTCAGGTTTGCGGCGGTTTGCTCAAGCACCTGCTGTGCCCGATCGGTGGCTTGCCGCTGCGTGGTAAGCTCCGGGCCAAAATTTTTCCCCTGACTGCCAAAATAGCCTGCGCTCAAGCCGCGCTCACGCTGTAACTGGTGAGCGTACTCGCCTGCATCGCGCGCCAGCGTGATGAGCTTCTCCATACGGATCATTTCATTTTCTGTGCTGCGGCGTTCCACCACACCCGAAAAACTGAACCAGAGAAGGGCAAGGATGGGCGGGAGAAGGGCAAGAATGAACTTACTACGGATCGAGATGTGATGAAGGGATTTCATAGGTGTGCTCCATAGCCTGCAAGTCGTCCGTTCCTGACATGTGCAGTTTGCAAAAGTAGACAGGGGTTTATTCTAGTTTCGGCCTAATAATGTAATGTTTTAGCGTTGAGGCTCTCATTTCCTTAAAAAAACATGCCTATTTTAATTACCACCATAACAATAAATATATATTTCTTATTATTTAATTGCTTATATCTTTTTTCTCTGTTTTTTTGCGATAAGATCGTTAACTTATATTACATCTAAGGTGGTATATATTTTGATATCTTATGAGTATTTTTACGGTCTAGATGACAGTAAGAAGCATCGTGACGCTAATCACTGAAATCAGGGTTAGAAAGAAGACAACGATCCTGAATGCATGGCGAGAAGGTTTCATAGCGGCTCCTGATTTGGCGGGCGACAGCGCACCCGCCGGAAGAGGTAAAGAAGGGATCAGAACCACTGGTCGAAGCGGCGAATATAGGCGCGTTTGACCAGTTGAGCGACGGTACAGTAGCCAATCAGCGTGGCAGCCAGCCACGGGAAATATTCCCACGGCAGCGGCTGTAAACCGACCAGCGGCCCCAGCGGGGAGAACGGCAGATAGATACCCAGCGCCATCACCAGCCCGGTCATCAGCATCACCGGCAGCGCAGCCGTACTCTGAATGAACGGGATCTTCTGGGTACGCAGCATGTGCACTACCAGCGTTTGTGATAGCAACCCCTCAACGAACCAGCCTGACTGAAACAGGGCCTGATGCTCTACGCTGTTGGCGGCAAACACAAACCACATCAGCGCGTAGGTGGTGATGTCAAAAATCGATGATGTCGGCCCGATACACAGCATGAAGCGACCGATATTTTTGGCATCCCATTTGCGCGGTTTACGCAGGAATTCCTTATCCATTTTGTCCCACGGCAGCGACAGCTGAGAGATGTCGTACATCAGGTTCTGAATCAGCAGATGGATCGCCAGCATCGGCAGGAACGGAATAAAGGCGCTGGCGACCAGCACTGAAAACACGTTGCCGAAGTTGGAGCTGGCAGTCATGTTCAGGTATTTGATGATATTACCGAATGTCTCGCGCCCTTTGATGACGCCTTCTTCCAGCACCATCAGGTTCTTTTCCAGCAGAATGATATCGGCCGATTCCTTGGCGATATCCGTGCCGGTATCGACAGAAATCCCGATATCCGCATCGCGCAGGGCGGGAGCATCGTTGATACCGTCGCCCAAAAAGCCGACCGTATGGTTATTCCCTTGCAGCGCTTTCAGCACGCGAGATTTTTGCAGCGGCGTCAGCCGGGCAAAAATGGTGCGCTGTTCTACCAGCACGCCGAGCTGCTCATCGCTGAGCGCATCGATAGCGTTGCCTTCCAGCACCTCGCCCGGTTCCAGCCCGACATCGCGGCAGATCTTGCTGGTAATAATCGCGTTATCGCCCGTCAGAACTTTCACCGTCACGCCGTTTTCATGCAGGGCGCGAATGGCGGCAGAGGCGCTTTCTTTCGGCGGATCGAGGAACGTCAGCAGGCCGCAAATTGTCAGGTCGCGTTCATCCTCGGCGCTCAGCGGCAGCGTGCTGCCCACCGGACTCAGTTCACGGGTGCCGATCATCAGCACGCGGAACCCTTGCTGGTTGTAGTTTTCCGCTAGCGTTTTCAGCGTACTGCGGCGCTCGTCGTCCAGTTCATACCGTTGTCCGTTTTCACTCACGTGCGTAGCGACCGCCAGCATTTCTTCTACCGCGCCTTTGCAAATCAGGCGTTGCTGGTTGTGTTCATCGGCAACGATGATGGACAGACGGCGGCGAATGAAATCAAACGGTAGCTCATCGATTTTGCGATAGCGACCCAGTGCGGCGATGGCCGGATTATGACGACCAAAATGCATGATGGCCTGATCCATCAGGTTTTTCATGCCGCTCTGGTGCGCGCTGTTGAGCCAGGCGAGCTGGAGTACGCTCGCGTCGACCTGACCCTGCGTATTCAGATGATGTTCAAGGATGATGCGATCCTGCGTCAGCGTGCCGGTTTTGTCGGTGCACAGGACGTCCATCGCGCCAAAGTTCTGAATCGCGTTCAGCCGTTTGACCACCACTTTACGCCGCGCCATGGCGATCGCGCCTTTTGCCAGATTCGAAGAGACAATCATCGGCAGCATTTCCGGCGTCAGGCCGACAGCGACCGCCAGCGCAAACAGGCTCGCCTCCATCCAGTCGCCTTTGGTGAAGCCGTTAATCAGCAGCACGACAGGCACCATCACGATCATAAAGCGGATCAGCAGCCAGCTTACGCTGTTCACGCCGCGATCGAAGGCGGTTTGGGAACGGGTGCCGACAATCGATTTTGCCAGCGATCCAAAGTAGGTGTGGCTGCCGGTCGCCACGACGATGGCCGTTGCCGTGCCGCTGGAAATGTTGGTTCCCATCAGACAAATGTTGGACAGCGCCAGCAGATCGCTCTCGCCGCCGCAGCCTGCGGGCTGACAGCCTTTGGCGCTGATATCGCTGAAGACGTCGTATTTTTCGATCGGCAGCGATTCACCGGTCAGGACGGCCTGACTGACGAACAGATCGCGTGATTCCACCAGCCGAACATCCGCTGGCACCATATCGCCGGCGGAAAGCGTCAGAATATCGCCGGGAACCAACTGCTGAAGCGGAATTTCCTGCATGACGGCGGTGGCGCTGGCGTGAGGGCGGCGCAGCACGGTGGCCGTTGTCCGCACCATCGATTTCAGTGCTTCGGCGGCTTTATTGGTCCGAAACTCCTGCCAAAAGCGCAGCAGGCCGCTCAGGCTCACCATCACCAGAATGATGATCACACCAGTGAGCGACGTCTCTTCATTATGGCGCAGCGGTAGCCAGTAATCGGTGAAAAAGCTGATCGCGGCCAGCGCCATCAGTACGTAAATAAACGGGTTATTAAACGCGGTGGCCAACTGTACCAGCGCGTGCGGCGCTTTTTCATGGGCGACGCGGTTTTCGCCATAGGTTTGCTGGCGCTCAATGACGTCATCATGGCTTAAGCCGTGCAGATGCGTATTCAGGTTAGCCAGTGTTTGATCGAGGCTGTTTTGCGCCTCGCGGGCAATCGCAAAGGTGGCCGTGGGTGTCTTACGGGCGCGGCGATACCCCGTTTGCGTGATCATATCGGTCATGATGCTGCTCTCTTAATGTTGCCTGTCCGCCGCGCACGGGCGCGCATCCCGGATAAAGGGACGTAAAGCGGAAAAAATTAAGGTATTAAGGAAGGTAAACGGCGCAGACGGAGAGAACAGAGAGGTCGGGGAAGAAGACGGTCCTTATTCTAACGGATGCGGTTTACCGGGCCATCGAGGGTGCTCGTCCATGTTGTCTCCTTATCGCCGTGCGGCGAGATGTAAAAATAGTCGTCAACTGACGAAACAGATTGCGCAGAAACCTGAT
This sequence comes from Pectobacterium sp. HCp5_1, assembly GCF_032905925.1. Classification (NCBI taxonomy): domain Bacteria; kingdom Pseudomonadati; phylum Pseudomonadota; class Gammaproteobacteria; order Enterobacterales; family Pectobacteriaceae; genus Pectobacterium; species Pectobacterium sp. HCp5_1. Next base: position 22,074 of record NZ_JAUMIO010000038.1, read on the forward strand.
ACGTAGAAAACGGGTACGTAAAAACACAGCACGTAGTGTAGTGGTGCAACTATAACCCCATTTGCCTAAACCAGACGTCAACGTTTGTTCATGAAGCAAACAGGGTGAGTTAGTAGTTATTAGAAATAATAGAGCTCAGAAATAGGTGGCTGCCCCGCCGGGTTGCTGGCGGGGCAGAGGAGAATTAATGGATTCTCAGCATGTGATCCTGATTAACTTTGAAGAAACGAACCGCATCACGTAGCTGTGCACCCTGCTCCGTCATGGCGTGTGCTGCCGTGGCGGATTGTTCAACCAGCGCGGCGTTTTGCTGAGTGACCCGATCCATTTGTTCTACCGCCACGCTAATTTCTTTGATGCCGATATGCTGCTCGTTGGAGGCCTGAGAAATCTCGGCCACGATATCCGTGACCTTTTTCACCGACAGCACAATCTCCGACATCGCCTGGCTGGCTTTGTCTGCCCGCGCTGAGCCGTCGGTAATCTTCTCGACGGTGCCTTCGATCAGCGTTTTGATCTCTTTGGCGGCGTTGGCGCTCTTCTGTGCCAGCGTCCGGACTTCGCCTGCTACGACGGCAAAGCCTTTCCCTTCGCTACCCGCTCTTGCCGCTTCTACTGCGGCGTTCAGTGCAAGGATATTGGTCTGGAAGGCAATTCCTTCGATCACGGCGATAATATCGACAATCTTCTGCGAACTGTCGGAGATCTCATGCATACGCTTGAGCATGTCGTCCACGATAAGCCCGCCCTGAGAAGCCGTTTCGGAGGTTTGCTGCGCCAGTTGGCTGGCTTCTTTGGCGTTATCCGCATTCTGGCGTACGGTGTGCGTCAGTTGCTGCATATTAGCCGATGCCTGAATCAGCGAAGCCGCCTGCTCTTCGGTACGCTGCGACAGGTCGCTGTTGCCCTGAGCAATCTCGTTGGACGCCAGCGAGATGGATTCACTGCCGCTCATGATGGTATGCACGATGCTCATCAACTGCTGGTTCATGTAGTTGATGGAGGCCAGCAGGCTGCTGTTGTCCCCTTGGCGCAGCTGGATTTGCGCTGTCAAATTACCGGAGGCAATCTCCGTCATGATTTCCTGAGCGTAATGCGGGTCGCCGCCGAGCTGGCGCGAAATATTACGTGAGATAACGGTCGCGATAACGGCCGTCGTCAGCAGGGCGAGCAGCAGCAATCCCCAGACAGAGTATTGTGACGTCCGATAAGTCGAATCGGCACTGACAACGATATCTTTTGCCGTCGCCACTTCCATATCTACCAGTCGGGCCAGATCTTTCATTAGCTGACTACGATATTTGGATGAGCTTGCCCCGCTGATTTTACTCGCTTCAACCAGATCGCCCCGATTGACGGTATCAACCAGCGTGGTGTTGACCGCGTTAAAGCCGGAGAAATTTTCGCCAATGACCTTAATCAGCGCTTTTTTATCCTCGCTGTTAGCTACGGTTTGGTAGTTCTTAAATGCAGCAAGAAAGGCATCGGCATTTTGCAGTAATTCTTTGCGATGACCTTCGCGCTCTTCAGGCGTTTTGGAGTCGATATATTGTATTTGCTGCAAACGCGTTTCAGACAGCGCGCCACGCATTTCCAGGCTATATCGCACGCCGGGCAGGCTGCTGCTGCTTAATTCATCAATACGGTTATTATTAACGCTAAGCTGAAGTAGTGAAACCACACCTAATAACAACATCATGGCTATCAGGACGGAAAAACCGAGTAATAACTTAGAGAACACTGTGAGTTGGGAAAATTTCATCGTTATTCTTATTGATTATAGAGAGAAGGTAGTAGTGATAACGGCAAAGAAAATAAGATCTTTATAATACGTAATTCGATAAAGAGAGGTTGGTGAATAAACGGAACTTAATAATAATCAGGTTCATTATGGCGACACTAAATTCTGTTTATTTTTAAACTGGCAATGGATTGTTTTTAAGTGAAGTGTGGTTGTTAAGGATTGTTTTAATAAATGTTTTTATTTTTAATGTGAAAGATGGATATTTCACAAATAGGAAAAATAAAATGTGATAGCCATCAATAATCGATAATTATTTATACCGTTAAAGTCACGATTATAGGTAACGGGAATCATTAATTAAATGACACATTATTTCTTTTTTATAGTTTCAACTTTATAGCTTCAACAATAATGACGCAGCGGTAATGTTATTACCGCTACACGATGATGCGTGGTTCAGAGAATGCGTTAGTCCAGATAGAACACCGGTTCCAGCGCATCACTAACCGGGCTGTTATCAGGGTTGGCGGGCATGACGTCGCTCATGTGCTTCCACCAGCGCTGGCAGACGTCCGTTTGTGCAATCGCTTCCCAGCGAGCTTCGGATTCGACCTCGACATAGCCGAACAGCAGATTGCGCTGCTTATCCAGAAAAATGCTGTAGTGGTGTGCACCGTGATTCTTGAGCACCTCGGCCAGCTCCGGCCAGATAGGATTGTGGCGACGCTGATATTCATCGTGGCTGTCAGGAAAAACTGACATCACAAAAGCCTTACGCAACATGGATGAATCCCCCGTAGTCGTTGGCAGAACGCCACGGCAGTGAGGCCGTGGCGAGTTGAGGCTGAAGCTAATGTTATGCTGAAAGTAGTTTATGCTTAAAATCTGCTACACGCGCAGCGCGGCTTCCATTGGCGTGACGCCGAAACGTTTACCCAACGCGATCAGCTCTTCGGTTGAGATCGTCTGTTTCTTACCGCCCATCGATATCACTTTCACCATCACTTCGGCGGATTTCTCTGCGGTATCGATCAGGCCGAAGGCTTCATCCAGCGTCGGGCCAGTGCCGAAGATACCGTGGAAAGGCCACAGCACCAGCGAATGACGCTTCATTTGTTCGGAGGTGGCATCGCCAATGGCATCGGTGCCCGGCACCATCCACGGCACAATCCCCACGCCGTCCGGGAAGACGACCAGACACTCCGTGCTGCCTTCCCACAGTTCACGGGTGAACTTAGCGGTATCCAGCTCCAGCACATAGCTCAAGGCGATCAGATTGGTCGCGTGGCAGTGCATGATGACGCGGTCGCGTCCGTGAGTGACGCCCATACGGACAATGTGTGACTGGAAATGCGAAGCCAGTTCAGAAGTCGGCAGGCCGCCGTTGGTGAGCCCCCAGAAAATGCGGTAGCCTTTACCGTCGCTATCGACCTGCAACACCACCAGTGAATCGGCCGGATCCAACTGCACATTGCGGAAGAATTTGCCGGAGCCGGTGACGATAAACCAGCAGTCAGCCAGCGCAGGCATCGGCTGTGAAAGGGCTTCATGACGCGGCTGCGGGTAGAAATCGCTTTCATAAGGCGTCACATCCTCAGCCGTCAGGCGCAGGCTGACGTTACCGCCGTTACGTTCGTCCCAGCCTTTGAGCCACATGTCGCTGGTGGCTTTAATCATTCCCTGTACAAACCAGGAAGAGAGAATTGCTTGCATAATCTTACCCTTGACGTTGAGTGAGGATGGTTTCTTCATACTGACGTACCTGTTGCAGCCATTCGCTGCCCGGGATGACGTCATGACGCTGGCAGTAGTGTTCCCACACGGCCTGCCACGGCAGTGATTTTTGCTCTTCCAGCAGGGCCAGACGCGCGGTGTAATCGCCGTTTTGTTCCAGTGTGCGCAGCGTTTCCGTGGGTTCCAGCAGCGCGCGTAACAGGGCTTTCTTCATATTGCGGGTACCGATGACCCAGGCGGCGATGCGGTTGATCGAGGCATCAAAAAAATCGAGCCCGATATGCACGCGGTTAAGCAGTTTATGGCGCACGATTTCGTGTGCGATGGCCTGGGTTTCGTCGTCCAGCAGCACCACATGGTCGCTGTCCCAGCGTACCGGACGGCTGACGTGCAGCAGCAGACGCGGAACGTACAGAATCGCACTAGAGATCTTGTCGGAAATGACTTCGGTTGGATGGAAGTGTCCGGCATCCAGACAGAGCGCAGTGCCGCGGCTGGTTGCGTAGCCAAGATAAAATTCGTTGGAGCCGACGGTAAAACTTTCCGCACCTATTCCGAACAGCTTACTTTCCACTGCGTCGATGTGATGTGCCTGATCGAGCGGTTCGGAAATGATCTCATCCAATGCGCTGAGCAGTCGCTGGCGGAATGCCAGTCGATCAATGGTTAAATCTTTCATGCCGTCCGGCACCCAGATATTCATTACCGATGGCGTGCCGAGTTCGCGCCCGAAGTAGGCTGAAATCCGGCGGCTGGCCTGACAGTGTTCAATCCAGAAACGGCGTACTTTTTCGTCTGGGTGCGATAGGGTAAAGCCGTCTGCGCTCAGCGGATGAGAAAAACAGGTCGGGTTAAAATCCAGACCGAGCTGGTGGCGCTTGGCCCATTCAACCCAGGTGCTGAAATGCTCGGGGGCAATCTCGTTGCGGGCGACGGGCTGGGCAGATTCCAGATAGATGGCGTGTAGGTTCAGTCGCTTAGGGCCTGGGATCAGCGCGAATGCCTGTTCCAGATCGGCACGCAGTTCATCCGGTGTGCTCGCCTTACCGGGGTAGTTCCCCGTGGCCTGAATGCCGCCGGTGAGTGGCCCGCCGGTGTTCTCGAATCCGGCCACATCGTCGCCCTGCCAGCAGTGCATTGACACTGGAATCTGGTCTAGCTGTTCCAGCACGGCCTCTACGTCAATATTTATGCTGGCATAACGCGTTTTTGCCAACTGCCAGGCAGCTTCAATAGGTGTGCTCATTGCGTGGTCTCCTTTTTGCCCTGTGGGGCGGTTTCTGGCTGGCTGAGCGCCTGAAAACGACGCCAGTGCCCGGCAAAATCACTCTCCGCACGCGGGGTATAGCGATGCAGAGGGAAGTTATGAGTCAGCATGTGCCGGAATGCGGCAAGGTCGGCGACGGCGTCCAGCGCCATCAGTTGGCAGCCGATATTGCCAAGCGTCGAGGCCTCGACCGGCCCGGCCAGAACCGGAATCTGGCACACATCGGCGCACAGCTGGTTCAGGAAGGCGTTCTGGCTGCCGCCGCCGACAATATGCAGCTGGCGGATTGGCGCGTGGCGCAGTTCGCCCAGTTCCAGTACCACCTGTCGGTAGAGCAGCGCGAGGCTGTCGAAGATGCAGCGTGCCAGTTCGGCATCGCTTTGGGGCACGGGCTGGCCGTGTTCACGACAATAGTCGCGGATCGCCTGATGCATAGACGGCGGATTGATAAAGCGATCGTCATTCGGGTTAATCAAACTGACAAAAGCGGGTAGAGCGGCGGCGGACTGAATCAGCGCGCCTAAATCCTTGATGTCACGCTCCTGACAAACGCGCTGTAGCAGCCACAGCCCCATGATGTTTTTCAGTACCCGATAGGTGCCATCCACGCCACCTTCGTTGGTGATATTGGCGGCCAGCGCCTGCGGGCTGTTAAACGGCGTGTCGCTCTCGATGCCCATTAGTGACCAGGTGCCGGAACTGAGGTAGGCGCTGTCGCGGCTCAGCAACGGTGCGCCGACCACCGCGCTGGCGGTGTCGTGCGTGGCGACAGCGGTGACGGGAATCTGCTGTCCGCTTGGCGCTGTCCAGTTCCCTACAGCGTGTCCCGGTTGCACCAGATCGCTCAACCAGCGGCGCGGGATGCTCAGATAGTCCAGCAGTTCGCTGTCCCAGGTTTTCTGTTCCAGATTAAGCAGTTGGGTCGTGCTGGCGTTGGTGTATTCGCAGACCCGATTCCCTGTGAGGCGATAGTGAAAATAGTCGGGAATCATCAGCAGGTGTGCCACCTGATTCAGATCGTCAGATGATGTGTCACACAGTGCTTTAAGCTGGTACAGCGTATTAAACGGCAGGAATTGAATGCCGGTACGCTGATAGATCGCCTCACGCCCCAGCTCGGCGGTGACGGTAGCCATCACGCCGTCGGTGCGGTGGTCGCGATAGGAATAGGGTAGGCCAACGCGCTGCCCGTCCTTATCCAGCAGCACATAGTCCACGCCCCAGCTGTCGATCCCGATGCTATCGGGGGTGATACCCATGGCATCGATTTGGTGTAATCCGGTGAGGATGTCGCCTTCCAGCGCGGCCAGATCCCACTGGTGATGGTTGTCCTGAAACACCAGCGTATTGCTGAAACGGTGAATTTCTTTCAGCGTCAAATGCTGCGTTGCGGTGTGCAAGGTTGCCAGCATGACCCGACCACTGGATGCACCTAAATCCACCGCCACGATATTCTTCACCGCCATAGCCGCACTCCTTACTTGTTGGATGTGTTGCAGTGTAAGGAGCGGTAACAGAAGCCACCTTCCTATGAGTGCCATCTACAACAGGCGGCTGGCAAAATGACAAAGCTGACCGTGAAAGGGCTCACAATCTGGGAAATTATTCAGGGAATAACCATGAAAAAATCAGGGAAAAAGCGGTGTGATCCTTGCCACACTTCAATCAATTAGGCGGTGCGATCTTAAAAAAAGAGCAGTCAGATGGCGTGTGGGCGACGGTATTTGAAGGCCGGTTTTGTGGCTTCTGACTACCCTTTTTCAAAGGCCGCACTTTTGCCAGAGGCTGAATGGAGAACTGAAATGACGTTACTTCGTGGTGATGATTTTTTTACTTCGCGTGCCGTAACGGTTGCGGTGGAGCCGCGTACCCCACAAGCGGCGTTTCCTGAGCATTATCATGATTTCTGGGAAATCGTGCTGGTGGAGCAGGGTGCTGGCGTCCATGTGTTTAACGATCAGCCCTACGCACTGTGTAGCGGTTCGGTATTCTTCGTTCGCGATAACGATCGGCATCTGTTTGAAGATGTCGAAGGGCTGTGCCTGACCAACATGCTGTACCGCTCGCCGCGCGGATTCCGCTTCCTTTCCGATATCGCTGCCTTTTTACCGTATGGCCCGAACGGCGAGTGGCAAGGGCAATGGCAGGTGAATGCGGCGGGGATGCAGCAGTTGAAACAGTCGATGAACAGTCTGGCGGAGCTGGCGCAGAGCGATGCACCGGAAGCGATTGCCGCCAGCGAGAGCCTGTTTCTGCACATTCTGGTGCAACTGCGCCAACACTGTTTCCAGACGCAGGCCAACGGCTCCGAGCGTCAGGGGGTACAGGCGCTGCTGGGCTGGCTGCAAAACAACTACAGCGAAGAGGTGAACTGGGGCAGTCTGGCCGATCAGTTCTCACTGCCGCTGCGTACGCTGCACCGTCAGCTCAAACAACACACGGGTATGACGCCACAACGCTATCTGAATCGGTTAAGATTACTGGAGGCTCGTCGGCGGTTGCAGCAGAGTGATGATTCCATCACCACTATTGCGCACGCCTGTGGATTTAGCGACAGCAATCACTTCTCGACGCAATTCCGCAAGGCATTCTCGCAGGCACCTAAGTCACTGCGCCATCAGGCGTTTTCTCGTGAAGAGTAGGTAACGGCAACTGCGGGTGAGGGAATGACGACAGTAATACGGGGTTTGAAATTACAGACTGAAGACTATTTCCTCACCGACAAGAATGCCGTGATGGTTGCCGAACGGCATCCACAGCCTGTGTTTCCGCTACACCATCATGATTTCGACGAACTGGTGATTGTCTGGCGTGGCAATGGCCTGCACCTCTGGAATGATGTGCCTTACCGCATCACTCGCGGCGATATGTTCTATGTCTCCGCGAACGATCGCCACAGCTATGAATCCGTCCACGGGCTCGAACTGGACAACATTCTCTATATCCGCAATCGCCTGACGCTATCTGCCGACTGGCAAGCGTTACTGCCGGGCGGGGAGCTGCCACAAAGCCAGCGCCACTGGTGCCTAGGCTCGGAAGGTATGGATACCCTCCGCGAGAAGGTGGATGCGTTGAGGCAGGAGTGTATGAAGTCGGATGCGCTGTCGCTGCAACTGAGTGAAGCGCTGCTGCTGCAGATTGCGCTGCTGGCTGCGCGCTATCGCCACACGCCGGATAGCCCACAGCTGGCCGATGCGCATCAGTTGGATATGTTGATGAATGCGCTGCGTGCCAGTATCGCAGCACCGTTCCGCTTTGAAGCCTTTTGCGAACAGCACCACTTCAGCGCCCGCAGCTTGCGTTCGCGCTTTAAAGAACAAACCGGCATGAGCGTGCCGCACTACCTGCGCCAGCTGCGGCTATGCAAGGCGATGGAGCTGCTGCGTTATGACCTGCAAACCATCGGCGACGTTGCCGCGTTGTGCGGTTTTGAAGACAGCAACTACTTCTCCGTAGTGTTCCACCAGGCGTTCGGCGTTTCACCCAGCGCCTACCGCCAGCGCTTCCTGAATGTGGAGTGACACCCGCATCATTCAGGGTTAATATCATTGGTGACACCAGTGATATTAACCGGAGCACATCATGGCTGACACGCCACGCCAAACCACGACGCTGCGCATCGATCAGGACATTAAAGAACGACTGAAAACGTTGGCCGATGACCGCCATAGCTCAGCCCATGCGCTAATGCTGGAAGCTATCGCCGAATACGTGGAGCGTGAAGAAAAACGCAGTCAGTACCGTAAAGAGGCGCTGGCCGCGTGGGAGGAATACCAGAGCACCGGCGAACACATCACCGCCGATGAGACGGTCACCTGGTTAGAATCCTGGGGTTCTGGGCATGAACAGGATGCGCCTGCATGCCACAAGTGATTGTTTCAGAACGCGCAAGACGTGATTTGCAGCGTCTGCAGGATTTTCTAAAAAACAAAAATGCGCTGGCTGCGAAAAAGGCCGCTGAAGTTTTGATTCGCGGCATTCGTCAGTTAGAAGCGCTGCCGAATATCGGGCGACCCGTTGAACATCTCCCTCTTGAATATCAGGAACTGGTGATCGAATTCGGCAGCAGCGGGTACGTGATGCTTTACCGTCATGATGAACTGACTGACAGAGTGGTGATACTGACCGTCAAGCATCAAAAAGAAGCCGGTTACCAAAACCCTTAATCCTGTCCTCTGAGATTACCCATTTGCCAAATTCAGCGTACCACTACACGTCAACAGCGCTACTCTGCCACCGTTGAAAGCAACAGGCGCGTGTAAGGGTGCTGCGGCTGATTGAAGATCTGCTCGACCGGCCCGGTTTCTACGATATCCCCATCTTTCATGACTGCGATGCGGTGGCTCATGTGCTGCACTACACCCAGATCGTGGGAGATGAACAGCATCGTCAGCTCCAACTGGCGTTGCAACGCCACCAGCAAATCCAGCACCTGCGCCTGTGTGGTGACGTCCAGCGCCGAGACCGGTTCGTCGCAGATCAGAATCTCGGGTTCTGAAGCCAGCGCCTGTGCGATCGAGACGCGCTGACGTTGCCCACCGGACAGCGCCCTTGGACGGCGGCTCAGCAGGTCGGGTGTCAAGCCGACATATTCGAGCAGCGTCAGAATGCGCCGCTGTTTCTCATCATCGCTGAGATCGCGACGTAAACGCAGCGGCTGGTTCAGAATCTGGGCGACGGTAAATTGTGGATCGAACGAGCTAAGCGGATCCTGCGTGATCGTCTGAATGCGTGCGCGCAGCGGCCGACGTTCGCGTTCCGTTAGCGTACTCCAGGCATTGCCCGCGAGTCGGACTTCACCGCTGTCCGGCTTTTGCAACGCCAGAATGACTTTGCCCAGCGTGGTTTTCCCCGAACCGGATTCCCCAACGATGCCCAGCGTTTCGCCGCGTTTGATCTGGAGAGAAACCTGATTGACGGCCTGCATCCGACTGCCATCAGGGCGCTTGAACGACACTGCGATCCGATCCGCCGTGAGTGCAATGGTGTCGTTGGTGTTGCTGTGATTGGCTGCCAAAGAAGCGGGTGACGGTGCAATGCCACTCTGTAACGGGTCCGCACCAGCCAGCCACTTTCCACGGGTAGACGCAGTCGGGATCGCCGCCAGCAGCTTGCGGGTGTAGGGATGTGTCGGCGCGGACAGGATCTGCCGCGCCTCACCGCCTTCTACCAGCGATCCTTGTTGCATCACGATGACGCGATCTGCTACCTCCGCGACGACGGCAAGATCGTGGGTGATCAGTAAAACGCCGTGCCCTGCCTGCGCTAATGCGGTGAAGACTTTCAGCACCTGCTTTTGCACCGTGGCGTCCAGCGCGGTAGTGGGTTCATCGGCAATCAGCAGCTGTGGACCCGCCGCCAGCGCGGAAGCGATAAGCGCACGCTGGCGCAGCCCGCCGGACAGTTCATGTGGATACTGCGCGGCGCGATTCTCTGGATCGGGAATGCCCGCCTTCGTCAGGAGTTCGGCGACGCGTGCGGGAATCTGCTGACGAGGCAACAGGCGATGAGTCAGAATGGGTTCGGCGACTTCCTGCCCGATCTTGCGCAGCGGATCGAGAGACACCAGCGCATCCTGCAAAACAAAACCGATTTCACGGCCGCGAATCGCCCGCCAGTCGCGGTCGGTCAGATAGCGTAAATCACACAGGCTGCCATCATGGCGCGTGAGCTCAATCGCGTTTGCCTGTATGTCAACGTTTTCACCGGCCAGACCCACCAGCGTGCGAGCGGTGACGGATTTCCCTGAACCCGATTCGCCGACCAGCGCCAGGATTTCTCCAGCATTTACCTGAAAAGAGAGGTTTTTAACCGAACGAACGGGGCCGAAAGGGCTGGGAAAGGTCACGCTCAGGCCGTCTACGCGCAGCAGCGGCGTTTTTGCGGGCGTTTCTGAAGATGAATGAGAGGGGTGAGAATGTGTGTTCAGGCTCATCGTGCCTCTCCTTTTGCCAAAATGGCCTGTAAGCGACGTCCTAGCAGCGTGATGGAAATCACCGACAGCGCCACGACGCTGGCGGGCAGCAGGCTGACCCACGGCGCGATATCAAGGAAGTTGCGTCCGTCAGCCAGTAGCGCGCCCCATTCGGCGGTCGGTGGGACGACGCCCAATCCGAGAAAGCTCAGCGCCGAGGCGGACAGCACCGCGTGGCCGACGCCAATGGTGGCGACAATCAGCAACGGGCGCAGCGTATTGGGAATGATGTGGCGGAAAACGATATATAGCGGGTGTTCACCCAGCGCAATCGCATGTTCGACGTAGCCGGATAGCCTGACTTGCAGCACCTGAGAACGAATTAAACGTGCATAGCCAGCAATTCCCGCCAGACCGACGGCCAGCATGGTGTTTTCCGGTCCGCGTCCCAGGACGGCGATCACCAGCAATGCCAGCAGCAGATCGGGAAACGCCAGCATGATGTCCAGCAGGCGCACCAGAACCTGCCGGATGCGCAGCGGCGCGAGCACCGACAGCGTGCCAAACAGCACGCCGCCGAAGCAGGCGATCAGCATCGCGCCGACGCCAATCCCCAGCGACAGCGAGGTGCCGTGAACGATGCGGGAAAAAATGTCACGTCCCAGCTGATCGGTGCCGAACCAGTAAGTGCTATTCGGCGACTGGAATACCGCGCCCATATCCATTTCGTCGGCGGTACGGCTGGTAAACAGCGAGGGAAAAAAGACCGCCAGCGCCAGCAGGAAAACGATAGCGGCAGGCAGCAACGTCGCCGTGCTCAGCCACGGGCTGCGATAGGTTTTTCTTGAGGGTGTCTGCGTGAAGGGCATCGGTTCACTACTCATGGGTGCTCGCCTTCTTGCGTAAGCGGGGATCGATAATGAGGTACAGCGCATCCACCAGCAGGTTGATAACGACGAACAGGAATGCGGACAGCATGACGACGCCCAGCACCAGCGGCATGTCGCGATTTTCAATGGCGCTCAGCGTGACCTGCCCGATACCCGCGCGGCCAAAGACGGTCTCGGTCAGTACGGAGCCGCCGAGTACGCTTGCCAGCAGCGTGCCGGTCAGCGTTGAGGCGGCCAGCGCCGCGTGGCGTAAACCGTGGCGGAAGCGTAGCCGGATTTCACTGACGCCGCGTGTGCGCACGGTGAGCGAGAACGGCTGGGAGAGCGCATCTTCCAGACCGTCGCGCAGCACCTGACTCAAAATAGCGGCAATCGGTAGGCTCAGCGTGATGACGGGCAGTACTAGCGACATCACCCCATCGTTGCCAGTGACCGGAAACCATTGCAGACGAAAACTGAACAGGCTTAGCAGAACGATACCAATCCAGTAGACCGGCGTGCTAAGCAGCGTGAGTTCCAGCCAGGAAACGGTGGTCCGCATTACACCATAGCGGCCTGCGGTCAGCAGTGCGCTGGTTATGGCAAGGAGCAGCGCCAGAATCAGGCCGCCGAGCGCCAGTGGTAGCGTTTCATGCATCGCATCGCTAATCACGCTGCCGACTGGCAGGCGGTAAAGATAGCTGACGCCAAAATCGCCCTGTAGCGCCTGTCCGCAGTAGCGCAGATATTGCACCCACAGCGGCTGGTCGAGCCCAAATTGTTTGATGAGTACGGCGCGATAGGCTTCGTCTACCACGTTATCGCCACCGCTAAGAATGGCGACCGGATCGCCGGGGATCAGTTTGACGGCAATAAACGTCAATGTGGCTGCGCCCCAGAGCACAGCCAGAATAGTGAAAAGACGTTTACCTATCGCGTACAGATTAACGTTTAATCCAGACATCATAGAAGTTCGGTTTTGCGTTGGTGGTCCAGCTTATGCCCTGTACCTGTTTGGACAGGCCGAGTTGGTAGGCAGGAATATACAGCGGAACAACATACGCTTGATCGATGACCTCACGCTGTATTTCGCTATAGAGCTGTTTACGTTCTGCTTCGCCCGCGCCGATGGCTTTTCTCAGCTTGTCATTCAGCACGCTGATACGCGTAAAGTTGTTGCCGTTCGGTGGTGCATACGCTGAATCGAAGACGGTACGCAGGATATCCGGCTCTGCACGTACGAAGAAGTTAGAAGCGATATCGTACTCGTTGGCATTGGTGCGCGTGGTGAATTCACCCGCATCAACCGGCGTCAGTTTGACTTCGAAGCCTGCCTGCTTCACTTGATATTGCACCGCCTGGAACAACGCGACATCAGCAGCTTCAACGTTGGTTGAAGCGTAAACGAAGCTGACGCTCAGGCGTTGACCATCTTTGGTTCGGAAGCCTTCGCCGTCTTTCTGTTTCCAGCCTGCGTTATCCAGCAGTTCGTTGGCTTTTTTCACATCAAAGCCCCAGCGGGATGCAACGCTCGGATCGTAGTACAGCGTGGCCGGGCCGAGCACGTTATCGGCGGCTTTCAGCGTACCGAAGAAGGCGACTTTCACCGCCGCGTTGGTATCCACCGCGCTCTGGAATGCCTTACGCACCGCGACATCCTGGAAAGGGCCTTTGGTGGTGTTGAGATAGAGTACACGGTTAACGCCCGGGTTCTCATAGGTGATCACTTCCAGCTTCGGATTGCGTTTCACCGTCGGAAAATTAGCTGGTGGTACAGCATCAATCGCCTGAATCTGGCCGCTGCTCAGTGCGCCGAGGCGAACCGACGCTTCCGGCAGATATTTGAACACCAGACCGTCCAGATAGGCTGGACCCGTGTGCTTGGCATAACCCGGTCCCCAGTTGTAATCAGGACGCTTTGTCAGTTTGCTGCCGCTGCCTTTCACAAAGGAATCGAGAATAAACGGACCGGAACCCACCACGGTGGTGCTAGTATTTGGTGTTTTCTTCAGATATGTCGGTGATTGAATGCCCAGATACGGCAGGCTCAGGCCTTGTAACAGCGCCGCAAACGGTGAGCTGTAGTGGAGCACAATCGTATAATCATCTGGCGTTGAGATCTTATCGATAGGACCTAACAGCGATTTCGCGTAGCTGGAGGTGGTTTTCGGATCGAGAATACGTTCGATGTTGTATTTCACTGCTTCCGCATCCAGCTTGGTGCCGTCGCTGAACGTCACGTCCTTGCGCAGGTGGAAGGTGTACTCGGTGTTGTTGTCGTTAATTTTCCAGCTTTCCGCCAGCCAGGGCGTAAAGCGGTTATCTTCCGCCTGTCCTACCAGTGAATCCACCACGTTACGCGCAATCAGCGCGGTAACACCGTAGGCCGTAATATGTGGGTCGATAATCGGCGTATCGCTGCCTAATCCAACATTCAGAATACCGCCGGACACCGGTTTTTCACCGGTTTCCGCCGCGTATGCGCCGGGGTTGAATGCAAAAAGTAACGAGAGTAACCCTGCGGCGAGAGTCGTAACTTGCGGATGATTTTTTTCCATTCCCTGTGTCCCTTACCAATGACATGAGGCCATACACGGCGGTCTTTTCGCTACTCTAAAGGGGGGGCTTATGCATGTAAAAGAATAAAAATTGATTTTCAATTCCATAAAAATATATATGCGAAAGGTTGTTACGCCTCTGCGATAGGGGATTGCCTATCGCTACACGGGCGTGAGGAACATCAGCGCCCGGATTGGTTCGGCATTGATTAATAAACAAGCGAGAATGAAGCGTGCTGGATTTTCATCCCCTCGAACTGCCGAAAATGAATATCAGCTTTTGCTGAGGTGAGGAAATATTCTGAGTGAGAGTGATACAGGGCGAGAGGATGAGTGATTGAACTGTTATTCTTTCACAAAAAAATAACCAAGCTATATCTTATTGATAATATTATTGGTGAATTATTATTCTTTCGCATCATTTGGGATATACATTTCAGACATGTTAGAGAATCTGGTTTTTCAATGATTGAATAAAAGTTTCACAAAAAATAAACGTGTGATTCCTTCTTTTTATTTTTATAAAATTTAAAACCGCGTTCCTAATAACAAAATAACCTAGAGAGATTGTTCGATATATCAATTAACCTCTTTATAAGTACATGATGTCTATGTAAGACTATAACCTTTAATGGTTAGATTGGTAAAAAAATGAACTTTTTTGAACAAACTCCTCCATCTCGGAGACGCTATGGATTAGCTGCTTTTATTGGTTTGATTGCAGGTATTGTTTCATCTTTCGTTAAGTGGGGCGCAGAAAACCCGCTTCCTCCACGTAGTCCTACTGATATGTTTACCGGTGCTTGTGCACCAGAATCACTGATTAGAGCGGCCGAGCAAATTGATTGCTCTCGTAATTTTCTTAACCCTCCCTACATCTTTTTACGCGATTGGCTTGGGGTTGTTGACCCTAATGCGGCGGTTTATACCTTTGCCGGCCACGTATTCAATTGGGTGGGTGTGACGCATATTATTTTCTCTATTGTTTTCGCTGTAGGTTACTGCGTTGTTGCAGAAGTATTTCCTAAAATAAAATTATGGCAAGGTCTGTTGGCTGGTGCGCTGGCTCAATTATTTGTCCATATGATTTCTTTCCCATTGATGGGGCTTACGCCATCTCTGTTTGTTCTCCCTTGGTATGAGCATGTATCAGAAATCGTAGGTCATCTCATTTGGTTCTGGTCTATTGAGATTATTCGCCGTGATTTACGTAATCGAATGACTCACGAACCTGATCCTGAGATTCCTTTGAGTGCTTCACGCTAGGCTGTGATTTTATTTTAGATAATGTGAAATAGTGCGATGCTTATTATTTAAGTATCGCACTATTAATACATCAACGGCTTCGATCTTACCCACGAACAATTTTCTCCAAGAACAATTTTCTCCACGAGCAATTCTCTCCACGAAAAATAGGGTCACGTATTCAATATGTAGATCAGGTCATTGCAGATAATGTTCACGTTCGATGAATGTGCCGATTATCTTGTCATGCATTTCCACTGATTTTGAGTACCCGATAGTTTTACGATTCAGT
>NZ_JAUMIO010000039.1:0-36570 GCF_032905925.1 Pectobacterium sp. HCp5_1
CAGCCTCGCGGAGAATACTGATGATCTGTTGGTCGGAAAAACGCTTCTTCATGGGGATGTCCTCATGTGGCTTATGAAGACATTACTAACATCGGGGTGTACTAATCAACTGGGAGCAGGTCAAGGTGATTATATTGTTCATGACGCCGGATTCGGTTCTGCATTACAGTCTGATCTGATTGCTATTGATGCTGAAGGAAATGAAAAATTTAGACGCCATTATGAAGCAAATATATACAATATCGGTCTTTCTCAGTGTGGTAGGTACGCATCGGTTCAGACTGCTGGAGCGCCGGGTAATGATGGAAATATCCTTGAGGTAATAAATTTGCAGTCAAAAACTACAATGTTTTCCGTAAAGCCTGAATATGGATGGGCTGATAGTTACTCCTTCGATCTCGATGAAAGCGGAGTGCTAAGATCACTGAAAGTTAAATGTAAAGATATTGGACATTTCAGATACTCAGCAACCGGTATTTCCATTGATGCGGAAGCGTATAAAGATGCTTGCCTAAATAAAGGAGATTTCACCCTCAAAATAGGGGCCGCGAGAGAGCTTTTAAAAAACTCTCCCAATGAGGAAAATGCTCTACAAGCATTGAAAACGATAGATATGGCTCTTAACGAAGGGGCAAAAGACCAAAATTACTGGGCCGCAACTGCATTTCGCATCAAAGGTGAAGCAAATGATTTACTGGGTAACTTTAGTGATGCTCTTGATGCCTATGAAAAAGCTTTGAGCTTTAATCCCAAAATCGGGGTTCAGAGACGTGCTAATGCTCTGCGTAAAAAAATACAGTGATTGAGGTAAAACCAATAAGTATCCAGACATAGATGAAAATAACTATCCGGGACTACCTGCACATTGATTATGTTTCTTAATATGCCAATGTCTGCTTTCGTTCAAAGCAGCCTGTCGCATGTATGTAGGTGTTTCAGGTTTTGTTGGAGATGATTAAGTGGATGCAAATCCACTCGCGTAGTGAATTCAGCTTCAACCTGTTTCAGAACCAATCAATGGACAATGTTAAAAATTGGGATTTTAGTCAATAACTAACTACTTATTAACCATAAAAAACACAATAACACTGACAATATGATGTTGAACATCAAACCTTGAACAAACAGCAATAGACAACACGTTATGACAACAACCAATTGTTTTTAATTGACATTTTATGTGATTGGATTAAATAATGATGGTAAAAATGCTGGTAAAAAATCACATAAATTGCATAAAGCCATTAATAATAGGAGTCATAGATGAAGTTCGAGTCCAGTCAGAGGAGCCATATTTAGAAAATCCCGCTTAAGGAAACTTAAGCGGGATTTTTGTTTTTATCATCTTATTCAATGCTTTCACCTGCAAAAGTCTTTCCGGTACACATTCTGTTTTCCCTCCGCATCGGGAAAATGTGGTGGTCAGACTTGGGGTCAAGTTGGTTCGATGACGGAGTGTGCCCCCCAAATGTCTCTTAACGACTCAAAAATCCGCAACTTAAAACCTTCTAATAACGCCTTAGGAATCTCAGATTCATAGCATGATTACTTCGTTGTTACGGAAAGAAGTTACCCCTGCATCTTGATGACAACTTTTCCCTTTGTATGCCCTTGGGCAAGATAGGAAAGTGCATCTTTTGTTTCAGCAAACGAAAACACCTTGTCGACCACTGGCTTGATTTGTTCCGTTTCAAGGAGTTTGCCAATTTGGGTCAGTTGAGCACCATCAGGTCGAACGAAGTGAAATGTGTAGGCAGTGCCCCGCTTTTTCGAAAGGCGCATAATCTTCCGGCTCATCAACCAGAAAACAAAAGTTAGAAAGACGTTTAGCCGCCGAGCCCGTGCGAATGCAGCATCTAACGGCCCGATGAGAGAAACAATTATTCCTCCTGGCTTAAGCGTGTTGATAGATTTTTCAATCGCATCACCTCTGAGAGTGCCAAGTACAATATCATAGCCACTCAACACGTTTTCGAAGTCTTGCTTTTTATAATCAACCACGTCATCTGCACCAAGATGACTTACCCATTCGACGTTGCCTGTACTCGTGGTCGTTCCCACCGTTGCACCAAGGTATTTCGCCAATTGGATCGCAAAAGTGCCAATTCCCCCCGAACCTGCGGGGATAAAAACCTTCTGACCAGGCCGGAGTTTGGCACGCTCGATCAGTGCTTGCCAAGATGTGAGGCTCACCATCGGGAGTGAAGCCGCCTGCACAAAATCCAGGTTTACTGGTTTCATGGCCGCCGCGTTCTCAGGTACCACGGCAAATTCGGCGAGAGAGCCCATTCCGCTATCGAAAATGCTGGCAAAAATTTCATCGCCTGGCGCGAAACGAGTCACACGGCTCCCTACGGCGATGACGACACCAGACAGGTCACTGCCCAATGTTGCAGGGAACGTAAAATGCAAAATTGGCTTAAACATTCCGGTAGGGATCATATTGTCGATAGGGTTTAGCCCCACAGCGTAAACGTTAACCAAGATTTCATCAGCGTTGAGAGAAGGATAATCTACGTCATCGAATCCCAATTCAGAATGCTTACCATAACGTTTAAACGTGAAGGCTTTCATCGTCTTATTATTCATTTTCTATTTATCCTGTCGTATCAAGCTGAAGGCTATTACGCACCACTTGGTCGAGGAATTTTACGGGCACAAATCTAAGCAAAAAATTCAACTGACCTGCCAATGTCCCCGCAGTGTAGCGCAACTTAGGATGTGAACTCTGAGCCGTTTGATTTGTTAGCCGATGCCTCACCAATTCCTGATGAGGCCCCGTAACAAGCACTACACGTTTATTTGCCATGCTGAGATAAGATCTTCATAAGTGGTTTGGGGCATACTCCTCTGCAGAACAGCCAAAGACTGTTATTCGCGTCCTGCAGAGTGCGGCTCATTGGTTAACGGACTTTATATCGTTCTGCGGCTTCATCTTGTTTGATGTCTGAAAGCAGAACCTGACGTGAAGTATCGAGGGTGTCCCAACGTGCAGCATTATGTAACGGCGGGATAGTGACGAGTTCACGGCGATCAAAGCCAACCAGTGCGGCATCCACTAACTCATCCACTTCCATGAATTTTGGCGAGTTAGTGATATCGATACCCGCACGATCCCAAATTTCCGTGTAAGTGCCAGCAGGGAGCACCGCCTGGATATAAACGCCCTTAGATGATAGCTCGACATTCATTCCCTGAGACAGGAAAAGAACAAAGGCTTTGGTTGCACCGTAAACCGTCATGGCAAATTCCGGGGCCAGGCCTACGACGGAACTGATATTAACGATCGAGCCTTCACCTGCTTGTACAAAACGTGGCGCAACGGCACTGGCCAGTCTCGTCAGAGCGGTGACGTTGAGTGCGATAAGGCTTTCTATCGATTCAGGCGTCTGCTCTGTAAAACTGCCGGACTGCGCGATACCCGCGTTATTGATAAGAATGCCAATCTGCGTGTCTTCACGCAGACGGGTTTCGACCAAAGCTAAATCGTTCGTTTGCGTGAGATCAGCAGGCAAGACATCGACAGAAATGCCATTTTCCTGTCGCAAGCGATCGGCCAATGCCTCTAACTTTGCTTTGTCACGAGCAACCAGAATAAGGTCGTGGCCCCGACGGGCGAAACGTTCAGCGTAAACTGCACCAATACCCGTGGATGCACCTGTAATGAGAACTGAAGCTTTAGTCATAAGTTGATCTTCTCTATTAATGTGTAAACAGAATTCGCAATGTGCGATGTATGTAGAACCGTGACACTCACAGATTTACTTGCTGGCCTCGGCAAGCGACGGATAATCTGTGTACCCTTGGGCGCCACCGCCATAAAGTGTTTCAGGATTGAGTGAGGCCAGAGGTGCGCCCGTCTTCAGCCTTTCGACCAGATCAGGATTGGAGATGAACGGACGACCAAACGCGAACAGGTCGGCTTTGCCTTCAGAGAGGTGAGTTGAAGCCAACGTCAGGTCATAGCCGTTATTGCCAATGTAGGTATTTTTAAAGCGTCGACGCAGAGAATCGTAATCAAACGGTGCTGCATCACGCGGGCCGCCCGTAGCGCCTTCAACGACGTGGAGATACACGATGCCTAACGCATTGAGTTGATCAGCGACATAGTCATATTGTTGCTGCGGATCACTGCAAGAAATCGCATTAGCAGGGGAAACCGGTGAAATGCGCACACCTGTGCGATCTGCACCAATCTCTTCTTTAACGGCCGCCGTGACTTCTAACAACAGGCGCGCACGATTCTCGACAGAGCCGCCGTACTCATCAGTACGCTGATTCGCCCCATCTTTGAGGAACTGTTCCAGCAGGTAACCATTCGCACCGTGGATCTCAACGCCGTCAAACCCAGCAGCAATGGCATTAGCAGCGGCTTTTCTGAAATCATCGATAATCCCCGGAATTTCCTGCAACTCAAGCGCACGTGGCTCAGAGACGTCAGAGAACCCATTGTTCACAAACGTTTTCGTCTTGGCTCGAATGGCTGAAGGGGCAACTGGCGCTGCGCCATCAGGCTGTAAGTCGACATGCGATATACGCCCTACGTGCCATAGCTGTACGAAGATATGCCCGCCTTTTGCATGAACCGCATCAGTCACTTTACGCCATCCTGCAATTTGCGCTGGCGTATAGATCCCTGGGGTATCTTGATAGCCCTGCGCTTGTGTAGAGATCTGCGTAGCTTCAGTAATCAACAGACCGGCTGTGGCACGCTGTGCGTAATACGTTGCTGTCAGTTCGCTGGGTACCAGACCTTTTCCGGCACGATTGCGTGTTAACGGCGCCATCACAATGCGGTTGGTGAGCGTTAATGGCCCAAGACTGTAGGGTTGGAATAATTGTCGGTTCGTCATGCTTGTTCCCTTGATAGTGATTTATAAAACGCTAGATATAATGATGATGATCGTAATCTAAAAAGTCAAACAGTTTGATTACGATCATCATCAATGTATACTTGTGGCATATATTTTTAAGAAAAGGCCATAAAACGATGAAAGTTTCGAAAGAGCAGGTTCGCGAAAATCGAATGCGTATCGTTGAGACAGCCTCGGTGTTATTTCGTGAGCGGGGGTATGACGGCGTGGGTATAGCTGAACTCATGTCAGCCGCAGGTTTAACACACGGCGGATTTTACAAACACTTTAGCTCCAAGGCAGATTTGATGTCGGAGGCGATGAGCTGCGGTTTTTCGCATTCGATAGAAAATACCGTGGGTATCGATATGGCTGGTTTTATAGAGCAATATCTCTCTCGCAAGCATCGTGATTCGATGGGAAATGGCTGCGTGATGTCAGCGCTTGGTGTTGATTCAGCACGCCAGTCAGCATCAATTAAGGAAAGTTTCGCAGCTGGAATTGAGAATCAACTGGCTACATTAGAAAGTGAGAATGGGTCGGGAGACGACGTGCGCGCCGAAAGAATTAGCGCCGTTGCTCACCTTGTTGGTGCTCTGGTACTGTCTCGTGCCTGCCCTGATGATTCGGCCCTCGCCGATGAGATCCTAAAAGTTTGCCGCTCACGTATTCTCAGTCAAGAGGCACTATTTCCCGGTAACTAATTAATTCTTCTCAAATTTACCGGAGAGAATCTTCCAGACAGAGGCGAGGAAAAATAACTGCCCCTTCGCAGGGTGACTGAATTTATTTCTGCAGGAAGGTTTTAAGCTGTTCAGAGAATTTCAGCGGTTCTTTCAGATGCAGGACAGGCACGGTTTCCGCTATCCAGCGCTGACTTTCCACCCAGTTACTGGGTTCGCCAGATACCACCAGCGTAGGCCGTGCAATTTTTTTTGGAAACCACACACACCTCATAATCCTCTTTCAGAAGATGAATGAGATTGATGTATTCAACGCCGTTGGATGACCATCCAGGGATAAAAACAAGCGAAGTACCCTTACCTGCTTTCCAATAGGATAGTGACACACCATCATTCGTCTGGAATTAACCGATCTCCAAACCTTTCACATCTGAGAGCTTAACTGGCAATCCCTTGATGGCATTAGGAAAGTCGAAATCTCGCCCAAAGTGTTGCAATGCTGTTTTACGCATAATTTTTGCCTCTTCTGGCTTTTAACGACCTGTTATCTGAAAACAGATACGTTTTACTGAGTCAGTTCTTTAGTATGTAGAGCAGAAAATGAAAGTAGGTATTCCATATTTGATAGGAATAAATAGTGGATCTGAATGCGCTTAACATGTTCTTGATGGCCGCCCGCTGCGGCAGCCTGACTGCCGCCGCCCGAGAGAACAACATCCCGCTGCCGACCCTAAGTCGCAGGATTCAGGAGTTGGAAAGAGAGCTCAAGGTGCTGCTGCTCGAACGAACAGCGAAAGGCTGCAAGGTAACGGAAGTCGGGAAAAGATTACTTAACCATGCAAGCTCCGCGATGGATATCCTTAACGACGCGGAACAGTCGGTGGTGTCAGGTAATCCTCATATTACCGGACGACTGCGCCTGACGCTTCCCCAGTCTATGGAGCCCTGGTGGGAAATCATCAGGCAGTTTCAGCAGACATACCCACGCATTGCGATAAGCGTGTATTCCACCGAGAGAAGAGTGGATCTGATATCCGACGGGGTCGATGTGGCATTACGAGTGGGTACCATCGCTGATGATTCCGTTGTTGCACGACATTTAATGGATTTTCGCCATATCCTTGTCGCCAGCCCGGAGTTACTGAAGGCGTCACGGCCCCTGCTTGAACCGTCTGATCTGATGCGCTTCCCCTGTGCAGCCTGGGGATCCGTTATTGACGCACGCCCTGTCTGGATGCTGGGCAATCACGCTTATGACGTCCCAGCCATATTCACAGTAAATGATTATCTTCATTTACGGGCTGGCGCCCTTGCCGGGGATTTCATCACTGAACTACCGGTGTTTTTTGCTGCTGAATATATCAAAAGAGGAGAGCTAACTGAGCTGCTGCCGGAGCATCCGTTGCCCTATTCTTCTTTGCATCTGGTATACAAAAAGCAGCAGCACATCTCTTCAACAGCCAGAGCCTATATCGATTTTTGTACAGCGCACATCGCCAAATTATCAGAACAATGTCGCGTTCCATCCGATGCTTATCTCAGGGATAAATGATGTCCGCAGCGTTCTCTCGATAAGATTAATGACCGTATTTAAAATTAAAACCTAATGCGTCACCCGTGGTGTCGTATTCGCGGAAGTTGTAGATCAGCGGCTTCCATTTTGATGAATCGACGACATCATTTTCCCCTAATAGCTCGCTATCCACCCAGACATTGGCAATATCCAGTTCGACAAGAATAAAACGGCCTTTGTCCGTCATACTGACGGTTTTACATTCCGCCTGAATAGGACA
Source organism: Pectobacterium sp. HCp5_1 (assembly GCF_032905925.1). NCBI lineage: Bacteria > Pseudomonadati > Pseudomonadota > Gammaproteobacteria > Enterobacterales > Pectobacteriaceae > Pectobacterium > Pectobacterium sp. HCp5_1. The sequence goes on from NZ_JAUMIO010000039.1 coordinate 7,330, forward strand.
TTCAATCACCCGAGGCGGCGTGATATCGGTAGAGGCTTCGGTATGAAGGCCGACTTTGGAGAATTTATCGTGGCAGACCTGAACACCCCATTTAATCTGACCTTCAGACAGCGTATCGCTCCCGGTCAACTTACCCAGTTCTTCAACTTTCTCCCAGAGTTTGTAATCCGGAATATTGATGACAACATCGGATCCGGATAATAAATTACTATAGGTTTTACTTCCTTTCGTGACACCAATAATAATTTTATCACCGAGAGAAATTGACGAAGATATAGAAGCAATATTGACCTCTCCGTTGCTATTATCAATCGTCGTAACAAGGAAAACGGGGAAACCATAATAAAATGAACTGAGTTTTACGTTCTTTTTCATTTGAGTTAAAACCTCACTATAGAGTAGCGTTATATTTTCTCATTTTTACTCTTTTGATTTATTTTTAACAATAACTCTAATTGAGTAGCGGTAAGGTGAATTTATTCAATTCGACATCCCTAATAAGTAGACCATCAAAAAATAACTTAATGTAACTATTCCTTGATGTTAGTTTTCGTTTCAATCCATCGGTGAAGAAAAATAACCGATATGAGAAACGTTGAACCCTGATAATACGGCGTTTCTGCGAGATGCTGCGGTATTGTAAAAAATTAATTAGCAGAAAATAATTCACAAACATTAAAAGAGGTATATGATATGCACTATATGGTTTTTTCCTTCCCGCCCTGCAATGTGGCTGGGTAAAGCATGAGGTTTAAACATGGAACGAATTGTTATACCAGCGAATTATGTTCATACCCGTACAACACCTTTCTGGACAAAAGAAACAGCCCCAGCGTCTATCTGGAAGCGCCATTTGGATGCAGGGACGCGGCAAGGCGTTTACCCGCGCTTGTGCGTGATGCAAGGGACGATTCGTTATTATGGCTACGCGGATGAGACAAGTTCTGAACCCGTCGAAACGCTAACTATCGAAGCCGGACAATTTGGCGTATTCCCCCCAGAGAAATGGCACCGAATCGAAGCGTTATCTGATGATACGCTATTTAACGTGGACTTTTATGTCGATCCAAAAATTTTGATAGAAGGTTGAGGTAAACATAATGACAAGTGAAAATAAAGGCTATTCGTTAACACTGTTGAACCGCGAAAATAATGAAAAAGCAGAAAAAGTTTATCTTAAGCCGATGGCTTTTTATGTACCAGATTTCGCGGCAGGTGCAGTCGTGGAATTACTCAACGAACTGCCTTCAACCAGTGAGAATAAAAAAGGTTTTTTGCTGACAGTCACGAATAATAATAACGGCGTGTCTGTTGATAAAGATCTCGCTACGGTCGAAGAATTAAAAGACAAGACGATTTCAGCTGAAGCAGTAAAAGAGTTGGTTAATATCGTACGTGGCTACGATGCGGATGAAGACACTAACGTCTGCGGCTGGTAAAACCGTATAGACTCGTCATACGTCAAGTTGCCTATGTATCGATTTTCCGCAGCGCGGATTATTTAAGCGTTACCTTTCGTACCCCTACTCATTTAAAAAACAGGCGCTGGATGTCTTTTGACTTAACAAGCGCCCCTGTACCCTACCTGCGCTATATACAATCAAAGGAAACAAACGTGGCGAGTTTATCTCGTTCTGTTTTCGATAATCGGTTAAAAAGCGCCATGTTTTATGCAACATGCCTGAGATTCATCGGCGCTGTCAGACTACCCCCTCCATTCTGCTATTGCCATCACACTTACCCATTAAGGCTGCACGATCTGTTTGACTTTCCCGCGTACGAGGACTTACAACAGCAGCACAGGCGTGTAACTAGTTTTCTAGGCAAGACCTGAAGCTCTCCCACTCAACATCATGGGAAGAGCTTCAGGTCTTTTTTCGTTTCTGGATCAGGGGAATCGTCGTATGAGCCACACAGCAGCAGATAATAACGCGACAGCCTATGCCACTACCGCTGAAAAAATCATCACGTTAGTTGGTGGAATTGACAACATTGAGCACATTGAACACTGTTCTACACGGCTACGGCTAAGTCTTTATGACAACAGCCAGGTAAACCAGAACGAACTGGAAAAGGTGCCGGGCGTGCTGGGCGTTCGGGTTAACGTACAGTGCCAGGTGATCATCGGCGGCGAAGTGATGCAGGTGTACGAGGCGGTGCAGAACCTCGCGGCAGGCCGTAAGAAAACAGATCGCGCCGTGCCAGCAAAAACCAATCGCACCGCTTTTGCTATCGATTTTATCATCAGCATTTTTCAGCCGCTGGTGCCTGCGATTGCCGGTGGCGGCGTGCTCAAATCGCTGTTACTGCTGCTGGATCTGCTCGGTTGGCTCACCAAAGACAGTTCAACGTATAAAGTGCTGGATAATATCGGTTCCGCCCCACTCTATTTTCTACCGATTCTGGTGGGTATCACCACCGCGATGAAGTTGAAAGTGAATGTGCTGGTTGCCGTTTCCGCCGTCTCTGTGATGGTGCTGCCGGCCATGTCTAAACAGCTGGCGGAAGGCGCAGAATTTCTCTCCTTCGACCTGAAGAACGTCGCTTACGCGTCGCAGGTTTTCCCGGCAATTCTGTGCGTCATTTTTTATGCGCAAACCGAAAAGCTCTTCAATCGCTACTCGCCGAGCGCGCTGCGTATTTTCCTGTCACCGATGCTGTCGCTGTTGGTTACCGTTCCCGTCACGCTATTGGTACTTGGCCCGCTCGGTTATGAACTCGGTGCGGGTCTGGCTAGCGTGATCCTCTGGCTATACAGCAAGCTGGGCTTTGTGGCGACGGGGTTGCTCGCCGCGGCGCTACCCTTCATGGTGGCGTCGGGGATGCATAAACCGATGCTGCCCTATGCCGTTTCCTCCATGAGCCAGTTTGGCAAGGAAATGCTCTATCTGCCCGCGTCGCTTGCGCACAACATTGCCGAATCAGGTGCCTGTATGGCGATTGCGCTCAAGAGCAAAGACAAAACGCTAAAATCAACGGCGATTTCAGCCGGTATTTCTGCCCTGTTCGGCATCACCGAACCCGCGCTATACGGGATTACGCTGCTGAATAAAAAAGCGCTCTATAGCGTGATCGCAGGCAGTCTGGTCGGCGGTGCGTTTATCGGTTGGATGGCGATTGAAGCCTTTGCGCTGGTTGGCCCCGGCCTGGCTAGCATCTCCATGTTTATCTCGCCGGAAAATAGCTGGAATATCGTCTATGCCATCGCCGGTGCGGTGCTTTCTTTTGTCATCGCCTTTCTCTCCGCCCTGTTCCTCTGGCGGGAAGAGAAGCCTGTCGTCACCGTAGAAGAAAGCCATCACGCGGTTACCGAATGCCAGTTCGCCAGCCCGATTGAAGGAAAAGTGATTGCGCTGGACAACGTGAATGATGAGATCTTCTCCAAACGTATTATGGGTGACGGCATTGCCATCATCCCCGAGAAAGGCGTGCTCTACGCTCCGGCAAACGGCACCATTGAGAACGTGTTTGAAACGGGTCATGCCGTCAGCATGCTCACCGACAGCGGTGCCGAACTGATTTTCCATATCGGTATCGACACCATCAAACTCAATGGTCAGGGCTTTCAGCCGAAAGTCACAGCCGGCCAACAGGTTAATACCGGCGATGTCCTCGTTGAATTTGACCTCGATAGCCTCATCGCTGCGGGTTACGATCCCGTCGTCATGATGGTTATTACCAACAGCGAGCGCTTTCGCGTGATACCGGAAGCCACTGACGTCGTCATCCCTCCTCACACCATCATCATGACCTTAAAGGAGTCTGTGTAATGGATAAAAACATCGCATTCCCGGAACACTTTTTATGGGGCGGCGCGATTGCCGCAAATCAGGCCGAAGGCGCATGGAATGAAGACGGCAAGGGGCCGTCGGTCGCGGACGCCATTACCTGGAAGCCGAATCTCGACCTGAAGAATTACCATGCCCACATGGCGTTGACAGATGAAAACATCGCCGACGCGCTCAACGGAAAAAATGACGCGCTCTATCCCAAGCGGCGCGGCATCGATTTTTACCACCGCAACCAAGGCGATCTGGCGCTGTTTGCCGAAATGGGCTTCAAGGTGCTGCGCGTCTCTATCGCCTGGTCGCGCATCTTTCCGACCGGAGAAGACAGCGCGCCGAATGAGGCCGGTTTACAGTTTTACGACGATCTGTTTCGTGAGATGCGCAAGCACGGCATCGAACCGCTGGTGACGCTTTCACACTACGAAATGCCGCTGGCGCTGAGTGAGAAATACAATGGCTGGGTGCACCGCAACGTGCTGGATGCCTTCGTACGCTTTAGCAATGTCTGCTTCGATCGCTATAAGGATCTGGTGCGCTACTGGCTGACCTTTAACGAGATCGACAGTATCCATCGTCATCCGTTTACCACTGCGGGTATCCGTGAAGAGAAAAGCGCACCGGGACAAGCAAAGCAGGATATTTATCAGGGGCTGCATCACCAGTTTGTTGCCTCGGCTATCGTCACCCGCGACTGCCATGAAAAAATCCCCGGCAGCCAGGTCGGTTGCATGCTGACCAAGCTGACGACCTATCCGCACTCCTGCCGCCCGGAAGATGTCGAAGCCGCGCTGAAAAAGAATCTTGAAAACTATTTTTATGCCGATGTGCAGGTGTTCGGTGAATATCCGCCGCTCATCAAGCGCAACCTTGAACGACGCGGTATTCACATCACCATGCAGCCCGACGATCTGGCCATTCTCAAGCAGCACACTGTGGATTTTGTGTCGTTCAGCTATTACATGTCACTCACCGAATCCACACAGCCGGACGCCGAGAGAATTCCGGGGAATACCGTTCTGGGCGTGAAAAATCCGTACCTGCCAGCCTCAGATTGGGGATGGCAGATCGACCCAGTCGGGCTAAAAATTTCCCTGCTGGAGCTTTACGATCGCTACCAGAAGCCATTGTTTATTGTCGAAAATGGGCTGGGTGCGAAAGACGTTGTCGAAAACTGGAAAATCCACGATCCTTACCGCGTTGACTACTTCCGTTCACATTTCGAGCAAATGCGTGAAGCGATTGGCGAAGGCGTTGAACTGATGGGGTTCACCAGTTGGGGCGCGATTGACATCATCAGCGCGGGCACATCACAAATGTCCAAACGCTATGGCTTTATCTATGTCGATCAGGATGATGAGGGCAACGGTTCGCTGGCGCGGCTGAGGAAGGATTCGTTCTACTGGTATCAGAAGGTTATCGCGACCAACGGTGCCGACCTCACCTGACAGACAGCGCTGCCGCAGGCTACGTGCGCAATGACAGGAAATGACTGTGATTGGAAAACGTAATGAGAAAACCAGCATGATTGGAAGAAAAACGTGATTAAAGTGAAAAAAGCGTTAAATAACAGCATGCTGTTAGTCGACCATGAACAGCAGGAGATGATCCTGTTGGGTAAAGGCATCGGATTTGGTGCCAAACCCGGTTCATTGATTGATGTAACGCACGTTGAGCAGGTTTTCATTCCGCTGGAAAACCTGAAATCACGGCATTTTCTTTCATTGACCGACACCATTCCTGCGGCGTTTTTTGACATCACGCATGAGATCGTCACGCTGGCACAAAGTCAGTACGCCGAAAAGCTTAATTCGGTGCTGTTCTTTACGCTGGCGGAACATCTCTATTTTGCAGTTGAACGTAGCAAAACAGGTAACCACTTCATCAATAAGCTCAGTTGGGAAGTGAAACGCTATTACCAAAAAGAGTACGCCCTCGGCGTGCAGGCAAAAGATCGCGTGTCGGCACGCTTTAACGTCACGCTACCCGATGACGAAGCTATCAATATCGCGTTCCACCTCATCAATGCCGCCGGCAGCGCCGAAATTGCCGATGCCCACCAGCAGGTGCAGTTGGTGAATCGTCTGGCGGAGATTGTCCGCTATAAGTTAAACAAGAATATTGATGTCAACGCCGTCGACTATCTGCGTTTTATCACCCATCTGCGCTATTTCTCCGAACGGGTCATTGCACGCAAAATCGCACCGGGACACACAGACGATTTCTATCAGGAACTGCTGAAACACTATCCTGAAGCGATGGCGATTTCCTGGGCTATCAGGGATTACGTGCAGGAAAAATACCAAATGGCCTTGCCGAAAGAAGAGCTTACCTGGCTGACCATGCATATCAGCAGGCTGGCCGAAAGCCAGACGCCATAGCGCTCGCCTCACTCAACATAATCAATCGCTGCTATTTTTATCAACGTGCTGAAAAATAAAGCAGCGGCTTTCTCCCGATGAGTCCGTATGTTGAACCGCATCACGATCGCGGATCGTGCAGCTCAATGAGATTGCAAACAAGAGTGATTATCATATATAGTTTTTGTCACCTGCCGAAAATATCTCCTTATTTTATTAATTTACGCATCACATTCACTCTGGAGAAGATAATAACATGTCAAAAACGCTGTCTGTTCTGCGCAAAAAAGCGCGCCTGCTGACGCTGGCTTCATCGCTAATGGTGGCCTATGCCCTGCCTGCTGCTGCCGCAGATGACTCTCTGACGCTCTACACCACGCGTGAGCCCGGCCTGATTCAGCCGCTGCTGGATGCGTTCACCAAAGAGACGTCGGTTAAAGTGAATACCGTGTTCATCAAGGACGGCATGCTGGAGCGAGTGAAGGCGGAAGGTCAAAACTCACCGGCTGACCTGCTGATGACCGTTGATGCCGGTAACCTGATCGATCTGGTAGAAGCCGGTGTTACACAGCCGATCCAGTCCAGTGCATTAACCGAGGCTATCCCGGCGGCGCTACGTGACAAAGATAACCAATGGTTTGGTCTGTCGATGCGCTCTCGCGTGCTCTATGCAGAAAAATCGCTGCCGCTGACCGGCATTACTTACGAAAATCTGGCCGATCCGAAATGGAAAGGCAAAGTGTGTATCCGTGCGGGTCAACACCCTTATAATACCGCGCTGGTTGCCGCGATGATCGCACATCATGGTGAAGCCAAAACTGAAACCTGGCTGCGCGGTGTGAAAGACAATCTGGCGCGTAAAGCCACGGGCGGTGACCGTGACGTGGCGCGCGATATCCTCGGCGGCATCTGCGATGTGGGTCTGGCGAACTCTTATTATGTCGGCCATATGAAGAACGCCAAAGAAGGTACCGATGCTCGTAAATGGGGCGATGCCATCAAAGTCGTTCAGCCTACATTTGAGAACGGCGGTACGCACGTCAATATCAGCGGTGCTGCCATTGCACGCCACGCACCACATAAAGATCAAGCCGTGAAATTAATGGAATATCTGATCTCCGCTCCGGCTCAGCAGATCTATGCACAGGCGAACTACGAATATCCGGTTCGTAAAGGCGTCGCGCTGGAGTCCACCATCGGCAGCACGATTGGTGAAGTGAATGTGGATAGCATTCCGCTGACTGACATCGTTAAATTCCGTAAACAGGCTAGTCAGTTGGTAGATAAAGTTGGATTCGATCAATAAGACCGGTTCGTCAACCCTGCGCGGCGCCTTCGGGCGGCCGCGCCTCTTTTTTTCTCCGCTTCGCATCGCTGCCGTCATCATTGCACTCGGTGTTCTGGCCCCGCTGGTTTCCCTGCTTTGGCTAGCGGCTGGCGCGGGTGTTGGCCATTGGGATCACCTGATGCGCTACGTGCTGCCCGATGCTGCACTCAACACACTCATTCTGCTCGTCGGCGTCGGCGCACTCGTCATGGTGATTGGTGCAGGCTGCGCCTGGCTGGTGACCGCGTTTGATTTCCCCGGCAGACAGTTTGTTAGCTGGGCGCTGCTGCTACCGCTGGCGATGCCAACCTATATTGTCGCGTTTGCCTGGCTCGATCTGCTGCATCCTATAGGGCCAATTCAGGAAGCGATCCGCAGCGTGCTGGGCTACGACAGTCCGCGTCAGTTCCGCCTGCCGGACCTGCGATCCATGACGGGTGCAATTCTGCTACTCGGTCTGGTGCTCTATCCGTACGTTTATCTAACCATGCGCGCGATGTTTATCAGCCAGCCAGCACACTTGCTGGAAGCCGCACGCACGCTAGGATTGAGCGCAACGGGCACTTTCCTGCACGTCGCCCTGCCGATGGCACGCCCTGCGTTGGCCGTCGGCACCAGTCTGGCTTTGCTGGAAACGCTGAATGATATTGGTGCCTCCGAGTTCCTTGGGGTCAATACGCTGACCGTGACGGTTTACACCACCTGGGTCACCCGTTCGGATTTACCCGCCGCAGCACAGATTGCCTGCACGATGCTGACGGTCGTTATCCTGCTGCTGACGCTGGAATATTACGGCCGGAAAAACCAGCGCTACGGCACCAGCCGCCAAATGCGCGGCATCATGCCCGCACCGCTGAAAGGCGTACGCGCCTGGTTGGCAACCGGTGTGACCGCGTTGCCTATCCTGCTCGGCTTCATCGCCCCTGCCCTCTTTCTGGCCTGGGAAAGCGCGAAACGGCTGGGCGATAGTGTGACGATCTCTGCGGGTCTGATACAGTCGTTGCAGAACTCGCTGCTGCTGGCCGTTGGCGTCACGCTGGTCGTCACGTTCGTTAGCCTGATTATTGCGTGGTATGCCCGTCATTCAGCTATCACTGACCGTTCACCAGAACGCCGCCGCACGATACTGAGAATCGCCTCGCTGGGCTATGCCGTGCCCGGTACGGTACTGGCGATTGGCATGCTGACGCCCGGCATGGCGACGGATAATTTTCTCGCCGGATTGATAGGCTATAAGGGATTGCCGCTGCTTTCCGCCGGTATCCTTCTGGTAGTCTGCTGCGCCATTCGCTTTATGGCGATTGGGATTGGTGCGCTTGATGCTGGGCTGACGCGCATTCCCCCAGTGATAGAACAGGCATCGCGTCTGCTGGGCGAAAGTGAATTTGTCACCTTTTTCCGCGTGCACCTTCCTCTGCTGCGCTCCGCGCTGGTGACCAGTGCGCTACTGGTGTTTGCCGACGCGATGAAAGAGCTCCCTGCCACGCTGCTGCTGCGGCCGGTTAATTTCGAAACGCTGGCGACCGTTCTGTATGCCGAAGCCGCCAGAGGCACCTACGAAGAAGGCGCGATTGCTGCATTGCTGATCGTACTGGCGGGTACGCTGCCCGTTGTGCTGCTGGCCCGCAGTCAGCTAAAAACGTCGGTTGAGAAAGAATGAAAATCATGAGGAAGAGTCAAGGTGTCTGAGGCTACACTCGTTCTGAATAATATCCACGTCGCCTACGGGCACAAGCACAATATGCATCACGTGCTGAACGGTTTTTCTATGGAAGTTGCCGCGGGTGAACTGGCCTGTCTGCTGGGCGCATCAGGATGCGGTAAAACCACGGCCTTACGCGCGATTGCGGGTTTTGAACACCTGACTCAGGGAACGATTCACGTCGGCGGACGCTGTGTGGCGGGCCCGGACGTGCATCTGCCGCCGGAACAGCGCAACGTCGGGATGGTGTTTCAGGACTACGCGCTGTTTCCCCATCTGACCGCCGCGCAGAATATTGCTTTCGGTCTGAGAAAGCAGCCGAAGGATCTCCAGCAGTCGCGCGTCCGCGCCATGCTTGAGCTGGTCGATCTCGTCTCGCTGGCACAGCGCTATCCGCATGAGATGTCCGGCGGACAACAGCAACGTATTGCACTCGCGCGAGCGCTGGCCCCGCAACCTGCTGTGCTGTTGCTCGACGAACCGCTATCCAGCCTCGATCCCGACAGCCGCAAACGACTGGGACAGGAAGTGCGCGACATCCTGCGCGACGCCGGACAAACCGCGCTCTTAGTCACACACAGCGAACAGGAAGCCGAACTGATGGCTAGCCACATTGGCTATTTGAAAGCAGGTAAACTCGATAATATTTCGGTGAACCGAGACGTCTGATCCAGGTGGTTCACCCCTGACAAGATGGGAAATAATGAGTATGATTAAATCCTATCGGTATGTTGAAGGGGTAGACAATGAGAACAACACAGCAGATGAGTATAACGTTGCCAAATGAAATGGCTGCGCAGGTGAAAGCACGAGTTGCCAGCGGTGAATACGCGTCAGAAAGTGAGGTTATTCGGGAAGGACTTCGAGCGCTAATTGCACGCGATAATGCAGTAGAGAATTGGCTGCAGGAACAAGTCGTTCCCGCCTGGAACGCGCTGCAACGCGGTGAAACAGAAAGCCTCAGCAGTAGCGACATGAGGAACAGATTAAAAGCCGAGTTCAGGAAGATGACCGGAGAAAAGTAATGGATTACAGGGTAGTATTCGCACCGGAAGCGGAGGAACAACTCGCAGCACTGTATCGCTACATCGCGAGGGTTTCGTCACCCAAAACTGCACTCAGCTATACCGAAAGCATTGTCAGTTACTGTGAGTCGCTTGAGTTATTTCCTGAAAGAGGAAACCAGCGCAACGATATTTTTCCTGGACTGCGTGTCACTAATCACAGCAAACGAACACTTATTGCTTTTATGGTGGAAAAAGAGAAAAAAACGGTAACGGTTCTCGGCATTTGGCATGGCGGACAGGATTATGAAAGCGACCTGCTTTCAGATGAAACTGGTTAAACATATTGTGTTAGCTAGCTAACTTTCCCAAGTACATTATGGCAGTAACCTACAGGTTACCTATAAGCCACTGCCCATTCTCACGTTCGTTTGCCAGTATCGCTACACGTTGCCCTTCCTATGCTTATCCGCATACTCGGGACTGTTTATCCACTGATGATCGGCTTCCCAGGTGAAACGCCACTGGCGCGTCGGGCCGGCCATCACATTCAGGTAGTAGCTGTCATAGCCTGCAAGGGTGGCAACCGGGTGATAGCCGCGCGGCACCTGCACCACGTCCCTATTGTAGACCGCCATACATTCATCTAATGACCGGTCATCGGTATAGACGCGTTGCAGGCAGAATCCCTGTTCTGGGTTCAAACGATGGTAGTAGGTTTCTTCCAGATAGGTTTCCTGCGGCGGATTATCGACATCGTGCTTGTGGCTGGGATAAGAGCTGGTGCAGCCTTCATCGGTGTACACTTCGACCACCAGCAGGCTATCTGCCGCTTTGTCCTCCGGCAAAATATTATGCACATAGCGCTGGTTATTACCGACCCCACGCTGCTCGGCGTCGATATCCTGCGGGGCGATCAGCCGGGTCGGATGCGTGCCGAATCCCGGTGCAGCGCAAACAGCCAGTTCCAGCGCGGTGTGCGCCGTCACTGTAATCGTCTCTCCCGTCGTGACATAAACCGCATAGGGTTTTCTGCGCTCAAACGGGCTCATTCTGTCGCCAATCTGCTCAAAGCGCTCACCTGGCGTGACAACCGTTGCCTTGCCGCTGACCAGTACCAGACAGCGCTCGTTATCACTGGCGGGCAGCGATAGCACCTGCTCAGGTACCAATTGATATACCTCGAACCCCACGTATCGCCAGCCCGCCGTTTCCGGCGTGATGTGCTGGGTACGGCCATGTTCGTCAGGAGCACGATGGCGTGATAACAATCGGGACATCTTTTGCCTCCTTATCTCCCCCCGACTTCACGCTGCCTGCGCATTGGTCTGCTGGCAGCGTGAAGATGCGGGGGATATCACCACGAATCAGATCAATTCCGCCTGCTGGGCGAAACGTTGCAAGTTATTGTAGCCCAGTGTCGCGTACGTCAGCGGATGAGCGACAGCCGGATCTTGTTCCGCTTCGACCACCAGCCATCCGCTGTAATTATGGGCTTTCAGGATGCTGAACACCGCCGGATAATCGACACAGCCATCGCCCGGCACGGTAAAGACGCCACTCAGCACCGCGTCCAGAAAACTGGTCTTGCGGTTTTTCACGTCTTTCAGCACGTCTGGACGAATGTCTTTGCAGTGAACGTGATTGATGCGGTTAATCCAGCGCTTCGCCACCGCAACCGGATCGGCACCCGCGAACGTAAAGTGTCCGGTATCCAGCAGTAGCCCGACTTCCGGCCCAGTATGTTCCATCAAATTGTCCACGTCCTGTGCGCTTTCAATCACCGTCCCCATATGGTGATGATAGGCAATCTGCACGCCCTGACTTTGCGTGTAGCGCGCAAACTCGGTCAGTTTTTTGCCGTATTCCGGCCAGCATTCTTTGGGGAAACGCGGGCGCAGATGGACCGGTTTCTGTTGGTCGCCGTGAATCGCGCCCGTCACTTCGGCAAACACCAGTACCGTCGCGCCGAGGTCGCGCAGCAACGCCAGATGCCCCTGCACCGCTTCAATCTCTTCTTCTACTGAGCGGGTGAGCAGTTCGCCGGAGTACCAGCCGGAGACTAAGCGCAGATCGTGCGCTTGCAAGATCGGCCCCAGCACGCTGGCCTGACGCGGGAATTTATTACCTAATTCAAAACCGGCGAAACCAGCCTGCCGCCCTTCGCTCAGACAAGTTTCCAGCGGAGTGTCCGCGCCCAGAGAAGGCAGATCGTCATTGGTCCAGGTGAGTGGATTAATACCAAGTTGAACGCTCATGTTATGTCCCTTATTCAAATAGATATGCTCGTCATACTTCAAGTTGCATGTGCGTTGGCTACGTTCAGTCACCCGAATCACTTACCTGAGTAAGCTCATCGGGATTCCTTCTCTTGCCGCCTTCCTGAAACTCGAATTATTTAGAGCATAGAATGGGTTAACCGCGCTGACGCCAGACGGCGATCAGTTGCAGATAGTTATGTTTAACTTGCTCAATCAATTCGGCGTCATCGATCTCGTTACGCAGCCATTTTTGTGCTGGCTGGGCAAACAGGGTACGACCGACAGCAAAACCTTTCACAATCGGGAAGCCTACGGCGGCGCTGAATCCCTGCTGCAACGTTTCCAGCGGCGCATCCAGCCCCAGAATCACCACGCCACGACAGTAAGGATCGCGCTGCGCCAGCAGCGGCGTAAGCTGCTCCCAGCCTTCGGAGGACAGCGGCGGTAGTTTCCACCAGTCCGGCCGTACGCCGAGGTTGTAGAAGCGTTGAATCGCACGCAGATAAAGCGCATCGCTGTGCGGCATCCCCGCAGGCAGAATGACTTCAAGCAGCAGTTCATGGCCGGATTGACGACAGGCCTGATAGACCTCCATCACCTTCATTTCCTGCTCGCGCCGTAGCGCGTGAGCGTCTTCCGGGTGGAAGAACACCAGACATTTCACGACGTGTTCTAGCGGCCAGCTCACCAGCTGTGAGCCAATATTACCGCGCTCCATCATTAACGGGCGCGATCCCGGCAGCTCAATCGGCCGGCCGATCCACCAGCCTTTCCCGGTGATGTCATTCAGCGCATCCTGTCCGAACGTGCCGTCGCACAGCAGACCCGCTTTGCCTTCCAGCCCTGCCTGTTGTGCCGCGTCATAGCTGGCACGCAGAATCAGCTTTTTCAGTGCCGGAATACGGCTGATTTCAGTACCGCAGTTCAACGCCATGTCTTCCAACTGACTACGGTGATCGAACGCTATCACACACAGCTCATGCCACTGTTTACGACGTGTCGTAACACGATGCAGATGGTTAAGCTCTTCGTCCAAATCAGGGCGTGGGACGCTCGCCGCACGGGCCAGATAGTTATCCAGTTCGATCTTGCTTGGCATGGCTGGCGCACAGCCGTGGCGTGATACCACCAACGCGCCGCAGGCATTGGCGTACGCACAGGCTTTCTCCCAGCCTTCACCGTTGAGGTAGCCGCGCAGCAGGCCGGACATAAACGCATCGCCTGCCCCCAGCACGTTCAGCACATCCACGCGCACGCCTTTGATCGTGATGCCTTTATCCAGATGGTCAGGAATCGCGTCGCTAAACACCGAGCACCCCAGCGCCCCACGTTTGCACACCAGTTCCGCCTGCGTGTGCTGCCGCACCGTGCGCAGCGCCTGCAAGGTATCCGTGCTGCCGCCTGCAATGTGGAACTCCTCCTCGGTGCCGACAATCACATCGAACAGTGACAGCACCTGCTGCAACTGCTCCGTGACCGCCTGCGCTTCAACAAAACGCGTTTCGCCATCGCCCAGCGACGTCAGCCCCCACAGCACCGGACGGTAGTCGATATCCAGCGCCGTTTTCACCCCGTTACGCCGCGCGTATTGCAGCGCCGTTAGCACCGCTTCACGCGTGTTCGGATGAGAGAGATGCGTGCCGGTAATCGCCAGGCAGCGCGACGACGCGATGTAATCCTCGGTGAAATCTTCCGGCGAGATCGCCATATCGGCGCAGTTATCGCGGTAGAAAATCAGCGGAAAGGTATCGCGATCTTTAATGCCCAACAGCACCAGCGCCGTCAGACGTTCCTTATCGGTAATTAAATGGCTGGTGTCACAGCCGACCTGATTCAACTCTTCACGCAGGAAGCGCCCCATATGCTCGTCGCCCACCCGCGCCAGCATAGAAGAACGCAACCCCTGTCGCGCCGTGCCGTAAGCCACGTTGCCGGACGACCCGCCCAGATACTTGGCAAAACTGCCCATATCTTCCAGACGCGCGCCGATTTGCTGCCCGTACAGATCGACAGCAACGCGCCCCATGCAAATCACATCAAACGTCTTTTCCTTATTCATAGCGGCCAATCCTGTAAAAATCGCGTAAAAAAAGAAGAAATCACGTCAGCTGACGTATTAGCCCACCTCATCCACATTCACCCAGCGCGCCGTTTCGTGTGACTGCACGATCGCATCCAGAACTCGCGAGACTTTCCAGCCCTCTTCGAAATCCGGCCACATCGGGACGTCAGCCGCAATACCGTCGATCAAATCGCGCACCTCCACCGTTTTCTGATCGTTAAATCCAATACCGTGTCCGGCGCTGGCGCAAAAAGCCGCATAGTCAGGATGCTGCGGCCCGGTCAGCAGCGTTTTAAATCCCTGCCGGTTCTCCGGTTCGTCATGCCGATAAAGCTTCAGCTCCGCCATGCGTTCCTGCGTGTAACTCAGCGTGCCTTTCGTGCCGGTCACGACATAGGTCAGGCCCATTTTTCGGCCGCAGGCGATGCGCGACGTTTCAATCACGCCGCGTGCGCCGCTGGCGAACCGCACCATTGCATGCGCCTGATCTTCATTCTCCACCTGTACTAATTCGCTGCTGCCCGGTGCCGTCGGACGCTGCGCAATCACCGTTTGCAGGTCACCGCAGACGCTGGCGATATCACCCACCAGATACTGCGCCATGTTGACGATATGCGCCGCCAGATCCCCCAGCGCCCCCAGCCCAGCAGTTTCTTTGAAACAGTGCCAGTCGGCCGGTTTGTTCGGATCGGCCAGATAATCTTCGTTATGCGTGCCGTAAAAATGCACCACGTCACCAATCTCGCCGCTGGCGATAATCTCTTTGGCCAGCTGTGAGGTCGGGTTCTTCATGTAGTTGAAGCCCACCAGCGTTTTCACGCCCGCCTGCTGCGCGGCGTCGACCATTTCTCGGGCATCACGCGCGTTCAGCGCCAGCGGCTTTTCCGAGTAAACGTGCTTGCCGTGCTGGATGGCTGCCATCGCCATCGTCTTATGCAGAAAGTTCGGCGCGCAAATGTCCACCACGTCAATGTCTGGATCCGCCACCAGCGCACGCCAGTCCCCTGTGGAGCGCAGGAAGCCAAACTCCTGCGCCCGTCGGGCTGCCAGCTCCGGCGATACTTCTGCCAGCATCGCCTTCACCAGATTGCCTTTCAGCGGGAAGACCGTCGGTGCCTGTGCGTAGGCGATGGCATGCGCACGACCGATATAGCCGGTGCCGATTAACCCAATGCGTACATCCTTCATATCCACCTCAGTGCGAAAAAAGAGTCGGTACGGGTGCGGCTCAGATAGCGCCGCGACGGCTCTTGGCGTAGGTGTCGAACGCCACCGCCAGCACGATAATTAACCCGGTAATAATCTGCTGGTAGTAGGCCGATACGTTCATCAACACCAGTCCGTTAATCAGAATCCCCATGATGATCGAGCCGATAATGGTGCCGCTGATCCGGCCGTAGCCGCCCATCAGCGAGGTGCCACCGATGACCACCGAGGCGATGACGCGCAGCTCGAAGGTGATCCCCGCAACCGCTTCTGCGCTACCGAGACGGGCGCTGAGAATAAAGCCCGCCAGCCCGGCCAGACAGCCAATCACCACGTAAACGCTGACCAGCACACGCTGCACGTTCACCCCGGCCAGCCGCGCGGCTTCGGTGTTGCCGCCGATGGCGTACACGAAGCGGCCCCAGCGGGTTTTATGCAGCGCCAGATAACCCAGTAAAGCGACCAGTGCGAAGATCCAGATCGGCACCGAAATACCCAGGATCTCGCCTCGCCCCCACCAGCGATAGCCGGGGTCAAAACCGGCAATCGGCGCACCGTCGTTCATCACCAGCGTTAATCCACGCCAGATCGTCATCCCGCCCAGCGTGACGATGAACGGCGGCAGACGCAGTTTGGTGACACCCAAACCATGCAGGAAGCCAATGAAGGTGCCCATTGCCAGACAGACGCCCAACGCGACCAGCCAGCTCAAGCCGTACCAGGCATCCGGATCGACGGTGGTGAAGTTGTCGCCTTTAATGACCGAGGCGGCGGTAATGGCGCACACCGCCAGAATCGAGCCGACGGACAGGTCGATCCCCGCAGTCAGGATAACGAACGTCATCCCGACGGCCATGATGCCGTAGATGGAGACTTCGGTCAGAATGTTGGTGATGTTGCGCTCGGACAGAAAATTGCTGTTCTGCGACTGAAAGAAAATCAGCAGCAGAATCATGAAAATAAACACGCCGAAGCGTTCAAAAAAGGCGATTGGGTCAAAACGTCCACGCGGATTGGACGGCGTAATGCTCTTAGAAAGCGGCTGCTGGGACATGCGTCACCTCCGTTATGCTGCGTGTAATGCGTCGTGGCAAATGGCCATCATCGTCATCAGTTTTTCTTCTGTGGCGTCATCGCCATGAATTTCCCCGCTAATCCGCCCTTCACTGAGCGTGATAATGCGGTCGGAAATCGCCATGATTTCCGGCAGGTCGGAGGAAATCACAATCACGGCGACGCCCCGTTTCGCCATATCGAACAGCACCTGATGCACCTCAGACTTGGTGCCGACATCGATGCCGCGCGTGGGCTCATCCACAATCAATACCTTGGGATTCAGTGCCATACAGCGGGCAAGAATCACCTTTTGCTGGTTACCGCCCGACAGCTTGCGCACTTCCTGCTCGCTGTTCACCATCTTGATGTGCAGCGCCTGACGGTAGGCCTCAATCAGGTCGTCCTCCTTACGGGTGTCGACAAACCAGCGCCAGCGCATCAGCGACGAGAGGTTGGAAAGCGAGATATTTTCCCTGATCGACAACCCCAGCACCGCGCCCTCTTTCTTGCGGTCTTCCGGCACCAGCGCGATGCCTTGCGACAGTGCATGCAGCGGCGTGGAGGGATAATAGGGTTCGTCATCCAGCACAAATTCACCGGTAGAGAATGCGTCTGCACCAAACAGGCAGCGTGCGATTTCCGTACGTCCCGCGCCTACCAGCCCGGCAATACCGAGCACTTCGCCCGCATGCACCTGGAAGTTGATGTCTTTCAGCGCGATACCGTGTGCATCCAGCGGCGGTTTTTCCCGGCTTAAGCCCTTCACTGCCAGCCGTACCGGCTTATCCTGATGATGCGTTTCCGAAGGCGGACGGCGGTTAAACACCACGTCACGGCCGACCATCAGACGAATAATCTCCTGCACATTCGTGCTGGCAACATCGCCGGAACCGGTGTAGCGGCCGTCCTGAAACACGGTAAACCGATCGCACAGTTGGAAGACTTCGTGTAGCCGGTGCGTGACATACACCACGCTCACGCCACGCCCTTTCAGCTCGCGCACCACACGGTGCAGGCTGTCGACTTCACTGTCGCTCAGCGCCGCCGACGGTTCGTCCATCACAATCAGCTTGGCGTTCAGCGTCAGTGCTCTGGCAATCTCCACCATCTGCTGCTGTGCTACGCTCAAACGCGCAACCTGCGTCGTCGGCGCAATGTTCAGTTTCAGGTAATCCAGTACCGCTTTCGCCTCGCGATTCACCGCCAGCGCGTCCACGAATACCCTGCTGCTTTGCGGTTCGCGTCCCAGGAACATGTTCTCCGCCACGCTCATATTGGGCAGCAAATTAAATTCCTGATAAATGGTGATAATCCCCCGCTTTTGGCGCTCAACGGGCGATTCGAGCGGTAACAGCGTCTCGCCACCAAACCAGATGTCGCCGCTGGTCTGCGGCTGCGCCCCTGCCAGCGCCTTCAACAGTGTCGATTTGCCCGCGCCATTTTCTCCCAATAGCGCATGAATCTCTCCCGGTTGTACGGTCAGCTGCGCGTTGCTCAACGCCCAAACGCCTGAGAAGCTCTTTGCCAGATTGGTAATGTTCAGTAGGGGTTCCGTCATATTTACCTTCCTCCCGCAAGGCCGCGCGGACGCGGCCTGCTGAATACCTTTATTGATTACGTAGAAAACGACTTATTTACCCGCTTCGCCAATACGTTCAGCATCGTTCAGGTTATCTTTGGTAATCATGGTCGGTTGGTAGTCTGCCCCGGTGATAGGCGCTTTACTGCGGATGTTGTTGGTCAACTGCGTCAACGCAGTTGTCACCGCGTAGCCCGGACGTTGATCGGCAGTCACGGCCAGCCAACCGTCGCGTACGCGAGCCAGCGCTTCCGGCACGGCGTCAAAGCCGGTCACCATCACGTCGCCGGGTTTCAAACCTTGCCCTTGTAACGCTTCAATCGCGCCCAGCGCCATGTCGTCATTCGCAGAGAGGATCACCTGCGGGCGTTTAGGCAGCGAAGGAAAAACGCTTTCCACGATGCGCATCCCTTCTGAACGCATCCAGTTCCCCGTCTGGTCCGCGACGATGTGGTATTTGCTGCCACCCGCTTTCAGGCTGTCGCGAATCCCCTGCGTACGCTCGATGTTAGAAGACGAACCCGGTTGACCGGTCAGCAGAATGATCTCTGCACCATCTGGGAATTTGGTTTTGACATAGTCGGCAATCGCCTGACCGCCTTTATAGTTATTGGCACCAAAGTGCGGCACTGCTTTTTCCGTTTTTACCGAACGATCCAGCGTCACCACGGGCAGCTTGGCATCCTGAATATCGGTAACAGCGCTGGACACCGCGTTAACGTCATTCGGCGAGACAACAAAGCCCTGCGCCCCACGCGTAATAGCATTTTCCAAGTCGGCGGCCTGCTTCGGTGAGCTGCCCTGCCCATCCAACACCTGCAAATTCACGCCCAGTTCTTTGGCGGCTTTAACAGCGGTGCGCTGCATATGTACTTCAAACGGCATAGCGAGATTCGGCGTACTGAAAACGATTTGTTCATTTTGGGCCTGAGCAAAACCAGACAGACCCAGTGCGATGGCGATTGCGGAAACGCTGATGATCTTTTTCATATGTCTTTTCTCTGCTTCTGTTATGAGTATGGGTGTAGGGTTGAAAGCAGGTAAAACGCGATGTGCCGATGCCGATACGGTTACACGGCGACCTCCTTGCCTTGAGCCAATGATTCAAAGGCTTTATCCGCCAGATTCAGCGCACGCTCGCCGTCCAGCCCGGAGCATTCCGGCTGCGTGCGGCCATTCAGCACGTCGACAAAGTGCTGCCACTCTGCCGCGTAGGCGGCGTGATAGCGTTGCAGGAAGAAGTATTCGGGTTTCGCCGCCAGACAACCGTCGTCAGTCCACTGCTCAACCACGTTTTCGCGGATGTTGCCCGCGCTGAGTACGCCTTTCGCGCCATGCAGTTCGAGGCGCTGATCGTAGCCGTAGCCGGAGCGGCGGCTGTTGACGATGGTCGCCATCGCGCCAGAGGCGAATTTCAGCACGATGAATGCGGTATCGATGTCGCCCGCTTCACCAATCGCCGGATCGACCAGATTGCTGCCTTGCGCAAAGACCGACACGGGTTCTTCGCCCATAATGAAGCGCGCCATATCAAAATCATGGATCGTCATGTCGCGGAACATCCCGCCGGAAACGCGGACGTACTCGGCAGGCGGCGGCGACGGATCGCGAGAGATAATCAGGAGAGATTCCGGCTTGCCGATGCGACCTTCGCCAGCCAGCGTTTTGACGCGGCGGAATTGCGGGTCGTAGCGGCGGTTGAAACCGACAAACAACGGCACGTTCTGCTGTTTGACGACGGTCAGGCAATCGCGAACGCGAGCAATATCCAGATGCACCGGTTTTTCACAGAAAATGGCTTTGCCATGTTTGGCGGCCAGCTCAATCAGGTCGGCGTGCGTGTCGGTCGCGGACGCAATCAGAACGGCGTGTACCGCCGGATCGTTCATAACTTCATCCACGGTTTGCACTTTGGTATGGTAGCGTTCAGCCAGCGCCGTGGCATTGGTTGGGTTGGGATCGACCACCGCGTACAGGTTGGTTTCTTTGTGTGCCGCGATGTTCACTGCATGGACCTGACCGATGCGGCCCGCGCCCAGTAAAGCGATGTTAAACATAGGTGCTCCCTTGCTGCCTGAGTGGCGTTTAATGCCAGACTGAAAAAGTGACGGATAACGGCTAGTCGCATTCTCCCCAGCCCCATCATCACCCGCTCTTTACCGCGAATCCTGATAGGTAAAATAAAACATTTATTTCAGTTTTGTATAAATTGAAAATTATGTTTTTGCGCGCCAGTTAACATTTTCATGACATCTTCGCTGTTTTCTGCAACCCCAATCACACATCTAATGAGTATGTCTGTGGCGGTATACCGGAATGTCAGAGGAACGGTCAGACGCTAGCGCACAGCAGGAAGGAAAATGAAACCACGGTTTGAAAATGAAATGAATGTTTCATATTGGTTCAGGAGTATAGGGAAGGATTAGGCAACACTACAGATTGCAAACTTCATCTGCACAGGCTGTCTCTTCATCACATTTTATGCAGATTCAGAGACCGTTTCGTGCGCTACAATACAGCTATTCCATGCCACCTCGTAGCACGCGCCCGACACAGGGCGGCTCAGTTGCCGTCGCCCTGTGAACCCTGGCTTCCGGCTAAATTATGTCGCTGCGCGATGCCTTCGTCGGTATCAGGCTTAGAGGACCGCTTGCGACACGTTCCATACGTGGCGCAAGCTTTCGCCGCGTCCATGCGGCTCATCCTAAGCCTGCTATCTCCTCAGCATAATTTTTTACGCCGGATAACACCCAACACAACTAGCGACCCTACATCATGGTGACTAAGAGACAGTGATACAGGGGAGATCACCTAATACTGCCGTGCGCGGGAAAGCGCGGCTTTCACGTTATTGGCCGCAGACTCAATCTCCGGGTTATCAGCAACCTGCGCCGTGCCAGTGCGCCACCAGGATTCATAGCCGTGCGTCATGGTCTTCGGCAGTACCTTGATATCGAGCAGCACCGGCCCCGCATGCTGGCGTGATTCCGTCAGCGCCTGCCTGAGCGAGGCTTCATCATGTACCCGCCACGCTTTGCAACCGTAGCTTTCCGCATTCTTGGCAAAATCCACCGGAATAAGCGCACCGCGCAGTTGCCCCGATTCCGCATCTCGATAGCGATTTTCCGTACAGAAGCTGCCCATTCCCTGACTCATTTGCAGGTTGTTGATACAGCCAAAGCCCGCGTTATCGAACAGCAGCACGGTGATTTTTATGCCCTCTTGCACCGCCGTTTGCAGTTCGGTGTGAAGCATCAAATAGGAACCGTCGCCGACCATCGCGTAGACGGGCTGTTGCGGTGCCGCAAGACGTGCACCAATCGCTGCCGCAATTTCGTATCCCATGCACGAGTAGCCGTATTCCAGATGATAGCTGTCCGGCGTTTTCACCTGCCACACGCGCTGTAGATCGCCCGGCAACGAG
The DNA here is from genome assembly GCF_032905925.1 of Pectobacterium sp. HCp5_1. Classification (NCBI taxonomy): domain Bacteria; kingdom Pseudomonadati; phylum Pseudomonadota; class Gammaproteobacteria; order Enterobacterales; family Pectobacteriaceae; genus Pectobacterium; species Pectobacterium sp. HCp5_1. Next base: position 29,096 of record NZ_JAUMIO010000039.1, read on the forward strand.
CCCGCCGCGCCCACCACAACCGCGCTGTCTTCCAGCTCTTCATTCAGTATGCCCAGCACGCGCGTTTGCGTCAGATGGGTATTCAACATCTGGCGATATTCATCCAGCTTGTCTTCCAGCCCATCCACCACTTCCGGCACTAGTTCGCCTTTGTCCTGCACGGTAAACAGCCGCTGTAGTTCGCGCTCCCATTCCGCACGAGCCTGATCAACGGCCTGCTGCCAGCCGCTACGATAAGACGCCGTCGCCAGCCGTTCGGTCAGCGCCTCCAGCCCGACACGCGCATCGGCGATCAGGGGCAGCGCATCCAGTTTTAACGCATCGAACTCGGCAACGTTGAGCAGTAAAAATTCGACGTTCGGGTTCTGAAACAGCGATTTTGAGCCGGTAGTAAAATCGGTTAAACGCGTCCCGACGCCGATAATCAGATCCGCCTCTTGCGCCAGCCGATTCGCCGCCAGCCCACCCGTCACACCAATACCGCCACAGTTCAGCGGATGTGAGGAAACAATCGCACCTTTACCCGCCTGCGTTTCGCCAAACGGAATCGCAAACTGCTCAGCAAACTGCGCCAGCGCATCATGCGCGCCGGAATAACGTACACCGCCGCCGCAAATCAGCATCGGACGGCGCTTGCTCGCAATCAGCGCCGCCGCCTCATCCAGCCGTGCCGCATCCGGCGGACGGCGTTCAAGATGATGGACGCGCTTGCGGAAAAAGGATGTCGGATAATCCCAGACTTCCGCCTGCACATCCTGCGGTAAACACAGCGTTACCGCGCCAGTATCTGCCGGATCGGTCAGCACACGCATGGCATTAATCAGCGCACTCATCAGCTGTTCAGGGCGATTAATGCGATCCCAGTAGCGGGAAACGGGTTTGAAGCAGTCATTGGTGCTAATCGACAGATCGTGATATTGCTCGACCTGCTGCAAAACCGGATCCGGCTGGCGGCAGGCGAAGAGATCGCCGGGCAGCAGCAGTACCGGAATACGGTTGGCGGTGGCGGTCGCCGCAGCAGTGACCATATTTGCCGCCCCCGGCCCCACCGATGAGGTCACCGCATAGATTCTCCGCCGCTTGTGCTGTTTAGCGAATCCGACAGCGATGTGCGCCATTCCCTGTTCGTTGCACCCCTGATGCACGGTGAGACGATTCGCCTCCTGCTCCAGCGCCTGGCCGATGCCCAGCACATTGCCGTGACCAAAAATGGTCATGACGCCCTGCACAAAGGGGGATTCTTCACCGTCTACGCTGAGGTATTGCTGGTTGAGAAACCTGACCAGCGCCTGCGCCATGGTGATGCGACACGTATCCATTGATCTACTCCTACCTGTTTTATCCAGACGGCTAGCCACCGTGCTGGCCATAGAAACGATTTCTATGTCAGTCGGCATAAAGTTTCGTGCGTGTTGCGCAAATCACTTCTTTTCCACACTGCTGCACACGCCCGACATGGGGCAGCTCAATCGCCGCTGCCCCATGACCCCAGGCTTCTCCACGGGAAATTGCGTCGCTACGCGAGACCTTCGGCGTTCGTGCCCGTAGCCGGGCCACCAGTGACGCGCTCCAGACGCGGCACTGGCTTTCGCGACATCCTTGTCGCTCACCCGACGGTCACGCCACCTCAGCGCAATTTTTTACGTGAAAGAAAAAACAATAAAAATCTGCACTGCTATTTATCGTAATGAACCAGCCGAAGTTTTAGTTCTTTCATAACATCTTCACTCTAACGTGGGCATGACGAAGCTGCTGGTGTGGTGTTCCAGACGGACGCTGGCGGGCCAGCGGCTGGTGACGGTTTTCATGCGGGTGTAGAAGCGCACGCCGTCATTGCCGTGGACATTCAGCGGCCCAAAAATGGAGCGCTTCCAGCCGCCGAAGCTGTGGAACGCCATCGGTACCGGAATCGGTACGTTCACGCCGACCATACCGGCCTGTACCTCTTCGCAGAACTGACGCGCCGTTTCACCATCGCGGGTAAAAATAGCGGTGCCGTTGCCGTATTCATGGTTGTTAATCAGTGTTACCGCCGTCTGATAATCCGGCACGCGCACCACGGACAGCACCGGGCCAAAAATTTCTTCCTGATAGATCTTCATCTCTGGCGTGACGTTGTCGAACAGCGTCGGCCCGATAAAGTAACCTTGCGGGTGCCCTTGAACAGACAGCGTGCGACCATCGATACGCAGCGTCGCACCCTGATCGACACCGCTTTGAATATAGTCGGCAATCTTCGCCCGGTGCGGTGCGCTGATCACTGGCCCCATTTCATTTTCCTGCCCGTCCACCAGACCTGGCCCGACGCGCATTGCTTTGATCTGTGCACTCAGACGCTGATGCAGCGCTTCCGCCGTGTCATCACCAACGGCGACCACCACCGACAACGCCATACAACGCTCGCCCGCTGCACCAAACGCCGCGCCCATAATCGCGCTGGCGGCCATGTCCATGTCAGCATCCGGCATCAGGATACAGTGGTTTTTCGCCCCGCCCAGCGCCTGACAGCGTTTACCGTGCGCCGACGCCGTCTGATAAATGTATTCCGCCACCGGCGTCGATCCCACAAAGCTCACCGCCTGCACGCGCGGATCGGTCAGCAGGACGTCCACCGCTTCTTTGTCGCCCTGAACGACGTTAAACACACCGTCCGGCAGACCCGCTTCTTTCAGCAGTTGCGCTAACAGCAGCGAGAGCGACGGATCTTTCTCCGACGGCTTAAGCACAAAGGTATTACCGGTCGCCAGCGCAATCGGGAACATCCACATTGGCACCATCGCCGGGAAGTTGAACGGCGTAATCCCGACGCACACGCCGAGCGGCTGCATGAGTGAATGGCTATCCACTCCGGTACCGACATTCGCCGAGTGTTCACCTTTTTGCAAATGGGGAATACCACAAGCAAATTCAACGACTTCCAGACCGCGCGTCACCTCCCCCACGGCATCGGAATAGACCTTGCCGTGCTCCTGTGAAATCAGCCGGGCCAGCGTATCCATACGTTCTTCCAGTAGCGCTTTGAAACGAAACAATACGCGTGCACGGCGCAGCGGAGAATGTTTTGACCACGCAGGGAATGCCGCCGCCGCGCTGGCAATAGCCTGCTCGACTTCCGCCTTATCAGACATCACAACCTGGCGAATCTGCTCGCCCGTCGCAGGGTTGTAAACCGCGGCGTAGCGCTGGCTGTTGCTGGAGGCAATCGCCCCCTGAATGAAGTTAGATACGGTTTCCATGTTTACACCTTTGTGGGTTTTGAGGAGACAAACGGCTGCTATCGGATTACAGTATATGAAATGAACATTCCATTTAACGTAAAAATAAAATAAATATTGATTATTGTGATCCGCTGCGAATTTTTATGTAAACTTGAAGACAGCTGTCCATAAAGGCAGGCGAGCAGCCTATGAAAATAGTCTTATCGATAAAGGTGTGCCGCCGGAAATGTCGTACAGATAAAACAGCCGTATCCAGAAATGAATTTTCTGTTCCGTTTCAGGCGCCAGTCATGCAATCGCCCTAATGGGATAGGTTCTTATACGTCTTTGGGAGATAACCCGATATGCCCATGGCAACCAGCCTGAGAGAATTACAGGAACAGATCCGCGAGCGTTATGATTCGCTCAGCAAGCGGTTACAGCAGGTGGCGCACTATGTGCTGGATAACACCAACAGCATCGCTTTCGATACCGTCGCAGTGATCGCCGAGCGTGCTGACGTTCCCCCCTCAACCTTGATTCGCTTCGCCAACGCTTTTGATTTCAGCGGTTTCAACGAAATGAAACAGCTGTTCCGTATGAATCTGGTGGAAGAAACCGCCAGCTATACTGACCGGGCGCGGCTGTTTCGAGCGATGGAAGCTGATGCCGTGCCAGAAACGCCGCTGGATATTCTGCATGAGTTTGCCCGCTCAAACGCGCAGGCGATGCAACAGCTAGCGGCACGTACCCCGCAAGAGGATCTGCAAAAAGCCGTCGATTTGCTGGCTCAGGCGGAAACGATTTATATCGTCGGGCTGCGGCGCTCGTTCAGCGTCGCCACTTACCTCACCTATGCGCTTAGTCATTTGGAAAGCAGCCCCATTCTGGTCAACGGGCTGGGAGGCATGTTTCGCGAACAGCTCAGCCGTGTCAGTTCACGCGATGTGGTGGTTTCCATCAGCTTCTCGCCCTACTCACAGGAAACCGTGATGGTCAGTGAGATGGCCGCGAAGGCCGGCGCGCGGCAAATCGTCATTACCGACAGTCAGATCAGCCCGCTGGCGACGCTCAGTGACGTTTGCTTTGTGGTGAAGGAAGCGCAGGTTGATGCGTTCCGTTCACAGTCCGCCACGCTGTGTTTGGTGCAATCGCTGATGGTATCGCTGGCCTACCGACAGGGAAACGGCGCAGATCAGAGTGAAAAACAGCAGCGCGGCTAGCCGGAACCGTTTAACCAGCAGGACAACCATGTAGGGAGAGCCATTTTATGCTTAAAGTGATCGCACAGGATTTTATTAAGCCTGAGTGCATTGAGGTAGTCATGCCGCTGTACCGCGAATTAGTGGAGAAAACCCGACAGGAGCCGCTGTGCATCTCCTATGAGCTTTTTATCAATCAGAAAGATCCAGGGCATTTCACCTTTATCGAAACCTGGCCGGATAGAGCAGCGCTGGATATTCACTGCCAGACTGAGCACTTCCAGCGGCTGGTTCCGATGATCAATAGCCACCAGCGCGCCGAGTGCACCTTCCTGCTGATGGATGCGTTCGACAGTACTCTCGACGCCGCTTGAATTAATCCTATTTTAGGTCGCAGGGCGGCCTAAATATCGCCGTAATTCCCTGTTATTGTGCTTCCTTTCACGCCAAAATTTAATTCATTTATTTTGAATTAAAATCTCAATTTTTTCTCATTTAACATTATTCACAACCGGATAACATACGCAAGCCCGCAGATAAAAAGCGGATTAATCGTCATCTCAGCGGGGTAATAACTATCAAACAAATTAAATAACTTGATAATCATTTAATGATTCTGCCTATGCATGCTTATCCTGACCAACAGCCATAAAGGATAAAAAGCGCGTCGGTAGAGACGGCTCTCATTCAGGAGGAATCGATGTTTAAAATAAAACAGGTGGTCGCATTTACGGCACTGATGGCGACGGCAGCGGCCAGCTATGCGGCAGTAGAGGCCGATAAGCGTCCGATCAATGAGCTTTATCAGAACGCGCTTCGGGAAGGCGGTATTGTGACCGTCTATGCAGGCGGTGACACACCGGGTCAGCAGGATGGCATCAAACAAGCGTTTGAAAAACGCTTTCCGGGCATGAAACTCAATGTCATTGTGGATTACAGTAAATTCCACGATGCACGTATTGATAATCAGCTAACGACCAAGACGCTGGTGCCGGATGTGGTACAGCTACAAACCTTGCAGGATTACCCACGCTGGAAAAAAGAAGGCGTGCTGCTGAACTACAAACCTATCGGCTGGGACAAAGTGTACCCTGCGTTTAAAGACAAAGACGGCGCCTGGACTGGCGTATTTGTCGATGCGTTCAGCAACGTGGTCAATACCAAGCTGATTGCCGAAAATGCCTGGCCGACAGAAGCCAATGACTATTTACGTCCCGATCTGAAAGGCAGCATTGTCTTAACCTACCCGAACGATGACGACGCCGTGCTGTTCTGGTTTAAGCAGGTCGTCGATAAATACGGCTGGGAGTATGTTGCTAAATTCAAAGAGCAGAATCCGGTTTATGTTCGCGGTACGCAGGCTCCCGCAGACGATGTGGAAAGCGGTAAATCAGCGGCGACCTTCTCAACCGACGGTGCACTGGCTCCCGATCAAAACGCGAATTCACGCTTCGTTCTGCCCAAAAGCGATCCGTTTGTTTCCTGGGCACAGCGTGCCGCCATTTTCAAACAGGCTAAACACCCGGAAAGCGCCAAGCTGTATCTGAGCTGGCTGCTGGATAAAGAGACGCAGAGCAATGTCTGGTATATGTGGTCGGTGCGTACTGACGTGGCACCACCCGCTGGCTATAAGCCTATCTGGGAATATAAGAATACCAGCCCACAGGCTTTTGCCGACTTCATGAGCGATCGTGCCGCAGTAGAGTCATTCCGTGCCCAGATCGGTTTGTACCTCGGCGAAGTGAAAGGTGAGCCGTCCCCGGGTAATCTGGGGCTGCATCCTAAAGAAGCCTTGCCTCATTAATATGTTATTTGTGTTCTGATTATTCTGCGATAACCCCGTCTTCCGACGGGGTTATTTTTGGACTTACTTTTTGTACAGCGATAATTATGGGCGAGGTGGATAAATTCCATTTAACGCAATGCAGGCTCTTAATGCGGTTTGAGGCGGAATATTAGAAACAGGTAGTGAACTGCCGCTATTACCTAAGGTGACCGAACCACCAGCGCCAGTTATTTCTCCTCCGCTGACACCCGCCAGCGGAACCTGTGTAGTCGCAGCCCCCGGTGCCGCATAAATAAGCGCTGCAGGTTTATCAGGCGTGGCTAGCTGGTTAGCTGCCTTGGTAGGCGTATTTGACGTGCCCTTATCTGTCGTTGCGTTGATGACAACAGGATTCTGCGTGCCTGCGATAGGCGTGAACGTCGCTACATGACTGTGAACAGGCATTTGAGAAACGGTCAGCGTGTTAGTTTCCTCTCCACGTTTCTCCCCAAAGACAACGTTTGTCAGCCCAGGCCCTTGACCTAACCCAATCGGGCTTCTGCCACGTAAGTCTGGAATACCGAACGTTGCACGCCCATCCCCTCCATAGGTGGTCCCCACAAGACTGTATAATGCCTGATAACTATTAATAGGTAAGACCTGTCCCAGCGCTTCAGCATAGTTATTCGGGCAATAACTTGCGGCAGTATAACAAATAGACCCCGTGTAATCCTCAGTGCCACATGCTTGTGCTACTTGAGCAACAGAAAACAGAGAAAGCCCCGTTGCTGCCATACATAAATACGTTTTCAGACCACTTTTCATATGAATTTTCCTTATGCCATCCCATTGATAATCACGACAGGGTTTCCCCTCTCAGATAAAAACGGCGGTAATAAAATAGTCGTTAAATCATATCGGCGATATTTATCATCGATTTATTGGCTTAATTATTTATGTAAAACTCGAATTTCATTTCATGAATCCATACAAAGAGAAATAAAAGCCACAATAAAAATAAATTAATAAGAAAAAGAAAATATAGAATTATCGTGATGACTATTTAATGAATTCCGATAGAGATTTAAAAAATCAACATCTCATGGAATGCTTTTCAAGAAGAATACCGTGATGGGAGCGGAATACTATCCGCCATATGGCTATGAAAATACACTTAGGCTATTCGGCCTAAATAGCTTTGCATATTACCGCTCCACTTTAGCCAAACCATGTTGATTTCCGGGGAACGGCGAAGCGGCATTCATAAATCGCTTTACCTGTTCCAGTAACTGCCACATATACCGGCACTGA
>NZ_JAUMIO010000040.1:0-32879 GCF_032905925.1 Pectobacterium sp. HCp5_1
TAACGGGATACCAGATCAAGAGCCTGTCCAATGTGCATAAAAAAATCCGGAAACGGGTGAGCATTTCCGGATTTTTACACAGCCACTGGATCGGTCAACCGATCCTTAACTGATCGGCATTAGTAGCTTCGGTTGCCGTTTTTTTATGGCTCGTTCGGTGGGCTATGCATTAATGATGCAGAAAAAACAGGTTGGCGGGAGTCAACAACAGCGCGGTAACGCCAATACATCCTATCAATAATGGCACAGGCCAGATGCCCCCTCAAGCACTTCCCTCCTATTCCCGATGATGCTTCACAAATCGCGTTTTCTTGACAAAAAGTGACGAAAAAAAGCGATCAATATCACGCTTTTTGTCACAACTCACTGTATGCTGAAATTATCCAAGACGGACATAGGCAGAGAGGTAAGTTTATATGACTATTAATATTACCAGTAAGCAAATGGATATCACCCCCGCAATTCGTCAACATGTCGAAGACCGTCTTTCTAAGCTGGACAAGTGGCAAACCCAGCTGATTAACCCACACATTATTTTGTCAAAAGAACCACAGGGTTTTGTGGCCGATGCCACTATCAGTACGCCAAATGGTCCGCTGGTTGCCAGCGCCAAGCATGATGATATGTATGCCGCCATCAATGAGCTAATTACCAAGCTCGAACGCCAGTTGGACAAACTCCAGCATAAAGGTGAAGCCAGACGTGCGGTAGCTAGCGTCAAAGAAGTGAATCTCCAGCCGACTCAAGAAGAGTAATTCACCCTCTTTATCCCAATATAACGCGCCTGAGGGCGCGTTTTTGCATTCCTGGCGTCGTAATCCACGTCCTAAAGCGCCAACGCGATACCCCGTTTAACATTGCGCTCGGCGATTTTATATTGACAGGATGAAAAGCCAACAGTTACCTTACCTACTCAGAATCTGGATATCTTCCTGACTAACCGAGTAAACATGACAAATAAACTGTTCTTCTTCGTATTCTTTTTCACCTTCCCCTGATTTGGGAGGCGATTCGTCGTAAGAGCAAGAATACGAAGACGAACAAAAAAGCCTCCTGACCAGGAGGCTTTTTTTATATAAGAACATAAGACAGGTAACAGCATCATGACAGATAACCCATTACTGGCACTGCGAGAACGAATCAGCGCATTGGATCTGCAATTAATTGAATTGTTGGCACAAAGACGAGAACTCGCGATGGACGTTGCCCGCAGCAAATTGCATTCGCATCGTCCAATTCGTGACAAAGAGCGTGAGCGTGATTTGCTGGACAAACTGACAGCCGCTGGGAAAAAGCATCATCTTGATGGTCACTACATTACCCGCTTATTTCAGCTCATCATTGAAGATTCGGTACTGACGCAGCAGGCACTCTTGCAGCATCACCTCAACCAAACAACGTCACACTCTGCCCGTATTGCGTTTCTCGGTCCGAAAGGCTCTTACTCCCATCTTGCCGCGCGCCAATATGCCGCACGACACTTCGAGCAATTTGTTGAGTGTGGTTGCCAGAAATTTCAGGACATCTTCAATATGGTGGAAACAGGGCAAGCGGACTATGCCGTTCTGCCGATTGAAAACACCAGCTCTGGTTCGATTAACGACGTCTACGACCTGCTGCAACACACAGCTTTATCCATCGTCGGCGAATTAACCAATCCGATAAATCACTGCGTTTTAGTTGCTACCGATACGTCGTTGGAACAGATCGAAACGGTTTACAGCCATCCGCAGCCGTTCCAGCAGTGCAGCCATTTCATTAATCGTTTTCCACACTGGAAGATTGAATATTGTGAGAGCACAGCTGCAGCGATGGAAAAAGTGGCTGCGCTCAACTCACCAAAAGCAGCGGCACTCGGCAGCGAAGCCGGTGGTCAACTTTATCAGCTACAGATGCTGGAACACGATCTGGCAAATCAGTCGCAAAACATCACCCGCTTCATTGTATTAGCACGCAAACCCATTGATGTTACGGAACAAGTGCCGGCAAAAACCACGCTAATTATGGCAACCGGCCAACAGTCAGGTGCACTGGTAGAAGCTCTGCTGGTATTGCGTGATAACGGCATTGTGATGACCAAGCTGGAATCCAGGCCGATCAACGGTAACCCGTGGGAAGAGATGTTCTATCTGGACGTACAGGCCAACCTGCGCAGCGATGCCATGCAGAAAGCGCTAAAAGGATTAGCCCCCATTACCCGCTCGTTAAAAGTATTGGGCTGCTACCCGAGTGAAAACGTCGTACCCGTGGATGTGAACGAATAGTCGATGTGAACAAATAATTGAAAAAGCCATCCTGGTATCCCCGGGATGGCTTCTTAAACACAGCCAAGATAGTAAACGTGTTTATTGACGAATATCGTTTGCCTGACGCAAAAGCACACGGCTCTCCGCCTGAAAACGTTTGGCATAGTCGCCAAACCAGTATTCGACCTTCTTGAAGCTGTTGATAAATTCTGCCTTATCCGTCTGCTCCAGTAGCTCAATCGCCTCGCCAAAACGTTTGTAGTAACGCTTAATCAACGCCAGGTTATCCTCTGAAGACATAATGATGTCGGCATATAGCTGCGGATCCTGCGCAAACAGCCGTCCAACCATGATCAATTCTAGACGATAGATTGGCGATGACAGCGCTAATAGCTGTTCAAGCTGTACATTCTCTTCCGCTAAATGCAGACCATAGGCAAATGTCGCGAAGTGACGCAGCGCCTGAATGAACATCATGTTCTGATCGTGTTCGACCGCGCTGATACGATGCAGACGCGCGCCCCACACCTGAATCTGTTCCAGCAACCACTGGTAGGCTTCTGGCTGCCGACCGTCACAATAGACGACAACCTGCTTGGCAAGGCTACCGCTGTCTGGCCCGAACATAGGATGCAGACCCAGTACCGGACCACTATGCGCCGCCAACATCGCCTGAAGCGGGCCATTTTTTACCGATGCCAAATCAACCAAGATACAGTCATCCGGCAAAGCAGGCAGACGAGCAATCACCTGTTCAGTCACGTGAATCGGCACGCTAACAATCACCATGCCGGCATCAGACAGCAGTTCATCCGCGCGCGGCCAGTCATCTTGCTCCAGAATCCTCACCTGATAGCCCGACAGCGTCAGCATTTTCTCAAACAGATTACCCATTTGCCCGCGGCCACCGATGATAACAACGGGACGCAACTGCGGGCACAGCGTTTTAAAGCCTTTGTCGTTTTCACTGGTGTAGGATTCGCGCATGGTACGCCGCAGGATATCCTCAATAAGATCCGGCGGAACGCCCATCGACTCAGCTTCTTTACGACGTGAGCTGAGCATGGCCGCTTCACGATCGGGCGCATAGATGGGCAAACCATGGCGGCTTTTCACTTCACCCACTTCCGCCACTAAACGCAACCGACGTGATAACAGCGCGACAAGCTCCTTATCTACCTCATCTATCTGATCACGCAATACGGTCAGTTCAGCTACCATATTTTGTTACTCTCCTGAATGTTTCACTCGTGCAGCGCTCAGCTCTTGATGAACGGAACGCAGCAACGTCTCTGTGCTTTCCCAACTGATACAGGCATCCGTGACTGATACACCGTAGCGCATATCTGAACGCGGCTGTTCTGAAGACTGGCTTCCCTCATTAAGGTGGCTTTCCAGCATCAAGCCTATAATGGAACGATTTCCCGCCTTGATTTGTTCAATCGCAGATTCAACAACAAGTGGCTGACGGCGGTAGTCTTTGTTCGAATTACCGTGACTACAATCTATCATCAGCGCAGGTCTCAGTCCCGCGTCCTGCATCTGTTTTTCACATTCGGCGACATCCTGCGCACTGTAGTTTGGTTTTTTACCGCCACGCAGAATCACATGACCATCAATGTTCCCCTGCGTTTGCAGCAGACAGACCTGACCCGTTTGATTGATACCCACAAAGCGATGCGGCATTGCAGCGGCTCTCATCGCGTTGATCGCCGTTCCCAGACTGCCATCCGTGCCGTTTTTGAACCCAACAGGCATCGACAAGCCGGAAGCCATCTCACGGTGCGTTTGTGATTCTGTTGTACGTGCACCGATAGCCGACCAACTGAATAAATCGCCCAGGTACTGCGGACTGTTCGGATCAAGCGCTTCGGTCGCCAGCGGCAGTCCCATATTCACCAGTTCCAGCAGCAGCTCACGCGCGATGTGCAATCCTGACTCCACATCAAATGAACCATCCATGAACGGATCGTTGATGAGCCCTTTCCAGCCCACTGTGGTACGCGGCTTTTCAAAATAAACACGCATCACAATGTAGAGGCTATCGCTTAATTCAGCGGCAAGTGACTTCAGACGGCGCGCGTATTCCAACGCGGCATCCGTGTCATGAATCGAGCAAGGCCCGCAGACGATCAGCAACCGATCATCACGACCATGAATGATATCCGCAATGGTCGCTCTCGCTTGCGCAATATCCCGCTGTTCTGCGTCGTTAAGCGGAAACTTAGCTTTTAATTCATCGGGAGTAATTAAAACCTGCTCTGCACTGATATTAATATTGTTAAGTGAATCTTTTTGCATGATCCCATTCCTGAAAAGTTCGGTATATTCGCGATCGTCTGTAAAGACTACTGTCGGTACAACCTGCCTACGCGTGATGTTTACACCATAACACGAACCGTAAAGATTTCAATCCACTTAGTGTAAATAAAAAATTACCACCCTAAATATTGCCAGAAAACGATACCTGCCTGCTCTATCACTTCCCGATGCAACCATGCTAATCCCTGGCATGAATAGTGATAGAATCACGCCAACAAGGGGGAAGGATGCTGAAAGCCATAATCATCGATGACGAACAGCTGGCACGTGAAGAGCTCAGCCTGCTACTGGAAAACGAGTCTGATATCACCATTATTGCACAGTGCAGCAATGCGCTGGAGGCGATACCGGCTATCCACCGGCTGCAACCCGATGTGATTTTTCTGGATATACAAATGCCAAAGGTCAGCGGATTAGAGCTGGTCGCCATGTTGGATCCAGAAAATATGCCTTATGTCGTCTTCGTGACAGCCTATGACGAGTACGCGGTGAGGGCATTTGAAGAACATGCTTTTGACTATTTACTTAAACCGCTGGATGCACAGCGACTCAGTAAAACGCTAAATCGTTTACGCCGCGGCGTTAGTGTAAATAAAAACGTACAGATAATTTCAGAACCCTTACTCCGCCATATTCCCTGTAACGGACACAATCGTATTTTTTTGCTCAAGATTGAGGAAGTCGAGTATCTTTGTTCAGAACTCAGCGGCGTGCACGTCGTGGGCGTCAGCCAGTCCGGCTATACCCAACTTTCACTGAAAACGCTGGAAGAGAAAACGCCCTTCGTCCGTTGCCATCGTCAATATATGGTTAATACGGAACAGCTGAAAGAAATCCAATTAATGGAAAACGGCGCAGCAGAAGTATTGACGCATACGGGAAAACACATCCCTGTCAGTCGCCGCTATCTCAAATTACTGAAAGAAAAATTAGGCATCGCCTGATGCGGTGCTTCTTCAGGCCAATGGCCGCAACATTGAAGGTTTGATGATGAAATACAGTTATGTCTTGGCTGTAGTTCTTTTAATGACAGCATGCCAAAGCAACGTCCCGTCGCTACCCGCTAAAAGTGAGTCGGGCTTCTGGTACGAAACAGGTTATCAGGATGCAATCTCTGGAATGGTCGTAAAGGACGATAGCACTTTGCAGGAATGGTTTGGTAACCCTCAAATTGACCGTGAAACCTACCTGCGTGGCTATCAGGCCGGACAGTCGGCTTTTTGCGGTACAGATAACATGGAAGAATGGGGAAAAGCAGGGAAAAACTTTCCAGCTAGCTGCGATGGCGTAGAGAATGCTGAGATATTGCGAACTCGCTGGCAACAGAGCCTGCCTTAACATCCTCCTAAAGATAAACGATGACCCATACTCATCAGCAATTTAGCTGGCAAAACGCTATGGTTCATCGCATCTGGTAACAATTCCACTCACTTTTGTACTCGCACAGAAATACGTCAGACATACCTCCCCTCTATTATCGCTCACATTAAATAATCACATTAGGTTATTAACAACCTGATACTGAGATAAAGAAAATGCATATCTCACTGATAGTTAAATCTATTATTCCTAATAGCGATTGATATTGTGGAGTGCTCATATGTCCGGTTCAAGCAAGCCTCATAACCCGTCTCTAAATAGCAGTTCAAGACTCTTATCACACGCTACCTCATCACAGGAAAGCCATGATGAACGAGTCGCTGTGATAAAGAACAAAATTATCGAGTCCGGCGACCATCCCAGCATTTCCGTAGAGGAACAACTCGCGCTTCTGGACGCTTTCTCTCACCTTGAGCTAGGCCAGTTTTTAATAAAACATCACGGGTTAAATGCGTACTGGACGCATAATGTGATAGCACATCAGCCAGCCCACTATGTTAATCCCCTCGAAGAAATCATCTACACACAGCTACCCAGCGTTTTGGCAACACGTGAACGATTTGGTATTTTCCAACGCCTACTTCAAGAACTCTTGCGCCCCGACGCTATCATGGTATCTGTCCCCTGCGGTGTCATGGCCGACTTATTGCTGCTGGACTATACGCGGCATCGAGATGTGAAATTAATCGGAATCGATCTAGATAAACAGGCGTTGGAAGAAGCTTATAAACTTGCTAGTCAGCAAGGGCTGGAAAATAAGATATCGTTGGTACTGGCCGATGCCTGGACAATAGATTTGGCAGCACAGGCAGACGTGATTACCAGCAACGGACTCAACGTCTATGAACAAGATGATGACAAAGTTACTGAGCTTTACCGCGTGTTCTACTCCGGGCTGAAACCTGGAGGTACGTTGATAACCAGCTTTATGACTCCTCCCCCTACGCTGTCGCAAGATTCCCCATGGATAAATACCGATCCAAAATTGCTAGCCCTCCAATATGTCCTTTTCTCACGCATTATTGGAGCAACATGGACGGCGTTTCGTACCCACAAGAAAACACAGTCGCAGCTAGAGCAGGCAGGATTTACAGATATTCAGTTCATTAACGATCATATGAATATGTACCCAACAGTCATCGCGAATAAGCCGTTCTGAACAGGGTAAAAAAACGGTATCAACACGATGTTTTGATCGCCGTAACCGATCAATATTGAAAAATTGATCTGTATAAACGTTTATAAAATAACCACGCCTAATGTCATCATGGTACTGAAATTCAAACAATAATGATGACATCAGGGAAAGCGAAGCCCACCAAGATGGTGGGCTTTTTACTGTCATAATAATGCCTGGGTATCGCTCAGAGAGGGGAGCTACCACTCAAGGGACTGTTTGCTCGCCTTAAGATTTTCTTTGTACATCATATAAATGTTACTGTAATTGCACATATCAAAGCCGCTTTCACAGTAATCCTCTATGACCTTATCCATTATTTTTCTATCTCTAGCTTTAGTGGCAAGCTTAAAGGCGTTGAGGTTTTCCTTCTCCATCATACGCAACATACTTTCCTGGCACATATCAAAACCACTCTCGCAGTAATCCTGCTTCACCGTCTCTTTTATAAACTCAATAACTTCATTTTTCTGAGCTTCGGAGTTATCAAAATCCATAGGGTGGATAAAGCCAGCTGCTGCCATAAACGAGGAAAAAAAGAGAGGAATGAATAATAGTTTGCGCATATAGATTAGCTCTTCCTTTAGTTTTTAATAATATAGATGCGAAATGTTACATCAGGAAATATCCTATCACTAGAAAACTTGCAGGTCACTTTCAACGGCTTTTACAGATGAATTTTTCATTAGGCGAAACATTTTTCAGCAAAGGCTGACACTATCAGGCATAAAAAAAGGGTTTAGCCTTTGGCTAAACCCCTTATAAATAACAACTTTCGGATGTTGCGAAAGCGCTATCTTAGTTAAGACGCTCTTTGATACGAGCAGACTTACCAGTACGCTCACGCAGGTAGTACAGTTTGGCTTTACGCACGGCACCACGACGTTTAACAGCGATGCTGTCAACTACTGGAGAGTGAGTCTGGAATACACGCTCCACGCCTTCGCCGTTAGAAATTTTGCGAACAGTGAATGCAGAATGCAGACCGCGGTTACGAATAGCGATAACCACGCCCTCGAATGCCTGCAGACGTTTTTTGCTACCTTCAACAACCCATACCTTCACTTCTACGGTATCACCCGGACGAAATGCAGGTACGTCCTGCTTCATTTGTTCGTCTTCGATTTGCTTAATAATGTTGCTCATAATATGTCTCTTACCCTAGGTAAACTGATAGTTGGGTTCGCACGGTAAACCGGCGTAACCACCTAATACTCTTGTTGCTCAGACTGATATTCACGTTGGAACTCAGCCAG
Organism: Pectobacterium sp. HCp5_1; assembly: GCF_032905925.1. Classification (NCBI taxonomy): domain Bacteria; kingdom Pseudomonadati; phylum Pseudomonadota; class Gammaproteobacteria; order Enterobacterales; family Pectobacteriaceae; genus Pectobacterium; species Pectobacterium sp. HCp5_1. The sequence continues at coordinate 8,382 of NZ_JAUMIO010000040.1, forward strand.
CAACCTTGTTTGCTCGTCAGTCAGAGCTAGGCTTTTCAGAAGTTCAGGTCTTCTAAGCCAGGTTCGGCCCAGCGACTGCTTCAATCGCCAGCGACGTATCTCCGCATGGTTACCAGACAGTAACACTGCCGGAACTTCCATGCCTTCCAGTATTTCAGGGCGAGTGAAATGAGGACAGTCCAGCAATCCATCGGCAAAAGAATCTTCTTCTGCTGAAGCCTGATGCCCCAGAACGCCCGGTATAAAGCGGGCAACGGAGTCAATCAGGGTCATCGCTGGCAGTTCCCCACCACTGAGTACGTAATCGCCGATCGACCATTCTTCATCGATTTCGGTTTTAATTACGCGCTCATCAATCCCTTCGTACCGTCCACAGACCAGAATCATCTTCTGGTTCGTAGCGAGTTGATGTACGCCTTGCTGATCTAATTTACGGCCCTGAGGTGATAAATAAATCACTTTCGCGCCTTCGCCTGCCGCTGCTTTTGCTGCGTGGATCGCATCCCGTAAAGGTTGCACCATCATCAGCATTCCGGGGCCGCCGCCATAAGGCCGATCGTCCACGGTGCGATGCCGATCGTAAGTGAAATCACGAGGACTCCAATACTGTACGTTCAGCAGGCCATTTTTAACTGCCCGGCCAGTGACTCCGTAATCAGTAATTGCCCGGAACATCTCTGGAAACAGGCTAATTACCCCAATCCACATAGTCTCGTTCCGCTGGGTACTACTGGTCGATTCAGAGTTCAAAAACCAGGATCCCAATCTACTTCAATAGTTTGAGCAGAAAGGTCGACGCGCTTAACAACCTGTTCAGTGAGGAACGGAACCAGCCGTTCCTTGACTCCGAAGGCATCTTTCAGGTTGGCCTTTATTACCATCACATCGTTCGAGCCAGTTTCCATCATGTCGATGATTTTACCTAGCTCATAACCCGTTACGGTCACGACCTGACAGCCAATAAGATCCTTCCAGTAATAATCACCTTCGCCCAGATCGGGCAGTTGTGACGAATCTACGACAATTTCACAATTGGTCAGTAAATTAGCCGCATCACGGTCATCAGCACCTTTCACTTTGATGATCAGATCCTGATTGTGATACTTCCAGCCTTCAATCTCGACAAGCTGCCAACCGCTTTTACTCTGGATGAACCAAGGTTGATAATCAAAAATGCTCTCGGCATCTTCGGTGGATGAAAACACTCTGAGCCAACCTCGGATGCCATATGCCGATCCTATCTTCCCCATCACAATCGGGTTAACAGGAGGTTTTGGGCTGAGTTGATTGCTCATTATCACCACCGCAACAGGTTATGCTGCTTTTTTAGCGTCTTTGATCAGCGAAGATACGCGATCAGACACAGTTGCACCCAGACCAAGCCAATGCTCAATACGGTCCAGATCCAGACGCAGGGCTTCTGCTTGACCAGATGCGATTGGGTTGAAGAAACCTACGCGCTCGATGAAACGACCATCACGCGCATTGCGGCTATCGGTCACGACTACTTGATAGAAGGGGCGTTTTTTCGCGCCGCCACGTGCCAAACGAATTGTTACCATAACATCCTCTTTAGTGAATAAAACAACTGGGCCCCATCGAGGAACGGAGCCCAGTATGTCATATAAAAAGCCCGAAAATTTTACTCATTTTGGCGCAAAAAGCAATCTAAAGCGTATAATCACGCCAAGAGTTTCTCTACACCATCGATTTCGGTGATTAACGTCCCGGGAATCCAGGTGGCATCATCCCTTTCATACCGCGCATCATTTTCGCCAGACCGCCGTTTTTCATCTTCTTCATCATTCGTTGCATGTCATCGAACTGTTTCAGAAGACGGTTCACGTCCTGTACCTGCATGCCGGAACCCTGCGCGATACGACGTTTACGCGATCCTTTAATAATCTCAGGTTTGGCACGTTCCTGACGCGTCATCGAATTAATGATCGCCTCCATACGCACCAGCACCTTGTCATCCATTTGCGACTTAACATTATCAGGCAGTTGCCCCATACCGGGCATTTTGCTCATCATGCTTGCCATGCCGCCCATGTTGCGCATCTGCTTGAGCTGATCCAGGAAATCGGTCAAATCGAACCCATCGCCCTTCTTCAGCTTATTAGCAAGCTTTTCTGCCTGTGTACGATCGACCTTGCTTTCAATATCTTCAATCAGTGAAAGCACATCGCCCATACCGAGAATTCGCGAGGCAACGCGCTCAGGGTAGAATGGCTCCAGCGCTTCGGTTTTTTCGCCAACACCGAGGAATTTAATTGGCTTGCCAGTAATATGGCGGATGGACAACGCGGCACCGCCACGGGCATCACCATCAATTTTGGTGAGGATCACACCGGTCAGCGGCAGCGCTTCATTAAAGGCTTTCGCCGTATTCGCCGCATCCTGCCCCGTCATGGCATCAACCACAAACAGCGTTTCAACCGGCTTAATCGCCGCGTGAACCTGCTTGATTTCGTCCATCATCGCGTCGTCAACGTGGAGACGACCCGCGGTATCGACTAACAAGACATCATAGAACTTCAGCTTAGCGTGCTGTAACGCACGTTCTACGATAGCAAGCGGCTTTTCCTGCACGTCTGACGGAAAGAAATCGACACCCACCTGCTCGGCCAATGTTTCCAACTGTTTAATCGCCGCAGGGCGATAAACGTCAGCTGAAACCACCAGCACTTTTTTCTTCTGCTTTTCGCGCAGGAATTTACCCAGCTTGCCCACGCTGGTCGTTTTACCCGCACCTTGCAGACCCGCCATCAGAACAACCGCCGGTGGTTGCGCAGCAAGATTCAGCTCAGCGTTGATTTCACCCATTGCGCTGACGAGTTCATTCTTAACAATCTTGACGAACTCTTGGCCCGGCGTCAGACTTTTATTAACTTCATGTCCGACAGCGCGCTCTTTCACGCGATTGATAAAATCACGCACCACAGGTAACGCAACGTCGGCTTCCAGCAATGCCATACGCACTTCACGCAGCGTTTCTTTTATGTTGTCTTCAGTCAACCGCCCGCGGCCGCTGATATTGCGCAATGTGCGCGAGAGTCGATCGGTTAAATTTTCAAACATATCTCATGCTCAACGTAAGACAGGCCGCCAGCGCGACACGAATGGAAGAGATTATACACAAAAGCGGGAACGATCTCAGCGCTGCTGACTGAGAACTGTTGGTGCCCACGACGACTAACGCTATACTGATTCTTCATTTTACCTAGTTGATATTTAATAACCTAATTTGTATGTCTGTTTTCGCTATTGTGGCGCTTGTCGCCTACACACTCAGCCTCGGACTGATTATCCCCAGTCTGCTGCGCAAGAACAGTGCATATCGTCGGCTGGCAATACTCTCGGCCAGCGCTGCGCTAATTTGTCATGCGGTGGCGCTCTATCAACGCATTTTCGATGTTCAGGTCGGCCAAAACCTTAGCTTGCTGAATATCGGTTCTCTGGTCAGCCTCATCATCTGTACGGTGATGACGTTTGTCGCCACGCGCGATCGCGGCTGGTTTATTCTTCCTATCGTCTACACCTTTGCGCTGATCAATCTGGCCTTCGCCAGCTTTATGCCGAGTGAATTTATTACGCATCTGGAAGCGTCGCCGGGCTTGATGATCCATATCGGACTGGCCCTTTTCTCCTATGCAACGCTGCTAATTGCTGCCCTTTATGCGCTTCAGCTCGCCTGGCTTGATTATCTGCTCAAGAATAAAAAGCTGGGATTTGCCGCTGACATGCCGCCGCTGATGGGTATTGAGCGCAAGATGTTTCACATTACGCAGATTGGCGTCATTCTGCTCACGCTGACGCTCTGTACTGGTTTGTTCTATATGGATGACCTGATCGATAACAAAGAGAACCTGCACAAGGCCGTGTTCTCCCTGTTTGCCTGGTTCATCTATATTCTGTTGCTCTGGGGACATTACCATGAAGGGTGGCGGGGACGGCGCGTCGTCTGGTTCAGCCTGATCGGCGCCCTTATGCTGACGCTGTCCTACTTTGGCAGCCGAGTTATACAGCACTTCCTCGCAGTCTGACGCGTTCGCGAGCATAAAAAAAGAGAACCCACTTCGGTTCTCTTTTTTTATCTGTGCCTATCCAAGAAACTAGATATGTAGCTCGGCTAGTTTATCTTTCGGCAGCGCCAGATCGTCATTTTGGTTGATACCAATATCGTGATCCACGATGTGTTGAGCAATTTCCTGCGCTTCTTTCAGTGAGTGCATCTCATAGGTGCCACACTGGAATTCGTTCAGCTCAGGAATTTTACGCTGATCGGTCACTTTCAGAACGTCCGCCATCGCCGCTTTCCAGGAATCAGCAACGCGTTGCTCATCCGGCGTGCCAATCAGGCTCATGTAGAAACCCGTACGGCATCCCATCGGAGAAATGTCGATAATTTCAACGCCATCACCGTTTAAATGATCGCGCATAAAGCCCGCAAACAGGTGCTCTAGCGTGTGGATACCACGCTCTGGCATGACTTCAATGTTCGGACGACAGAAGCGTAGGTCAAATACCGTGATATTGTCGCCATGAGGGGTTTTCATGGTTTTAGCGACCCGAACTGCAGGTGCGGCCATACGAGTATGGTCAACGGTAAAGCTGTCTAGTAACGGCATAATTCCACCTCCTCAAAGAAAAAAATTCATTTTTTCTCGTTTCCGAGAACTTTTCCTTTTTATGCGAGTCTGACTTACTGAAAGACGCGCATTTATTATCATCATCCCTATTAGAGATGTTTATTTGGCCACAGTTCCTGTGGCCTTTTCTTTTTAATGCGTCGCCAGATAGTCGTCAAAACTCATCGTATCTTCAGACTCAATCTGACGTTGACGCTGCCAGGAGTTCTCGCTCGCAGCAGCCAATTGTTCTTCCGTCAACACCTGCAGCGGCTCGCTGCTGAGCATTTTGCGGTATTCTTCCGCTAAATTCAGCCCCACGCTACCATTGCCTTCTTGCTTCATCAACGTTAATAGTCGGCCAGAGAACGTCGTTTCTGGATCGTCAAAACCAACAAGCAGCTCATCGCATACCTGCTGATAGTGCGGTTGATTGTTTTCCGCGTCCAGAACTTCCGCAACGCGACGCAAATCTGCAAACAGAGATTTCCCCACTTCAGCAATTGGCTGCTGGATGGTTTCACACCGCATACCTACCGTTTGCCCAGGTTTACGCCCTTCCAGGATCACGCGGTTCCAGTTTTTACGTGTACACAGTAGCTCATCCGCGCTCATTTCAGGTGCATCTGCCAGCGCACACCAGATCAGGAATAAATCCAGGAAACGAACCTGACTTTCACTCACCCCGGTCGGAGAGAAAGGATTGATATCCAGTGAACGCACTTCGATATATTCGATTCCGCCACGCAACAACGCATCAGATGGCGTTTCACCCGCACGCGTCACACGCTTCGGACGAATCGGCGCATACAGCTCGTTCTCAATCTGCAAGACGTTCGTATTCAATTGTAGATAACGACCATCCTTCTTCATACCAACCCGAGCATATTCCTCAGATGGCGTTTTTATCGCGCGTTTTAACGCAGCAACATAGGTGTCCAAGTCGTTGAACGTAATCCCCAGGTTGCTCTGTGACTTATTGGTATAGCCTAAGTCACTGAGCCGCAGAGAGGTCGCATACGGCAGATAAAGCATGCCTTTTTCCGTACGCTCAAACGGTAGTGCGGTCTCCCGGCCTTTCAGGAAAGAAGAGCAAATCGCCGGAGAAGCGCCAAACAGATAAGGGATCACCCAGCCAAAGCGGTAATAGTTACGGATCAGCCTGAAGTATCCCGCTGAAATAGCTTTTTTCCCACTTTCTGCATCAGCAACTCCTTCTCGCGCCTGCCAGAATGACAGCGGAAGAGAGAAGTTATAATGCACGCCGGAAATAGTCTGCATCAACGCGCCATAGCGGTTTTTCAGCCCTTCACGATAAAGCGTTTTGAAGCGCCCGATATTTGATGAGCCATACTGCGCCAGCTCTATATTTTGCTCGCTGTCGATAAAGCACGGCATGCTCAATGGCCACATCCGCTCATCGCCCAGATTGCGGGAAACGTGACGATGGATATCGCGCAGAAACGTCAACAGATGATCGACATCTTTATCGACCGGCGTAATAAACTCTAACAGCGCTTCTGCAAAGTCTGTCGTAATCCACGGGTGTGCCAACGCCGAACCCAATATCTCGGGGTGCCCGGTCGTAGCAAGATGTCCGTTTGCTGTTACACGCAATGTTTCGCGTTCAATTCCACGCTGAATACCCTTCACTGCCAGTGGGTGTTTTTCCAGCCAAGAAAGTGCTTCTGAAATGTCCGGGATCAAATCGACCTCCCGTTGTTAAAATGTAATGGTTGTAAGCATAATTGAAACTCAGCAGCACTCACCAGTTCGCATTGCAATCTGGTTAAGACCACCACGCCATCCCCTGCAACGTTATAACCGTCAATACGATATACCGCAGCGCTTTTCCAATACCGATGAAAACCGCCGATTGCACCCAGGGCATGCGTAGCCAACCCGCTAACACACACAATAAATCGCCTACTACCGGCACCCAGCTAAATAACAACGCAGCGCAGCCATAGCGCTGTAACCAACGCATGGCCACCGAATACCCAGCTTGTTGTTTTGGCTGAGGGAGTAAGCGCCCTATAAAAATATTTGTTAACCCACCCAGCGTATTTCCTACCGTTGCCACAGTAATCAACAGGTAGGGCTTTGCGCTATCCGCAAGCAATAACGTTACCAGCAGCACTTCCGAACTGCCAGGCAGCAGTGTTGCACTGAGCAGGCTACTCCAGAAAAGAGAAAAGACGGCCCAGAACTCACTCACAATGTACGGACGTCAACCACGGCCATGTTAGCGCGTTTAGCGGCCTCAATGCCGTAGTCTGCATCTTCAAACACGATACAGTGTTCTGGTGCGACAGAAATCAATGTGGCGCAACGCAGAAAGGTATCGGGGAAAGGCTTATGCTGCATAACATCATCAGCCCCAACGATTGCATCAAAATAATCATGCAGCCCTAAATGCGTTAGCAATCTATCAGCCATGCCATGTGTACTACCTGTGCCAACTGCCATAGGACGCCGTCCGCGATAGTGCTTAACAACATCAATCAGCGGCAGTGGTTTTACGGTATCCAGCAGCATTTCCTCAACAACAGCGGTTTTTTCCGCCGCGAGTTGGTGAGCATCAATATCAGCCTGATGGCTGTCGATAATACGCTGTGCAATACGCCAGGTGGGCGAGCCGTTCAATGCTGTCATGGCACTGGCATCATATCTCATACCATACCGGGCAAGAACCTGATCCCACGCTTTATGGTGCGTTGGTTCGGTATCAAGCAGGGTGCCATCCATATCAAAGATCAGCCCTTGATAGCGATCGTACATCATGACTCCATGATCACTGAAAAGAGAGCTTACTTTATCGTAAAGTGAAAACGTTGTCGCTTACTCAATAACCTTATAAAAAACAGGTTATTACCTCCATAGTAGTAAGGCAGCCTTCATTTACTCGTCGGCTCAATCTCAATATATAGGCAAGGGAGGGGTAAGAATTAATACACGGAAGTGATGAGAAAAATATCGTTCTGATATCAGCAGAATAGAAGGTTGTGCTGCTAGAACGCGAAAAATAGGGTAGAGAGCGATGGGTAAAACAGAAATGCGTATCGGAGAAAATTATCTGTCTTGCTTAGTACTTCGAGTCGTTGTTAAAGCAGGGTTATTCTTACGCTTATCGGTTCGCGCTAAGGCAAGAATTTTATTTACATCGAAATATGGTGCATCCGGGAGGATTCGAACCTCCGACCGCTCGGTTCGTAGCCGAGTACTCTATCCAGCTGAGCTACGGATGCAGAGTGTGGTGCAGAAATAAATGGGGTGAGCAATTAAACGAGATACTTAAGAATGGTGCATCCGGGAGGATTCGAACCTCCGACCGCTCGGTTCGTAGCCGAGTACTCTATCCAGCTGAGCTACGGATGCATTGATAATTCTTCATCTGCGACAAAACTTGCTTTCACTAATACTACTTGCCTTGCAAAGGCAGTATTTAATGGTGCATCCGGGAGGATTCGAACCTCCGACCGCTCGGTTCGTAGCCGAGTACTCTATCCAGCTGAGCTACGGATGCATATTAAATGGCGGTGAGGGAGGGATTCGAACCCTCGATGCAGCTTTTGACCGCATACTCCCTTAGCAGGGGAGCGCCTTCAGCCTCTCGGCCACCTCACCTTACATTACCTGATTCGCTACTAAGAACTTCTTGTTAGTGCTCACCGGTACTGCGTGGCGCACATATTACTTTCCCAGACTTATAAGTCAAACAATTTTTCCCACCTTGTGTTCGTTTGAACAATTCGCATCCAAGACGCGCACTTTCACAACAAAAAGTCTATTTTATCGACAGAAAAAACATGCGGTTACCTTGCCAAAGGTAGCGCACAGGAAAAATGGATATATCGATAAATGTGTGGGGAAAAGCAGGAAATAACAATTGCGTCCCGCGAACACGAGACGCATTGTCAATCAATATGACGTTGGTTGAGATTTTTCGGCCTGAATACGCTGATAGATCTCTTCACGGTGGACAGAAACCTCTTTAGGTGCATTAACACCAATACGCACCTGGTTGCCTTTCACTCCTAATACGGTAACCGTTACCTCATCGCCGATCATGAGGGTTTCGCCAACTCGACGAGTCAAAATAAGCATTCTTTGCTCCTTGAAAGATTATAAAGAGTCGGGTCTCTCTGTCTCCCCGCCATTATCCATCATGTGCCGTGAAAACGTAAACCTAGACGATGGTATAACCACACCATCACACTCCGGTTTGTCACTACTTGTTAGTTTAGTCGATATCAGTAGCTTGTGCTTTTGTTATCACAACAACAGGACTGAGCATGTAAAGCTTCAGAATATCTGAAGGTAACACACTTTCTATCCTGCTTGCCGGATCCTTTTCCGCAGACAAAAACGCCACAACCAGAAAGTTATGGCGTTTTGTCGGATAACGCGAATAAAACGTTATCTGTCGTTTTACAGCTTAGCAGCAACCCAAGATTCAACGCTTGCCAGCGCAGCAGGCAGTGCAGACACGTCTGAGCCACCAGCCTGAGCCATATCTGGGCGACCACCGCCTTTACCGCCAACCTGCTGGGCAACAAACCCAATCAGTTCACCGGCTTTTACGCGGTCAGTCAGATCTTTCGTTACACCAGAAATCAAGCTAACCCGGCCTTCTGCCGCCGTTCCAAGAACGATAACAGCAGATCCAAGCTGATTCTTCAGGTCATCAACCATCGTGCGCAGCAGTTTAGGATCCACGTTGTCCAGCTGCGTAACCAGCAACTTCACACCGTTAATCTCTTTTGCTTTGCCAGACAGCGACGAACTTTCCTGCGCCGCTTGTTGAGCCTTCAACTGCTGAAGCTCTTTCTCCAACGCGCGGGCACGATCCAAAACAGAGCGTACCTTATCCGTCAGGTTGTGACTATCCCCTTTCAGCAGTTGCGCAATATCTTGCAAAACGTCGCTCTGGCGATGCAGCGCAGACAACGCATTCTCACCCGTGGTCGCTTCAATACGACGCACGCCGGCAGCAGTACCTGACTCAGAAATGATCTGGAACAGGCCGATATCACCTGTACGGCTTGCGTGCGTGCCCCCACAAAGCTCAATGGAGAAATCTCCCATTGTCAGAACACGGACATGGTCATCGTACTTCTCGCCGAACAACGCCATTGCACCCTTCGCTCTCGCATCGTCCAACGCCATGACATCCGTTTGCACGGTAAGGTTACGGCGGATTTGCGCGTTAACGATATCTTCAACCTGACGAATCTGCTCAGGTTTCATCGCTTCCGTATGTGAGAAGTCAAAACGCAGATAGCTATCGTTAACCAGAGAGCCTTTCTGCGCGACGTGATCGCCCAGAACCTGACGCAGTGCAGCATGCAGCAGGTGCGTCGCAGAATGGTTCAGACGAATGCGATCGCGACGTTGGCTATCAACGTTTGCATCTACACTGTCGTTAACACGCAGCGTACCCTGAGTCAATTTACCGACGTGGCCAATTGCCTGACCATATTTCTGAGTATCCTGAACGGCAAAGCTGACGCCCGCATTTTTCAACTCACCCTGGTCGCCAACCTGACCACCGGATTCACCATAAAATGGCGTTTCGTTCAGAATCACAACCGCTTCATCACCGGCCGCAATCTGATCGACCGCGTTTCCATTGTGATAAATCGCAATAACCTTCGCTTGTTGCTGCGTTTTTTCATAGCCGCAGAATGGCGTGTTTTCATCCACACGGATGAGGCTGTTGTAATCTACGCCAAATCCGCTGGCTTCACGCGCACGCTGGCGCTGGGCCGTCATCGCAGCTTCAAAACCTTCTTCATCGACTTTCAGGCCGCGCTCGCGACACACATCTGCAGTAAGATCGACAGGGAAACCATAGGTGTCATACAGGCGGAAGGCTGTTTCACCATCCAGCGTATCCCCTTTCAGGTTTTTAATTTCTTCGTCCAGCAGAGACAAACCGCGTTCCAGCGTGCGGGCAAACTGCTCTTCTTCTGTCTTCAGTGCCTGCTCAACCACAGACTGCTGTTTTTTCAATTCTTCAGCTGCTGGCCCCATGACGTGAATCAGCGGCGCAACCAGTTTGTAGAAGAAAGCATCCGTAGCGCCCAGCATATTACCGTGGCGCGCAGCGCGGCGTATAATACGGCGCAGAACATAACCACGGTTTTCATTAGACGGCATCACACCATCGGCAATCAGGAACGCACAAGAGCGGATATGGTCAGCAATAACACGCAGCGACTTATTAGTTAAATCCGTCGTTCCGACGGCTTCCGCTACCGCCTCAATCAGCGTTTTGAACAAATCAATGTCATAGTTTGAATTGACGTGCTGCAAGACGGCAGAAACGCGTTCTAACCCCATGCCGGTATCGACGGACGGTTTTGGCAGTGGCAGCATTGTGCCGTCAACCTGACGGTTGAACTGCATGAACACCAGGTTCCAGATTTCGATATAGCGATCGCCGTCTTCATCAGGGCTTCCCGGCGGGCCACCTGCGATGTGCTCACCGTGATCGTAGAAAATCTCGGTGCACGGACCACACGGCCCCGTTTCGCCCATCTGCCAGAAATTATCAGAGGCGTAAGGTCCGCCTTTGTTATCGCCAATACGAATAATTCTTTCGCGCGGCACGCCAACTTCGTCAGCCCAAATGTCGTAGGCTTCATCATCTGTTGCGTATACCGTTACCCACAGTTTTTCTTTCGGCAAATTGAACCACTGAGGAGACGTCAGCAATTCCCACGCATAGCGAATCGCATCATGCTTGAAATAGTCACCGAAGCTGAAGTTACCCAGCATTTCAAAGAAGGTATGGTGGCGTGCGGTATAACCTACGTTTTCCAGGTCATTATGTTTACCACCGGCACGTACGCAGCGCTGCGAGGTCGTCGCTCGGACATAGCTACGTTTATCCAGCCCGAGGAACACATCTTTGAACTGGTTCATCCCCGCATTGGTGAATAACAATGTCGGATCGTTGTTCGGCACCAGAGAGCTGCTATCAACAACCTGGTGTCCCTTACTGTGGAAAAAATCGAGAAACGCTTGACGGATCTCAGCGGTGCTCTTGCTCATAATTGTCCTGGAATCAAGCTAGAAGAACAGATCGCGGGCAAGGTTAGTTCAGCATGCTGACGTTACCGAGCAACTCACGAACAAAAAAGTGGGAATAAGATAAATTTTCTTCGATGGGAAGTAAAATCCCGTGTGCGTTCAATCTGAAAAATTCGTATAAATTGACTGGATTTCTTCATGAAAGAAGCCACGATAGAGCAGATATCGCTGATGTTTGACTTTGTCTTTCCATTCATCGGACAGAGGATGCCCGAATTTTCGTTCCACAACCGATTTCGCCAGCGCACACCAATCGATATCACTCTCGTTTAATGCTGTGGCTAACGTTGTCTTATCGATTCCTTTCTGGCTTAGCTCCATTTTGATCCGCTGGGCACCATAGCCTTTGCGGCTCCGGCTGCTGATATAGCGGCGAGCATAACGCTCATCATCCAGCCAACCGTGTTCCTTACAATACGCAATAGCCGCTTCCACATCTTCCGCCGCAGCTCGGGCTGTAGCTTCATCTTCTTCATCTTCTGCACTTGCGCTTTCTGACTTATATAAATACGCCGCACATTTGCGGCGTATTTCAGTTTCACTATAATCGCGAACGGAAAGCACATTCATCGCATAGCGTAATGGTTTATTCATCCATCTACCCGCTAAAGTGCCCTGTCACAATCCATTCAGCCACCATTAAAACTCTTCGTTGCCTTCACCAGCGAATTCATCTTCGTCATGGCTATTTCCAGCGGCGGCTGGCGTCAGCTCATTGCCTTTGTGCAGCAGCATTTCACGCAATTTCTTATCCAGTTCCGCAGCAATAGTCGCGTTCTCTTTCAGGAAATTACAGGCATTTGCTTTACCCTGACCGATCTTGTCGCCGTTATAGCTGTACCAGGCACCCGCTTTTTCGATCAGCTTGTGTTTCACACCCAGATCGACAAGCTCACCGTGGATATTGATGCCTTCGCCGTACAGAATTTGGAATTCAGCCTGTTTGAACGGTGCTGCCACTTTATTCTTCACGACTTTCACACGGGTTTCGCTGCCGACAACCTCTTCGCCTTCCTTGATTGCACCAGTACGACGAATATCCAGGCGAACAGAAGCATAAAACTTCAGAGCGTTACCACCGGTAGTGGTTTCAGGGTTACCGAACATCACACCGATTTTCATACGAATCTGGTTAATGAAGATCAGCAGCGTATTGGCTTGCTTCAGGTTACCCGCCAGTTTACGCATAGCCTGGCTCATCATACGTGCAGCCAGCCCCATGTGGGAGTCGCCGATTTCACCTTCAATTTCTGCTTTCGGCGTCAGTGCCGCAACGGAGTCGACGATGATAACGTCAACAGCGCCAGAGCGCGTTAATGCATCACAGATCTCCAACGCTTGCTCGCCGGTATCCGGCTGAGAACACAGCAGGTTATCGATATCTACACCAAGCTTTTTCGCATAAATCGGGTCCAGCGCATGCTCAGCATCGATAAACGCACACGTTTTGCCTTCGCGTTGAGCGGCAGCAATAACCTGTAAGGTCAGCGTTGTTTTACCGGAAGATTCTGGGCCATAAATCTCAACGATACGCCCCATCGGTAAACCACCGGCGCCCAAAGCGATATCCAGGGACAAAGAGCCTGTAGAAATGGTTTCAACATCCATTGAGCGATCCTCGCCCAACCGCATGATAGAACCTTTACCAAATTGCTTTTCGATTTGACCCAGTGCTGCCGCAAGTGCCTTTTGTTTGTTCTCATCAATAGCCATTTCTGCTCCTGTCATGCGGCGTAAAGCCTGCTGTCTCTACGCGGCTGCTTAATCATGAATTGCCGAATAATTACTGACATTATACTGTATGCGCATACAGCATCAAGGTTATTTTTTCAGAAACGTGTCGAGCAACGTTTGCAGCGCAAAATGGACCGATTGCAGACGCACCGCGTTTCTGTCTCCACTGAACCGCATTGTCTGAGCGAATGCCCCACCCTGTTTGTCTGTGAAGCCAAACCACACCGTGCCGACAGGCTTCTCTTCGGTTCCCCCGTCTGGCCCGGCGACACCGCTTACCGATACGGCAAAATCTGCATCGGCGGCCTGCAAAGCCCCTGCGGCCATCTCATTGACGACGGCTTCACTCACCGCACCATGCTGCTCCAGTGTCTCTGCGTTCACGTTAACCAGACGCTGCTTGGCCAGATTGCTGTATGTCACAAAGCCGTAGTCAAACCAGCCAGAACTACCCGCGATATCGGTAATAGACTTAGCCAACCAGCCTCCAGTGCAGGATTCCGCACATGTCAGCGTGGCACCACGCACCTTCAGTTTTTCACCCACCAAAGCACTTAACCGCAGAATGTCAGCTTCCGTCATTGCCGCCTCATCTTAATCAAGGATTGTTGGGTCAGGGTAACACTTTTCCCTGAAAAAGACGCTCCGCTGCACGGTATGCGAAGCGCATAGCAAAGAAGATGAAAATCGAGGGAAATCGAATAAAACGCAGCCGAATAATCAAGGAGAAAATAGCACGACGCGAATAGATCGTCGGCTAGCAGGAATACAGAGGGAATAGGAGTAATTAATAATGATGGAGAGATTTACATACAGCCTGCACAACTGGTGCATCGCCAGTCCTGCTTATTTATAGCCTGAAAGAAATACCTGAAATAACATTCTTCGATAGGGACATTATTTTCTTCAAAGCTATCGGCCAGCCAGTCGATATTTTCCAGAATCCAATCATCCTCATCGAGTCCGTCCCGGTACATTTCATCATCAGGATCGATGATAGAGTAGATCCCCATCGTTCCCATATGATTTTCTTTATATTTTTCCGGTAACGTGAAAGCATTTTCTTTATAAGATATTAACCAGTGGCCGTGGCAAAGCAGGTTGCCATTACGACTCCACTTAGCAACAAATGGGTTACTCATATTTATTCCTACCAGCATGAAAGCTGGTTATAAACGTATCACGACATGTCTATAAAGTAAATTACCACACAACCATCGCGCCATTTAAATAATAGAATATAGGGATGCACTTTTATTACACCTTAATAGGTACAAAACCATTAGCGATAACTTGATAAATATCAATTTACATAGCAATAAAATATCTAAACAGGGAAGTAAAAATAAAAAAAGCCCACTAAAAATAGTGGGCGGGGCACTGCTATTATCGTTATGTAAAAACCCTGGTGTTTTGCGGCACTTCATTCGGCTTCTGTCTGACTCTTACAGTACCGAACGAACATTAAGGCAACATTAGGCGCATAAAAATTCTGACGATTGCTGTGATAGCCTGCGCCAACACTATCGCCACCGTCTCCGCTTTGCTTCGTTGGTCGAGATCGGTCAGAATGGCCTGCATATGCCCATAAAGGGGTAATAATCCATTAGGGAGGATGACGGGTGTTTCCCTCTTTCTTAAGAAGAACCTCAGCGAAAAACGGCAGTTATGCCAATGAAATCAGTAGCAGCATTACGATCAATCGCCCGGCAGAACGTTTGTTTGATCTCTGGCGCAAACCGGAAACGTTGCCGATCCTGATGGGCCATTTCGCCAGTATCGAGATACTGAACTATACCGACTCTAACTGGCGGATTAACACGCCGATTGGCGCACTCATTGAGTGGCAGGCTCGTATTATTGATGAAAAACCGGGAGAGTATATCCACTGGCGTTCGCTGGAAGGGGCACAGGTTCCGAATGAAGGCCGGCTTTCTTTTCAACCAGCCACATCGGAAGCAGGTACAACCGTAACGCTGACGATTCGCTACAACCCACCGGGGGGCTTGATCGGGAAAAAGATCGGCCAAATGTTTGATATGTTTTCTCGAGATATGCTGACGAAAACGCTCTATCGTTTCAAAAAATTAGCAGAGGATGAACTGGCCTAAGCCGCGCCAGACATCATAGCAACAGGTCATCAGCGACCGTTTTCCCGAACTGACGAAAGCGTCCCAATAAAAGGAACGTAGAATGCTGGAATTGATTCAAACCATTGGTCTTGGTCTGGTGTTAATCCTGCCACTCGCGAACCCACTGACAACGGTAGCGGTATTTTTAGCGATGTCCGGCAACATGAGCCAGGGGGAACGAAATCGCCAAATCTTTCAGGCTTCGCTCTACGTCTTCATCATTATGACCGTCGCGTACTACGCGGGTCAGGTCGTAATGAATACCTTCGGAATATCCATTCCTGGGTTGCGCATTGCCGGCGGGCTCATCGTTGCATTTATCGGGTTTCGCATGCTTTTTCCTCAGCAAAAGCCAGAGCATGCGCCTGAAGTCAAAAGCAAAAAAGAAGAAATCAACGACAGTTTCTCCGCCAATGAGGTCAATATCGCCTTCGTTCCACTGGCGATGCCCAGCACCGCGGGGCCAGGAACCATTGCCCTCATCATCAGTTCTGCCTCACAAATCAAGAGCGGCGTCGATATCACGCCCTGGGTGATTACCGTTGCCCCCGTACTCACGTTTATGTTGATCAGCCTGATCGTCTGGCTCAGTCTGAAAAGTTCGGGTCTGATTATGCGTCTTATCGGGAAAAGCGGCATTGAAGCCATTTCACGACTGATGGGGTTCCTGCTGGTTTGCATGGGCGTACAGTTCATCATTAACGGTACGTTGGAGATCGTACACTCCCTGCATTAAGTTGAAGATGCGGGAGAGATATCAATACGTTGCCAGATAGCCCAATTAGCGTCTATAACTTTGAATGGCGGGTTTATTCATTGGTCGCAAGCGAATACCCCGCCGGTTTGCCATTGATGATGACATAACAAAAAGAAAGCGTGATTTTGCTTACCTAGCGGAAAATAGGTGCGGCCAATAATGAAAATAAAAAAACGATTCCCAATCAATTTACGTTCGCTCATTTTATCCCTCGCCATTATCAGCATGGTTATTACGCTGACCAATGCTTATGTTGCTGTTTATAATGTACAAAAGAAGCTCATTACCGATCAGATACTGAGCTCAAACCTTAACTATTCTTCCAAGTTAGCGGCGACCACAGAAAGTTTTTTATCTTCAGCACAGCAGGAACTGGCTTACAGCGCGACATCAATAGCGGACAGTTTTAGTGACGATGCGACGCTACTGAGTAAAAGTGAACAGACATACCGCATGAGCCAAAGCTTTAATTCTATTTTCGTTGCAGATACTCAGAATCAGATACATGCGGTTTACCCTACCTCACTGAATCTGAAAGGAAGTACACTGACCTCTGATGCCAGCAAGCTGGCGCTCGTGGAACAAAGGCCGTTAATCAGCCAGCCTTATATTTCAGTTACGGGAAATTTGATCGTACTGGTCTCCTCCCCGATAAAAGACAAACAGGGAAATTATCTCGGTTATATCGGCGGAACCATTTATTTAAAAAATCAAAGCGTCTTAAACGAATTCATGAACACCCATTTTTATAACGATTACTCCAGCGTTTACGTCATCGATAAAAGCGGGATTGTTCTCTATCACCAGGATAAGCAGTGGGTCGGCAAGCCCGTCAGCGATGAGAGAATTAAAAACGCGCTTCACAACAAGAAAAGTGGCACCGCCGCGATGCCCGATATGCAAGGTACGCCGTCTTTGGCGGGTTTCGATACGGTCAACTCATCCGGCTGGATCATCATTACTTTGCACCCTTCTCAAACCGTTATCGATTTGCTCAGCAGCGTGATGCGTTCCGTTTTATACGAAGGTGCCCCGGTAATGGCATTAACGCTTATCGCGCTCACCCTACTCGCCTTCTATATCGCCAACCCTCTGCGCTTGCTGGCCGTTTCTGCCAGTAAAATGGAAGAGTCCGACGTGATTGAAAAAATCAAGAAAGTTCCCTCCTGGTATTTTGAAGTTGAGCAGCTAAAACGCGTCATTCTTTTCGGTACGGTCTTGTTGCACAAGCGGATCGGCAAACTGAGCTTGCTGGCCCACACCGATCCGCTCACTGGGTTACTCAATCGCCGTGGTATCTATGAAAGCATTGAACTCATTCTCTCAAAGAGCAATCAGGTTGCCGCCATCGTGATTGATATCGACCATTTCAAACGCGTGAATGATACCTACGGACACAATATCGGCGATGACATCATCAGGCTGTTGGCTAAAAACATAAAACAGGGTTCGCGCGAATCCGATCTGGTTTGCCGCACTGGCGGAGAGGAATTCCTCACACTTCTGCCCGATACGGACATAACGCAGGCCGCAGATATTGCTGAACGGCTGCGTAAAAAAGTGGAAAAAATGCCGCTGCCGATTCCTGAAAACATCACGATTTCACTAGGCGTCACCTGTTTTATTCCGGGAATGGAGCAGATCGATAGCGTCTTGAAAATCGCGGACGATGCCCTCTATCAGGCCAAGCATGAAGGCAGAAACCGAGTCGTTATCAAAGTCGCTTCCGATCATTCAGTTAATCACGACACGGAATAGACACGCTCAACATGAATGCCGCGAGCGAGAAAGCAGGCAAAAAAAAACCCGCACAAGGCGGGCCAAGGTCATTCTAATGACAGGGATGGTTAACTAACACAACACTCACAGGGATGTGAGGTACTGACAAGGGATGGAAGGACTATAGCAAGCCAAATGTATAGTATTGTCATCAGCAAGTAAGGTTAATCTACCGGTTGTAAAACAACATTGGTGAGACTTCCCAGCCTCCTATCTGGCTATTTCAGCCTGCTTTCCCCGTTCGTAATGACGCTTTTTTGGGTTTTCATCAGCGCAACCAGCAGCGCCATAATTGCCAGAACGCTGGCAAGCCCTCCGACCATCAGCCACCCTCCCTGATGCCATGCAGCCATCGCAACCGTGGAGCCAACTGCGCCCCCCAGAAACATCCCGCCCATGAATACGGTATTGATGCGGCCTCTGACCGCTTCACCGAGCCCGTAAATCACATGTTGATTGGCAATTAGCGCACTTTGTACGCCGAGATCGAGCAGGACCACACCGATAATCAGGCCAATAACGGAATTGAAACCGATGAATATTGCCCATGAGAGCAGCGTCAGCAACGCGCCGGCAATCACAACCGGGCGGCTGCCGATTCTATCGGCCAGTCTTCCCGCCAGCGGAGCCGCAAAAATTCCCGCTACGCCAATCACGCCGAACAGGCCCGCAGCAGCAGCGCCCATTTGAAAACGTCCGCCTTCCAGATACAGCGCAAGCACGCTCCAGAACGCACTGAACGATGCAAACAACAGCGCCTGAATCAGCGTAGCTTTACGCAATGCGCGTTCATCCTGCCACAGCGTCACCAGCGAACGCATCAGCTCACGGTAACGAACGGTTTGATTCGATGGTGAAGCCGGTAACATTCTTCCCATTGCCCACGCGCCCGCTAGCGCCAGCGGCACGCTCAGCCAGAACATCGCCCGCCAGCCCGCACTTTCCGCCACCAGTCCCGCAATCGTACGGCTAAGCAGAATGCCGCTTAATAGACCGCTCATGACCGTTCCGACAATCGCACCACGCTGTTTCGCATCGGCAAGCGCAGCCGCAGCCGGAACAATCTGCTGCGCGGCGGTCGCTCCAAAACCGATAAGTAGCGAAGCACCTAATAACGCGACAGACGATGTCGACAAGGCCGCAAGCGCAGAAGCCAACGCCAGCATCAAAAATTGCCACACGATCAGCCGACGGCGGTCAAACTTATCGCCCAGCGGAACCAGTAACAGCAGCCCTAAGGCATAGCCTAACTGCGTCACGGTTGGAATCAGCGAGGTTGCCCCGCTCGACGTAAAGCTTTCGCCGATCACGCCCAGCATCGGTTGGTTGTAATAGATATTGGCAACAGAAATACCACTGGCTGCCGCCATTGAGAAAATCAATACTTTGCTGGGTGCCCGCTGCGTGCTGACATCGACTTCTCTGGATAATGTACTCATCATCATACCTGTCTGTGTGTTTCCTGCCGGAAATCGGCAGGTGATGAGCAGAGCATAGGGTGCCCGACTCATTCCCAGTAGAGAGGTAAAATGGATATCAGCTATTCCGAATAGGAATATTTCAGGAAAAAAGTTGCTTGACGAAATCGGTGAAAATTCTGGCGCGAGCTGATGTCATGCGGCCTCCGGGGTAGACAGCCCACAGATCCATCTTACCCAGCGACCATGAATCCAGTGCGGTGACGACCTGCCCGCTTTCAAGCTCTGGTGCAAACATCCATTCCGACGCCACAATCAGCCCTACACCGGATAGCACCGCTGCACGCACGCCTTCCGCCGCAGAAACTCGGATACGCCCATTGGGGAATACCGTGGTCTGTGTTCCATCCCGAGAAAAAATCCAGCGATCGGTTCTCTCTCCCTGCAAATAGATAACGGCAGGATACGCAGCCAGAACGTCAGGAGAAGCTGGCACACCATGACGCGCGAAATAGTCAGGGGTCGCCAGCAGGCGCATGGAACACGATGCCAAGCGCTGGGCAATCAGGCTTGAATCCTTCATTTCGCCCAAACGCAGAGCCACATCAATGCCTTCAGCAATCAGATCGATCGGGCGATCGTCCAGAATGACATCAATATTTAGCTGGGGATGCTCGGCCATGAATTCATGGAGCCGCGGTATGATGAGCTGTCTGGCGAAAGTCACGGGTGCACCGATGCGTAGCCGCCCAGACAGCGCCGTGCTCCCGCTCACCACATGCTCTTGGGCATCCCCCAGTACCTTGACCGCGGGGGCGATTTGCTCATAAAAATTCTGTCCAGCTTCTGTCGGCGTCAGCCCTCGGGTAGAACGGAGCAGCAACGGCGTTGCCAGCTGATTTTCCAGTTGCATGATCGCTTTGGACACCGCAGGCTGCCCAATACCGAGCCTGCGGGACGCGGCGGAAAACGACCCCGTTTCAAAAACGCAGATAAATGTTTCCAGCGCGCTCAGGCGATCCATGATTTCTCTTCCGCAAAAGGAGTTTCACTGCATCATACAGGAATCCTACGAGGATAAGGCGGATCCGCACTGCGCCCTTCTTTTCCCTGACATTGCCATCTTCAGGCGCATTCGCTTTACCGCCAACCGCATCAGGTATTACTCTGATGGCGTGACTTGTCATGACAAGGCTGGCAAATTTTTGCAGCCTTTTTCAAAATCTTACGAGGCGATGCATGAAACTTTTCATTTACGAACACTGCCCATTCTGTGTCAGAGCCAGAATGATTTTTGGCCTGAAAGATCTGCCTGTTGAGCAATCTGTCATTATGGAAGGCGACGTTGACACGCCAACACGCATGGTGGGTCGCAAAGTGGTGCCGATCCTGCAGAAAGAAGATGGCAGCTTCATGCCGGAAAGCATGGATATCGTCCACTATGTCGACAGCAAGCAAGCGCCGTTAATCGCCGATAAACCGGTTGATGCTGAGATTGAAGCCTGGTGCAAGTCCGTTTCCAGCGCGGTGTTTAACCTTGCGGTCCCCCGTTTTACGAAAGCCGATTTCAAAGAGCTTTCCACGCCAGAGGCGCGCAATGCTTACATCCTGCGCGAAGAAAAAGCCTTCGGCGATCTGGATGCACTGCTCGCAAAAACGCCGGAACTGATTGCGGAAGTGGAGCAGAAACTCGAGGCACTGGAGCCGCGTCTGGCAAACGTCAGCACCATTTCCACCACCGACTTTATTCTGTTCCCGATCTTACTGTCGCTCACGATCGTGAAAGGCGTACAGTTTGGCCCTCACGTTCACGCGTACCTTGAACGTGTCTCAACAGCCAGCAAGGTCGACTTGTTGACCGATAAAGCGCTGTAAAACGGCAAGATAGAAACAACAAAGGAGCGGCTTATAGCGGCTCCTTATTTTAGCAACGTTCGGATAACGTCGTTCATTTACCAACGACGATCATGATTATTCCTCACTGAGCGCACATCCTCCGGTGCCAGGCTCAAGTTTAGTCATCGAGTACGACTGAGTATTTTTCGTTTTCTTTATCAGGAAAGGGTTCATTGAAAAGTAACTTCCCACATGCGCATCATCCACAAAACAGACTGTAATTTCTTTTTCATTTTCCGAGATAATACGTAGCGAATACGTCCAACTGCCATCTGTATCTGTGGCTTCTGCCCAGTCTTTTTCCTGGTTAAACACATAATCACCGGTATCTTTCAGCAACGTCCCCTTCGGGAAATGTTTCGGTCCAAAAGAACTGCGGAAAGTAGTCACATCCAAATGTTTCAGCAGCGTCAGCGCATCCGTTTTTGTTGCCGAAAAACCGGTCTGGGGAATCATCAATACTGAAAAATCACGGCCAAAAATAGCTTCATTTACTGCAACCCTGCGATAGAACATCCGTGCGCGTATTCTATTTTAAAAACACGGTTCGCAATAGCGTTATGGGGCACGCTTTTACCCCATAACGCGTGACGGATTTCAGGCGTTATTTTGCCGTAACGTCTTACTAAACGCGCTTTGCGTTTCCGGCATGACATGATGATATTCCAGCGCATGCTGATTAAGGAAGCACACACCTTCGATCGGCAGCGTACCAAAAGGGGAAAGCGGTTTAATGCAACGGTCCATGCTATTTTCCACCCTGTATATTCCTTTATAAGATGACAATATCGATGTCTCGATGAACGATAAGGCGAGAACAGTGCGCTTATGCCAGATCAGGCTGTTTAACTAAGTAATGGCTAGGCATACCGCGAATTTCCACGATTTCGCCATCCAGTTGCTGTGCTTCTATATTCTTCATTAACACAAACTGCCCATTAACATTGGCGGCTACGCCATGCCAGGGGGTCAACCAATCGTCCTTGGTGGGCATCATATGAATACCCAGCTTCAGGCTGTCCGAAGGCTGCGGATGAATAGACAAACGGATGGCGTCTGGAAATTGTTCAGCAAGCAGATTGCCCCATGCCCAACTGCGTTGAATGACGCTACACGCGCGTTTTTTGGCATCTTTCTGTAACGCCGCGTTAGAGCCGGTATAGTCAGGCCTCAGGCTATCTTCATAGAGGAAACGGGTCATTGAGCGGTAAAGCTGCAAACCTTCTTCGCTCTGCATGAGCTGCGCTTTCACCTCCTCTTCTGAGTCAGCGTAATTCTCAACCAGTTGCTGGCGAAGGCGGTCATAGTCAGCGGTGAGCGCCGCCATATTCTCTACATCTTTAAGATTAAAAACGCTGAGATGAACGGCACCCAGTTCATGCAGTAAATATTCAATCTCATCCTGATAAATATTAATCGTTTCGTCGCTGGTCCCAATCAGATCGCCAAATACATGCCCATCAGAACAAATACGGATATGCGCACCGGGTGGATAATAAAGCTGAATACGCTGACATAACGAATTCAGGAAGATTAGGGACAAACGTTCCGCCATATCTGGCATTCTGCCCAACACTTTATAAGGGCTAGGAGATTTAAACGGAAACGCAGGCAGAATGAGTTCAATTTGACGTGCTTCTTCAACAAAAGCACGAATTCTGGGTAATTGAACCAGGGTCACCTGAGACTCTTCTTCACTAATTGGTCTCGTCGACTGGGTAAATCTACGCCGATATTGAATTAACTCACTTAATATTAGCGATGAAACTAATTCATTATTCATCATATACAAAACAACCCCATTACTTTACATTAATTTAAAAAAGGAATTAACTACATAGCTATGGCGTAGAAACAATAGAATAAAACTCTTACGCGAATACAATAAAAAAACTGAATGACATATTCAGTTTTTTTATTTACGCCGCTAATAATTAATTTGAATTATAAATAAACATAATAAGAATTAAGAGGGTAATTATTAAAAATTAGGATAAGTGGCGATGGAGGCAGATCTCTTCCTTTTGTTCAGTACAGAACGTCCCATTACGGAACTGGTAGCGCTGACCCAGCACATCCGTCACTGCCGTCAGGTACCTTCCACATCGTAACCAAACCGTGTCGCGCTGCCATCTTCTTGAGAAGTCGCGCTGCCATCTTCTTGAGAATAAGTAACCAAAATAGAGCGTTACTACACCGTGATAATAGCAGACCCACCCCTCCCTCAGCGATTAGTCTGAAAGGCCGCTGGCTGGAAGAGTCCGGCTTTATCACAGGAATGCACATCACGGTGGAAAGAGGGAGGATTATTATTGAGACGCAGGTTAATTTGTAGTGACTGACCAACATATAAAATAAAAACCGGAAGGATCGTGGCGATCGCTTCCGAATTCTATATCAATCATATTTCAACTCAAGATTGCCAATAATATCAAAAACATGATCATATGTACTTAATATCACCCTTTTCCTATTTTCTTTATACTTCCCCTCAATCTCATCAAAGCTGGAAAGCGTGTATTTCTCATAAGGAAAATCATCAAGTTTATATATAGATACATTCTCTACATCACTAAAATAAAACTCAACACACGCGTCAGGAGCATCTTTAACTGAGGGAATACAACCACTCAGAGAAAGTGAGGTTTTGATATTCACCGTCATAGGTGTAAGTTGAATAGAATAATCTCTAATAACTAAGGCATCTCTTGAGAAGATACGGCCATACTTTGTATCTAACTCTTTAAATTTTAAATCAGTCATTGTCCGCAAGCCTTCCTTATAGCAATACCTTTTCCACCTGTTTCTGTGGAGAAGCATCTATTTAGATTTATCTCTACCAACTATTCAAGAGTTGGCCCTCTGGCACCTTACTGACTCTGCGGCCAAACGCATCGTAACGATAGCGCCAGCGTGCCCCGTCCGGCAGACTCACCCGCACCAGACGGTCCTGCACATCCCAGTCAAAGTACGTTTCCTTCGGCCTGAACCCCGGGCGCGTTTCCCGCTTCACCGCCAGACGCCCGCAGTCGTCATACCGGTACTGCGTATGA
>NZ_JAUMIO010000041.1:0-27427 GCF_032905925.1 Pectobacterium sp. HCp5_1
TAACGGGATACCAGATCAAGAGCCTGTCCAATGTGCATAAAAAAATCCGGAAACGGGTGAGCATTTCCGGATTTTTACACAGCCACTGGATCGGTCAACCGATCCTTAACTGATCGGCATTACTGCGAAAGCAGGCATTTTTATATGTAACATAGACTTAAATGCAAAAAGGCCAGTCAGTGTGAACTGACTGGCCTTCAATTATTGCAAGTTTATCTGTTACATCGCTTTTCTGGTCAGCTCGATAACACGCAGCTTCGCAATCGCTTTAGTCAGCTCAGCGGAAGCCTGAGCATAGTCCACATCGCCATGCGAATTGCGGATATGATCTTCAGCTTTGCGTTTCGCTTCCAACGCACGTGCTTCATCCAGATCCTGCCCACGGATAGCGGTATCAGACAGTACGGTGACAATATTCGGCTGCACCTCAAGGACGCCGCCAGAAAGATAGATATACTCTTCCTCACCGTGCTGCTTAACGATACGAATCATACCCGGCTTAATGGCAGTGAGCAGAGGGGCATGTCCCGGATAAATACCCAGTTCGCCTTCGCTCCCCGTTACCTGGATCTTCTGCACCAGACCGGAGAACATTTGCTGTTCTGCACTCACGACATCCAGATGGTAAGTCATAGCCATGTCACCCTCCTACAAGGCGTTACAGTTTCTTGGCTTTTTCCACGACTTCGTCAATGGAACCAACCATGTAGAACGCCTGCTCTGGCAGGTGGTCGTATTCGCCTTCCATAATCCCTTTAAAGCCACGGATGGTGTCTTTCAGGGCAACGTATTTGCCCGGAGAACCGGTAAATACTTCCGCTACGAAGAACGGCTGAGACAGGAAGCGCTGAATCTTACGCGCACGGGATACCACCAGCTTGTCTTCTTCAGACAGCTCGTCCATACCCAGAATCGCGATGATGTCTTTCAGTTCCTGGTAACGTTGCAGAATAGACTGCACGCCACGAGCAACATCATAGTGTTCCTGACCAACAACCAGCGGATCCAACTGACGGCTGGTGGAGTCCAGCGGGTCAACGGCCGGGTAGATACCCAGAGAAGCTATCTGACGGCTCAGTACCACGGTTGCATCCAAGTGAGCAAAGGTGGTGGCTGGTGACGGGTCAGTCAAGTCATCCGCAGGAACGTAAACGGCCTGAACGGAGGTGATAGAACCGGTTTTGGTTGAGGTGATACGTTCTTGCAGAACGCCCATCTCTTCCGCCAGCGTCGGCTGATAACCTACCGCAGAAGGCATACGACCCAGCAGTGCGGATACTTCCGTACCGGCCAGGGTATAACGGTAGATGTTATCGACGAACAGCAGTACGTCACGGCCTTCATCACGGAATTTTTCCGCCATGGTCAGACCGGTCAATGCTACGCGCAGACGGTTACCCGGCGGCTCGTTCATCTGGCCATACACCAGTGATACTTTATCGATTACGTTGGAGTCGGTCATTTCGTGGTAGAAGTCGTTACCTTCACGGGTACGCTCACCTACGCCTGCAAACACGGAGTAACCGGAGTGCTCGATCGCGATGTTACGGATCAGCTCCATCATGTTTACGGTTTTACCTACGCCCGCACCACCGAACAGACCCACTTTACCGCCCTTGGCAAACGGACACATCAGGTCGATAACCTTGATGCCGGTTTCCAGCAGTTCCTGTGAGTTTGACAGCTCTTCATAGCTTGGAGCTGAACGGTGGATAGCCCAACGCTCTTCTTCGCCGATGTCGCCTTTCATGTCGATTGGGTCACCCAATACGTTCATGATACGACCCAGCGTTGCTTTACCTACCGGTACTTCGATCGGGTGGTCCAGGTTATTCACGTTCAACCCGCGACGCAGGCCGTCAGAAGAACCCATTGCGATACAACGAACAATGCCGCCGCCCAACTGCTGCTGCACTTCCAGCACCAGTTTTTCAGCGCCGTTCTCTACCTCAAGCGCATCGTACACCTTCGGTACGGCATCTTGCGGGAACTCGACGTCCACCACGGCGCCGATTACCTGGATAATCTTTCCAGTAGCCATCTTGAATCCTCTACGTAATTCGACAATACGTAATTCGTAAACCTGCTTTAAACCGCGGAGGCTCCCCCGACGATTTCGGTGAGTTCCTGGGTGATGCTGGCCTGACGAGCTTTGTTGTATACCAACTGCAGCTCTTTGATCAGGCTACCGCCGTTATCGGTCGCGGCTTTCATCGCAACCATTCGCGCGGCCTGCTCACTAGCCAGATTTTCTACGACGCCCTGATAAACCTGAGATTCTACATAACGGCGCAGCAGGGTATCCAGCAGCGACTTAGGATCGGGTTCATACAGGTAATCCCAGGCTTTCTTCTTCAACTCACCGTCATCCGAAGGCGGTAACGGTAACACTTGAACAACAAGCGGTTCCTGAGACATGGTATTAATAAACTTGTTGCTTACGATATACAGCTTGTCCAGACGACCTTCGTCATAGGCTTGCAGCATAACTTTAACCGGGCCGATCAATTCTGATACGGAAGGGTTATCCCCCATACCGGTAACCTGAGCAACAATGTTTCCGCCTACCGAACCGAAGAAAGAGACCGCTTTGGAACCAATCAGCGCTAAATCAGTTTCAACGCCTTTGTCGCTCCAGGATTTCATATCAGCCAGCAGTTTCTTGAACAGGTTAATGTTCAAACCACCACACAGGCCACGGTCAGTAGACACCACCAGATACCCAACGCGCTTAACGTCGCGTTCTTCCAGGTACGGGTGTTTATATTCCAGATTTCCTAACGCAAGGTGACCAATCACATTGCGTATGGTTTCCGCATAAGGACGGCTGGCCGCCATACGATCCTGCGATTTACGCATTTTGGAAGCGGCGACCATTTCCATTGCTTTGGTGATCTTCTGCGTATTTTGGACGCTTGCGATCTTACTACGTATCTCTTTTGCGCCGGCCATCTTTGCTTCTCCTCAAAGCCTTGCGGCCTGCTTTACAGCAGGCCACCGGGCGTTACCAGGACTGGGTTGCCTTAAAAGTATCGAGGATGCCTTTAAACTTGCCCTCGATCTCATCGTTATAAGCGCCAGTCTGGTCGATTTGTTGCAGAAGTTCGCCATGCTCACGGTCAGCATAAGCCAACAGTGCCGCTTCAAAGCTACCGACTTTCGACAGCTCAACATCTTCCAGATAACCACGTTCCGCCGCAAACAGAACCAGAGACTGCTGTGCGACAGACATCGGCGCATACTGTTTCTGCTTCAACAGCTCGGTCACTTTCTGACCGTGGCTCAACTGCTTACGGGTTGCATCATCAAGATCGGAAGCGAACTGAGAGAATGCTGCCAGCTCACGGTACTGTGCCAGAGCGGTACGAATACCACCGGACAGTTTCTTCATGATCTTGGTCTGTGCTGCACCACCCACACGGGATACGGAGATCCCTGGGTTGACCGCAGGACGAATACCGGCGTTAAACAGGTTGGATTCCAGGAAGATCTGACCATCGGTAATCGAAATTACGTTGGTCGGAACGAACGCAGAAACGTCACCCGCTTGCGTTTCGATGATCGGCAGAGCGGTCAACGAACCGGTTTTCCCTTTCACTTCACCCTTGGTGAATGCTTCAACGTAATCGGCGTTAACGCGCGATGCACGCTCCAGCAAACGGGAGTGGAGATAGAAAACGTCACCAGGATAAGCTTCACGACCTGGCGGACGACGGAGCAGCAGAGAAATCTGACGATAAGCAACGGCCTGTTTAGACAGGTCATCATAAATAATCAGCGCATCTTCACCACGGTCACGGAAGTACTCGCCCATCGCACAGCCGGCATACGGTGCCAGATATTGCAGAGCAGCAGATTCAGACGCGGTAGCAACAACAACAATAGTGTTTTCCAGTGCGCCGTGCTCTTCCAGTTTACGAACCACGTTAGAAATCGTGGACGCTTTCTGGCCGATAGCGACGTACACACATTTGATGCCGGAATCACGCTGGTTGATGATGGCGTCGATGGCCAGTGCGGTTTTACCCGTCTGACGGTCACCGATAATCAGCTCACGCTGACCACGACCGATTGGAATCATGGCGTCAACGGACTTATAACCCGTTTGTACCGGCTCATCAACGGACTGACGTTCGATAACGCCAGGCGCAATCGCTTCAACCGCAGAGAAACCGTCGTGATCCAGTGCGCCTTTACCGTCAATCGGTGCGCCCAGCGTGTTGACCACACGACCCAGCAGGCCGCGACCAACTGGAACTTCAAGAATACGGCCGGTGCATTTTACTTTCATGCCTTCAGCCAGATCCGCATACGGACCCATGACTACCGCACCAACGGAGTCGCGCTCCAAGTTCAGTGCGATCGCATAACGGTTACCCGGCAGAGAGATCATCTCTCCCTGCATCACGTCTGCCAGACCGTGGACGCGGATGATTCCGTCACTGACGGAAACAATAGTACCTTCATTGTGAGCTTCGCTCACCACATTGAACTGAGCAATGCGCTGCTTGATCAGTTCGCTGATTTCGGTGGAATTCAGTTGCATGCTCCAGTCCCCTTAAGACTGCAAGACGTCTGCCAGACGTTCCAGACGACCGCGAATGCTGCCATCTATCACCATATCGCCCGCGCGGATAACCACGCCGGCCATGACAGACTTATCAATTTTGCAATTCAGCTTCACTTTGCGTGACAGACGTTTTTCCATAGCGGCAGCGATCTTTGATTGCTGCTGCTCACTCAACGTGCTGGCAGAAATCACATCGACGTCAACCGTCGATTCCAGAGTTGCCCGCAGTTGAATAAATTGTTCCAGTACTTCAGGAAGCACTGGTAAACGTCCGTTTTCGGCCATCACCCTAATCAGGTTCTGACCGGCTTCATCAAGTTGATCACCACAAACGGCAATAAATGTTTTCGCCAGCTCAATCGGTGCAACCGCACCAGAAAGCAACTCGGCAATCTGCTCATTGCGCGCCACTTCGGCCGAAAACGCCAGCATGTTCTGCCAGCGATCCAAGGCCTGATTCTCAACCGCAAAGTCAAAAGCTGCTTTGGCGTAGGGGCGAGCTACCGTGACAAATTCAGACATCAGCCCCTCCCTCCTTACAGTTCAGCGACCAGTTTATCAACGATGTCGCTGTTAGCAGCTTCATCCACGGAACGTTCAATAATTTTCTCGGCACCGGCAATCGCCAATACGGCAACTTGCTTACGCAGCTCTTCACGAGCACGTTTACGTTCGGCTTCGATTTCAGCCTGCGCCTGCGCCACAATCTTGTTACGTTCAGCTTCCGCTTCAGCTTTCGCCTCATCCAGGATCTGAGCACGGCGTTTGTTCGCCTGCTCGATGATAACCTGAGCATCCGCTTTGGCTTTCTTCAGTTGATCTGTCGCATTGGCCTGAGCCAAGTTCAAATCTTTTTTGGCACGTTCAGCAGAAGCCAGACCGTCAGCAATTTCTTTTTGACGTTTCTCGATGGCTGCCATCATAGGCGGCCATACATACTTCATGCAGAACCAGACAAACAGGACGAACGCAATGGCCTGGCCGAGGATTGTTGCATTAATATTCACAGCACAATGCCTCTTTCAAAGTTAAATAAGTTGATGTTTTAACCTCAGCAGAAAACATTCTGCTTAGGCCACCGCAAACATCACATACAGCCCCAGACCAACAGCGATCATCGGGATGGCGTCAACCAGACCCATGACGATAAAGAACTGTGTACGCAGTAAAGGAATCAGGTCAGGCTGACGAGCAGCACCTTCCAAGAATTTACCACCCAGAATGCCGATACCGATCGCAGCACCGATTGCCGCCAAACCCATCATTAACGCGGCAGCCATGTACAGCAGATCCACACTCAGGTTTTCCATGACAGTCTCCAGTTTGTTTCAGTTAAAAACGTTATTTGTTGAAAGAAAATCAATGCTCTTCAGATGCCATCGAGAGATAAACAACCGTCAGAACCATGAAAATAAAAGCCTGAAGCGTAATAATCAAAATGTGGAAAATAGCCCAAGGCACATTTAACAGCCATTGTGACCACCACGGCAACAGACCGGCAATCAGGATGAAGATCAACTCACCCGCATACATATTGCCAAACAGTCGCAAGCCTAAGGAAATAGGTTTGGACAGCAGGCTGACACCTTCAAGAATCAGGTTGATAGGAATAAATACTGGATGGTTGAACGGCTGCATGGTCAGTTCTTTAACAAAACCACCGAGACCCTTCATTTTGATGCTGTAGAACAGAACCAGAATAAACACCCCAAGCGCCATCGACAGCGTGATGTTCACGTCGGCTGTCGGCACAGCACGCAGATAAGCATGCGCCGGATCGTATCCCAGCAGGCTATAAATGCCCGCCCAGGCTTGCGGCAACAGATCGATAGGCAGCAGGTCCATCAGGTTCATCAGGAAAACCCAGACGAAAATGGTCAGCGCCAGAGGAGCAATCAGTTTGCTTTTGCCATGGAACATATCGCGTACGGTGCCATCAACGAAACCGATAATCAGTTCGACAGCCGTTTGCAGCTTACCTGGCACACCGCTGGTCGCACGTTTCGCTACGCGGTGAAAGATAACCAGAAAGAGGACCCCAAGAGCGATGGAGAAAAACATCGAATCGACGTTGATCGCCCAAAAACCCGTCCCGACCTGCAAATGCTGCAAGTGGTGACCGATATACTCTTGCGGAGTAGAGATTTCTCCAGCAGCCATGATGTCTCTTACCCTTTTGTTGTTAATTACGGCAACGATTAATTACGGCCGGTGCCACGATCTGCATAACCAGCACCGATAAATAAGTCAGGCCAAGCGGAAAGAATGCCGCTTTAAACACGCCTAACGCCACCACTAACAGTGCAATGGTGATAAATACCTTAAGCGCCTCGCCAATCGCGAATGACCAGGCCACACGCCCTTCAGCAGGCTTGTGTGACTGATGACGCAAGGCAAACAGCACAAACAACACATTCGGTAACCAGGCTGCCAATCCTCCGCCTAATGCAGAAGCAGCAGCGTTGACGCTATTGAGGCTGAAAACAGCACTCAACAAAGCAAAAGTCACTAACTGTAACAACAGCAGCTTTAAGGCTACTTTTCCGCTGTAAAGGGATACAGGCATGACGTTTGCTCTCTCCGTACCTTTTCAGAGGTATACCGAATGACGTATAAAACTGCCTTTACACCACTGAGTCAAGCAGCAAAAAACGAGCAAATTATACGGGTCATACCTGCGAATTCAATCGATAAGTAGCGAAAAGGTGAACAATTATTTAAATTTCTTTCTGAAGCCCCGTTTTTACTAACAATCCTCGCGACTCATGTCTGGTGTCATTAATTTCTAAAGGCCTCCAATCTGTGATATGACTCACATAAAAGGGCTTACGAATATTTACAACAGGATGTATCTTTTTTTGTCCTTAGCAATAAAACGTATTTATTTTATTTAATTTCAATAATTTAATAAAAACACCATCCAAAAATCGCAATAAACAACGTTTCAACCACCTATTGACATTATTGATATCGTTTTTTTACTCAATTAACACAAAAACAACTAAATTTTGATGCCGATGATTTATTTTCGCTCGTTATTATTCAGTGCGAAAGCAAAAGGACAACGCTGAAAAAACGAAGATGTAAAATTTCAGTGATCGCGATACGTTCCAGAACAATGCCACCGATAGACGAGGTGGCATCCTGACATGCAATATTTAGTTATAATTTTTTTGATAAAAAACAAAATTAGTTTGGTTTAAGCACGACCAAATGGCGCTCACCTTCCAGATCGGGAACGGATAAGCGAACAACCTGATCTAATAGGACATCTTGTGGCAAGGATGACAATTCATCCTCTGGAAGTACGCCTTTTAGAGCATAAAACCGCCCTGTCGGTCTGGCCGGAAGATGGCTGCACCAGCTAATCATGTCCTGCAAAGAGGCAAATGCCCGACTGATCACCCCATCAAAAGGGGGTTCTGCTGGAAACGCCTCAACGCGACTCTGCACTGGCGTAATGTTTTCAAGCTGTAGTTCATGCTGAACCTGACGCAGGAAGCGCACACGCTTACCCAGGCTATCCAGCAAAGTGAAATGCGAATCAGGGCGAACAATGGCCAATGGAATTCCCGGCAACCCAGGTCCGGTACCCACATCGATAAAACGCTGTCCGTGTAAATGTGGCTCAACCACGATACTGTCCATGATGTGGCGGACAAGCATTTGCTGCGGATCGCGTACCGACGTCAGGTTGTAAGCTTTATTCCACTTATTCAGCATATCAACATACTGTATCAGAAGATTTTTTTGCTTATCTGAAATCACAATGCCAGCCGCGTTTAGCAGATTATCGAGTGTGTTGCGCACAATAAGATCCCGATGAAAAATATGAGGTTAATAATAAAAATAGCCGGAGAACCGGCTATTTAGGGGATAAGTTTACCTTAAATCAGGCGCTACGGCGCAGCAGACCCTGTTTTTTAAGCCAGATCAGCAGAATGGAGATCGCCGCAGGCGTAATGCCAGAAATCCGTGAAGCCTGACCGATCGACGACGGTTTATGATCGTTCAGCTTGGCAATCACCTCATTGGACAATCCACTCACCTGTTTGTAATCCAGATCGGCAGGCAGCAGTGCATTTTCATTACGCTGCTGTTTCTCGATTTCATCCTGCTGGCGAGCAATATATCCTTCGTATTTGACCTGAATTTCAACCTGCTCTGCGGCCTGTTCGTCGGTTAATCCTGGAGCAAACAGCGGTAGCGCAGTAAGCTGAACGTAATCCACTTCCGGGCGACGCAGCAGTTCTTCACCGTTCGCTTCACGGGACAACGGCGTTTTCAGCAGTGAGTTGACTTGATCTAGCTGCTCAGATTGTGGGTGAACGTGAATGTCGCGCAGACGCTGACGCTCTTTCTCAATATTCTCGAGCTTCTCGTTGAAACGTGCCCAGCGATGATCGTCGACCATCCCCAGCTCGCGACCCATTTCAGTCAAACGCAGATCGGCGTTATCTTCGCGCAGCATCAGACGATATTCAGCACGCGAGGTAAACATACGGTAAGGCTCTTTCGTCCCCAGTGTGCAGAGATCGTCAACCAGTACGCCGAGATAAGCTTGATCGCGACGTGGAGACCAGCCTTCCTTATCGGCAGCCAATCGAGCTGCATTCAGCCCAGCGAGCATGCCTTGTGCGGCCGCTTCTTCATAACCTGTTGTTCCGTTGATCTGTCCAGCGAAGAACAGGCCATGAACAAATTTGTTTTCCAGCGTAGGTTTCAGATCGCGAGGATCGAAGAAATCGTACTCAATCGCATAGCCAGGACGAACAATGCGCGCATTCTCCATCCCTGCCATTGAACGAACAATCTGCCACTGGACGTCAAACGGCAAACTGGTTGAGATTCCGTTAGGATAAATTTCGTTGCTGGTCAGGCCTTCCGGTTCAAGAAAGATTTGATGCGTATTTCGATCGGCAAAGCGCATGACTTTGTCTTCAATCGACGGGCAATAGCGTGGGCCGATCCCTTCGATGATCCCGGCATACATCGGGCTACGATCCAGATTATTACGGATCACATCGTGGGTTTTCTCATTGGTATGCGTGATGTAGCACGGCATTTGTGCCGGATGCTGGCTCGCCGTACCCAGGAACGAGAAAATCGGCATCGGGTTGTCACCGTGCTGTTGAGCCAGCACGCTAAAATCGATGGTTCTGGCGTCAATACGTGGCGGCGTACCGGTTTTCAGGCGGTTGACGCGCAGAGGCAGTTCACGTAGCCGACGTGCTAACGGAATAGAAGGCGGATCGCCTGCACGACCACCACTGTAGTTATCCAGCCCGATATGAATTTTGCCATCAAGGAAAGTGCCTACCGTCAACACCACGGCTTTTGCACGGAATTTTAGTCCCATCTGGGTAACAGCACCGACGACACGATCGTTTTCCACAATCAGATCGTCAACGGCCTGTTGGAAGATCGTCAGGTTTGGCTGATTCTCCAGTGCGGTGCGAACCGCCTGACGATAGAGCACGCGATCAGCCTGTGCGCGCGTTGCTCTGACTGCCGGACCTTTACTGCTGTTTAGTATCCTAAACTGTATACCAGCCTGATCGACGGCACGCGCCATCAAGCCTCCCATGGCATCGATCTCTTTAACCAGATGACCTTTTCCAATACCGCCAATCGCCGGGTTACAAGACATTTGTCCCAGCGTATCAATATTGTGTGTGAGCAAAAGCGTCTGTTGGCCCATTCGGGCAGAAGCCATTGCTGCTTCTGTTCCGGCATGACCGCCACCGATCACGATGACGTCAAATGGATCTGGATAAAACATGGTACTGCTCCTCGCATTATCGCGAATGATGAGTGGCGAACGATCGTTATTTGCCCTGGGATGGGGATTCTACTCAACTTTGAGCCAACGACCAAGTCCGTTGGATCCTCGTTAATTAAAGAAAGATCTTTTTATTTAAAGATCTCTTTATTAGATCTCTTATTAGGATCGTCATGTTGTGTGGATAAGTGATTATTCATATTAAAGATCAAGAGAATGGCGTTGATCCTTACCTGTGAATGATCGGTGATCCTGGACAGTATAAGCTGGGATCTTAATGCGGGTTTATGCACAGGACAAAAAACATACTTGGGTTGTTATTGGGATAACTACGGCTTTTACACCTGAATTAAGCATAGTTATCCACATTCAACTGCCGAATATTTCATCTTATTTGAGTAAATTAACCCACGATCCTAGCCATTCTTCTGCTGGATCTTCTGGAATCTGATGCTGGGTGATGTCGATCTCGAGGATTTCACCGATCCGTTTGGCACCTAATTGAGCCAATACACGATCCGCTGTTTGGATCGCGCCACAGAACGTGTCGTACTCTTTACTACCGATCCCTATCGCACCGAAACTCACCTGAGAAAGATCGGGCTTTTGCTGTTCCAGCTGTTCAAACAGTGCTTTCAGGTTGTCAGGGAATTCTCCTGCACCATGTGTAGACGTCACCACCAGCCATATACCGCTTTCAGGTAGTGCATCAAGCGTAGGGCCATGCAGAATTTCAGTGGAAAAATCATCCTTCTCCAGCAGTTCAGCCAAATGCTCTGCAACATATTCGGCACTGCCAAGGGTACTGCCACTGATTAAGGTAATGTCTGCCATAGCGATCCCATCCGATAAAAGACGGGACATTGTACGCTGTGATCTGGCTGGGATCTACCTGTGGATAATATGGGTATAGGAAAAAAGCATTACGGCGCGATCGTCCGCATAATGGGGTTTTGCAGGGAGATTAGCGTTTCGGTGGACTGAATTTCGTCAATTGTTTGGATCTTGTTGATAAGCACATGTTGCAGCGCCTCGATCGAGCGGCACATGACCTTAATAAAGATGCTGTAATGCCCAGTGGTGTAGTAGGCCTCGACCACCTCTTCCAGATTGTTCAGCTTCTCCAGCGCAGAGGGATAATCTTTGGCGCTTTTCAGAATGATGCCGATAAAACAGCATACGTCATAGCCCAGCTGTTTTGGGTTCACGTCCAGACGCGTACCGACAATGATGCCCGCCTGCTTCATTTTCTCCACTCGAACGTGGATCGTCCCCGGACTAACGGAAAATTGTTTTGCCAGTTCGGCATAAGGCGTGCGTGCATTTTCCATTAAGGCGGAAAGAATGCCGCGATCGAGATTATCGATCTGATAAATTTCTGCCACTTTGAGCCTCCTATTTTAGCGAATAATGATTTTATACCGCTCTAAAATGACGGATTAAAAGCACAAGTGCAATTTATCCATAAGATTATTGAATGACTGGCAGTTTTTATTGCTTAATGAATAACTAAATACGATGAATAAGAGACGTGGCAATGAAAAAGCAGTACATCGAAAAACAACAGCAAATCAGCTTCGTTAAGTCTTTCTTCTCCAGCCAGTTGGAGCAGCTTTTGGGATTGATTGAAGTCCAGGCACCGATTCTCAGCCGTATCGGCGACGGCACGCAGGATAACTTGTCCGGTACGGAAAAAGCGGTGCAGGTTAAGGTTAAAGCCCTGCCAGATGCCACATTTGAAGTCGTTCACTCACTGGCGAAATGGAAACGTAAAACGCTGGGTGCGTATGATTTTAGCTTCGGCGAAGGTATCTATACCCACATGAAGGCACTGCGCCCGGACGAAGATCGTTTGAGCCCGATCCACTCGGTCTATGTCGATCAGTGGGACTGGGAGCGCGTGATGGGAGATGGCGAGCGTAATGCGGAGTATCTGAAATCGACCGTGACGCGTATTTATCAAGGCATTAAAGCAACGGAAGCTGCGGTACATCAGGCGTTTGGCATTCAGCCTTTCCTGCCAGAGCAGATTCATTTTGTGCATACCGAAACGTTGCTGCAGCGCTACCCCGATCTGGATGCCAAAGGGCGTGAGCGCGCTATCGCTAAAGAACTGGGTGCGGTCTTCCTGATTGGGATTGGCGGTAAGCTGTCCAGCGGGCACTCTCACGATGTGCGTGCACCGGATTATGATGACTGGACGACGCCGGGCGAGCAGGAACTGGCGGGTCTGAACGGCGATATTGTTGTGTGGAACCCGGTTCTGAACGATGCATTTGAGATTTCATCAATGGGCATCCGTGTCGATGCGGAAGCGTTAACACGCCAGCTGGCGCTGACGCAGGATGAAGAACGTCTGAAGCTGGAATGGCATCAGGCGCTGCTGCGCGGTGAGATGCCGCAAACGATCGGCGGGGGAATCGGTCAGTCTCGTCTGGTCATGCTGCTGCTGCAATTGTCGCACATTGGTCAGGTTCAGTGCGGCGTATGGCCACAGCCGCTGCATGAGTCAGTTTCCGGTCTGCTTTAATTTAATGCGTTTTTCCGTGTTGCCAGCGGCGCATTAAGCGGCTTTTTAATCCGGTATCAAAGCGCCAGATATGGTCAAAGATGCGCATGATGCCGGGTTTGCCGTGATCGGACATCGCTACAGCATGGAAACGATGCTGTAGCTGCTTCTGGCGGCTTTTCACCTTATTTACCACCTCATCCGGCAATCGTTGGGCAATAAAATCTGAAATCACCACCGCATCGGCATCATGCCAAAGCGCTTCATCCATCTTATCCAATAATGCTGACAGACAGGCGCTCATATCCGTACCGCCACGGAAGGATTGGCTGAGAAAACGTATCGCCTGCTCTAATCCATCCGCAGATGTGAGTTCGTATTTCACCACACCGGTAGAAAACAGCATGATGTAGCAGCGGCGGTTATCGGCGAGCGCGATGCGCATCAGCGCAAGGCAGAAGGCTTTGGCGCAGCGTTCGTTAAAACCCCCCATCGAGCCTGATGTATCAACGCAGACGATGAAGGGGCCACGCGGCTGTTGTTCATTTCGCTGATGAATCACAGGGCGTTCCATGATTTTCTCGCGCCAGTTCTCACCTTGTAAGCGATAGGTCAGCAGGCGATGTTCCAACAGACGACGATAAAACTCGAATTCCAGTTCGCTGATGCCCAGAGCAGCCAGCTCGGTTGGCATCAAGCGCAGAATGTCATCGCTCTGATGTATGCCACTGACCTGTTCAGGCACGGTAGCGGGTTCCCGTACGCTTACCCGAAAGGCTTTCTGTGGGGCATCTTGAGTAAGGATGGATTTGGTTTCCCTGCTGCGCCCCAGTTGTTCCGCCAGTTTCTGTAATTCTGGTTGGCGTTGTAGGAAAGCGCCAAAATCCAATAACGGGCGAGGGTCGGTGTGAATACGCTGTGCTACGCTGAGATCCCAGAGCCGTCCGGCTCCATTTTCATTTTCAACCAAAATGGGTTCGAGTTTACCGCTGAGCGTCAGGCGTTGCTGTAATTCATCCAGCAGAATTTCCCGTTCTTGTTCCATCAACTGCTGATGTAATGAAACCGTTTGTAAGGTGAGGCTTAAGCGCCAGCGCTGTAGGAAGAGCGCGTGAAGCCCATTGGTGAGCTTCTGTTCTAAGGTTCGATCTGGGTAAGGGGAGTCGATAAGCTGTGAAGCCTGGGCTATAAACGGTGATTCCACGGTGTTGAGCGTATCCATTATCTCAGGGAGGCGCGTCTGGAAAGTCCGATTGTCGAGTGATAGTGAATGTTGATAGCAACTAAATTCTTTTTCCAGCTCCGGAGGTATCTGGGTGGTACGCAGGCGCTGCTTTAAGGTTTCTTTCCATTTGGGGATATCGTTGAGTAATGATGACTTCAGGCTGGGGAATTTTTCAAAAAAGAACGCGATCTGTGGTGTCGCCAGCAGCGTCATGATTAGCTCATCCAGCAGTTCGTTTTCATCAATAGACAGCAGTATTTCCAGTGATTCCAACGTGATCATTGGCGTTAATCCTGTTACTTTGATTGAGCGATCAGATCGGCAACCTGTTGCAAACTGGCTTCTATCTTGGCCAGCCACTCACCTTGGACAAATAGGCAAGGCTGATGCTGACTGAATAAGCGGCGCTGTTCACGCAACTGCATACCTAGTTTTTCATATTCATCGGTAATTTCGGCTGGAAGTGCACTGTTTCGCTTTTCCGGTAGAGAAAGAATAGAGGTTTGCAGACTGATGTCGCGAATGGTTAAATGCTGACGATCGTCCACCGCCAGATCGAGACGTTGGGTAAAGCCAATACCGTTGAGCTTACCTCGAATCTCCCCCCCTTTCTGTAGCCAGCTTTGCAGCGCATTCTTTTCAAGAATCACATGGCTGACTTCAATATCGTGCAAGATCAGTGGGCGTTGTAATACCAGATCCAATGTATCTGTGATGATGGTTTCTGGCAGCGTGTAGTGAATTTTCCGGCCGAGGAAGTGCCCCTGCTTCTCTACCGAAAATGCCTGTAGTTCGCTTT
Source organism: Pectobacterium sp. HCp5_1 (assembly GCF_032905925.1). Taxonomy (NCBI): domain Bacteria; kingdom Pseudomonadati; phylum Pseudomonadota; class Gammaproteobacteria; order Enterobacterales; family Pectobacteriaceae; genus Pectobacterium; species Pectobacterium sp. HCp5_1. The sequence continues at coordinate 14,886 of NZ_JAUMIO010000041.1, forward strand.
GTTCTCGTTGGTATTGCTGGCGTTTGGTATTCACCTGCTGTAGGCGGAACAGCAGATTTCTCTGTTGGTAGGCGTGTTCGGTGATCAACAGCTCAAGCTGACGCTCAATGAGCGCCAAGGTGCTTTGGTCATGCCAGAGACAGTCTTTCAGCAGAATGATATCCACTGGTGTAATGGCATCTCGACCGCAGAAAAATGCGCTGGCCTGAAGCAGACGAAGGGCTTTTTTCCAGCGCCGATCGGAAATGTAAGGTGCCTGTTCCAGCGTATCAAGCTGCTGGCGCAATGTGTAAATCAACTCGAAACTGGCTTCCGGTAGCGCGATGTGATCAATGTCTTTCTGCCACTGTTGGTACTCTTCATCGCTGACACTGAGAGCAGGTAGTACGGGGTTATCGCGTTCGCTGCTGTTGTTCACGAGGAGCGCTCGGAAATTCTGTTTTTCCTGGACACGATCGAGCCACAGGCGGATGAGCATGCGGTCATAAAGCGCTTCCAAACCGCCATCCGCCTCCGGCAGTTCATTCGACGCCGCGATCAGCAAGCGCATGGGGATAATGTCTTCGTTGTTGCCGTTACGGAAGCGCCGTTCGTTAATGGCTGTCAGCAGGGTGTTCAAAATCGCGGGGCCCGCTTTCCAAATCTCATCCAGAAACACGATTTCAGCTTCCGGCAGATAGCCAGCGGTCAGGCGCTGATAGCGACCTTCATCTTTTAACGCCTGAATGGAAAGGGGACCAAATACCTCTTCTGGGGTGGAAAAGCGAGTCATCAGGTACTCGAACGCGTTCGCATGACGAAACGCGAATTTAAGGCGCCGGGCGATCATACTTTTGGCTATACCTGGCGGCCCTAGCAGAAAAACACTTTCTCCGCTTAGTGCTGCCAGCAGACAGAGACGAATGGCGTGCTGCCTTTCGTAGAGCCCGTGTTCTAGTGCATGACTGAGACGAGAAATTCTTTCAGCCAATGCCGCAGTTTGACGCATAATTAATCCGTTAGCCCCGTGAGTGATGTGCTGAAATCGTTTATTTTTAAATCTCACTGCATTAGTGAAAGTGGAGCGTCATAAAGCCCCTATTTTTATAAAGACAATAATAATATTAAACGACAGGTCACAGTTTTTTATTAGAATACTTTTACGAATTATTCAACCTAATGGCGACAGTAATCAATAAACCCGCTTTTACAGGGGGGCTTGAGCTGGCGATTCACAGAATAAAAATGGGTTTTTACCCTGATTTGTGCATACTGTGCGCTCTTGGACGAGTTGCTGTGAATGACGCGCTTCGCGGACTGATTAACAACAGAAGATAGATATGAGCTCAGAACATAAACGTTCGCTTCCGGCTGTCACGCTGGCGGCCATCGGGGTGGTTTATGGAGATATAGGAACCAGCCCTCTTTATACGTTAAGGGAATGTTTATCAGGGCAGTTTGGTTTTGGGGTCGAGCCTGATTCGGTCTTTGGCTTTCTTTCACTGATCTTTTGGCTGTTGGTCCTCGTTGTTTCGCTGAAATATCTGACCTATGTGATGCGTGCCGATAACGCAGGTGAAGGTGGGATTCTCACCCTCATGTCGTTAGCCGGGCGCAATACCTCCGATCGCATGACGTCCGTGCTGGTCATCATGGGGTTGATTGGCGGCAGCTTCTTCTATGGGGAAGTGGTCATCACACCCGCTATCTCGGTGATGTCGGCGATGGAAGGATTGGAAATCGCTGCACCTTCAATGGACAGCTATATCGTTCCGCTCTCGATTATCGTTCTGACATTACTGTTTATCATTCAAAAACACGGTACGGGTAGCGTCGGCAAGCTGTTTGCACCCGTGATGCTGATCTGGTTTTTGACGCTTGGCGTACTGGGTGCGCGCAGCATTATTGCTAACCCCGAAGTCTTGCAGGCGTTGAACCCGATGTACGCCGTGCGCTTCTTTATCGAATATAAAGCGGTATCGTTCTTCGCGCTGGGGGCCGTGGTGCTGGCGATTACTGGGGTCGAGGCGCTGTATGCCGATATGGGCCACTTCGGTAAATTCCCGATCCGTCTGGCCTGGTTTACGGTGGTGCTGCCATCGCTGGTGTTAAATTACTTCGGGCAGGGTGCGCTGCTGTTAAAAGACCCGGAAGCCATCAAGAACCCCTTCTTCCTGCTGGCGCCAGACTGGGCGCTGATTCCACTGATGATATTGGCTACGCTGGCGACAATCATTGCCTCGCAGGCCGTGATTTCCGGTGTTTTCTCCCTGACCCGTCAGGCGGTGCGACTGGGCTACTTGCCGCCGATGCGTATCGTTCACACATCAGATATGGAATCCGGTCAGATCTATATCCCCGCCATTAACTGGATGCTCTATATCGCCGTTGTCATCGTGATTGTCAGCTTTGAGCATTCGGGCAATTTGGCTGCGGCTTACGGGATTGCGGTAACGGGCACGATGGTGATTACCAGTATTCTGTTCTGTACGGTGGCGGTGAAGAATTGGCTCTGGAATCGCTATCTGGCGTGGGTATTGCTGACGGGCTTACTGGTTATCGACTTGCCGATGTTTTTGGCCAACGTGGTCAAGATCCTCTCTGGAGGCTGGCTGCCGCTGGCGCTGGGTATGGTGATGTTTATCATCATGACGACGTGGAAAAGCGAGCGTTTCAGGCTTCTGCGCCGGTTGCATGAGCATGGTAACTCGCTGGATGCCATGATTGCCTCGCTGGAGAAAACGCCGCCGACGCGTGTGCCGGGAACCGCCGTGTATTTCTCGCGCGCGACTCGGGTGATTCCGTTCGCGCTGCTGCATAACCTCAAACACAATAAGATCCTGCACGAGCGCGTGGTGCTGTTGACCATGCGAACGGAGGATGCGCCCTATGTGCTTAACGCGCGTCGAGTGACGGTTGAACAGCTTTCGCCGACGTTCTGGCGCGTGATTGCCAACTATGGCTGGCGTGAGACACCGGATGTGGAAGAGGTCTTTCAGCGCTGCTGGCAGGATGGGTTAACCTGCCAAATGATGGAAACGTCTTTCTTTATGTCCAATGAATCGCTGATTATCGGAGAGCGCCCGTGGTATCTGCGCTTGCGCGGTAAGCTATTCATGATGCTCAGCCGGAATGCGCTGCGAGCGGCGGATCAGTTTGAAATACCGCCGAACAGGCTGATTGAGCTGGGGATACAGGTCGAGATTTAAGTGAACCCTCTATACTCGCTATCGTTAACACGTAGGCAGCGACTCGCTATTTGTTATTAGGGAAACACGGGGATGAGGTTCCCGCAGGGACACCTCGCCTCGTGGTCGACCGTGTATCTCGATCTTACCCCAACGCAACGTCCTATAGCTTTTGCCAGTTAACCGACACAACCAGCCCGCCTTCGGGCTGATTGGTGAACGTGACCCGCATGTGGTGCAGTTTGGCGATGTTATTTACGATGGAAATCCCAAGACCGCTGCCGGATTTCTCCTGCCCCGGCGGGCGATAAAAGCGTTCGCCAATTCTTGCCAGCGCTTCCTCGTTAATGCCCGGTCCGTTATCGGCAACCTGAAAGCCGCGCTCTGTCAGCGTCAGGCTTACCGTTCCTCCTTCATGGCTGTAGCGAATAGCATTATCCAGCAGATTGCGTATCAGCAGAGTCAGCAGCAGCGGGTGGCCCTGCCGAATAACCGGGGTGTCCGGTAAATCCAGCGTCAGCTCGATACCCGCGGTTTGCGCTGTGTGGTAATGCGCGATCACAGCCTGTTGCAGGAGTTCATTGAACTGGATGGGCTGCATCCCCTCGGGAGACGATTCGGCATCCAACCGCGATAACGTCAGGAGCTGATCCACCAGCCGTGTGGCCCGATCGATGCCTTTATCCAGATTGACCAGCGCATGGTGCCGCATGGCTTCATCATCATGCGCCAGTTGTGCGACTTCGGTTTGGACTTTCAACGCTGCCAGCGGGCTACGCAATTCGTGAGCCGCATCGGAGGTAAAACGGCGTTCACGAACCAGCATGTCGCTGATGCGGGAAAACAGGTGGTTTAATGCGTTGACCAACGGGCGAACTTCTTGCGGGATGTGCTGCGTCGCCAGCGGCGTACTTTCGTCAGGTGAACGCTGTTGAAGCTCGGCGGTAATGCGTTTTAGCGGTGAAAGTTCACGCGTGACCAGCCAGAACAACAGCGCCAGCATGATCGGCAGGGCGAACAGCCAGGGCATCAGGTTGGTTTTTACAATATCCAGCGTCATGTCCTGACGATATTCCCACTCCTGCCCGACAGCAATCACGTAGCGATTATCCGCAGTCGTCAGCCAAACGATGCGCCAAGCGTCATTGTCATCGCGTAATCTGCCGTCGGTGAAGCCGTTGCGCGTATAGTTAAAAATGAAATCCTTGCCGTTATCACCATCGTTCAGTACCATTTTCCCATCGCGGGTAAAAATGGCGAAGGCCAGCGCATCATCTTCCTGCTTTCCCTGATTCTCATGTACCAGACTTTTGGTTTTGGGCAGAGAAATTGACTGGATTCGCAATTCATCAGGATTCATGGTGGCCAGGTGTTTGGCAAACAGCATTTGCTGGGTATCAAATAGCTCATTGATATTATGGCGTGTTTGATACCACGAAAGCAGACTAGCTACGCCCCAGCAAATCAATGTCAGCAGCGTAAAACCTGCAATCAGGCGTAAACGCAGGCTGAGTCGGTTCATGGCGCATCCCCCAGAAGATAGCCAACGCCATGCACGGTACGGATAAACCCGCTGCCCAGCTTTTTACGCAGATGATGGATATGCACTTCTACCGCATTACTGGAGACATCATCGTCCCACCCATAGAGTTTTTCTTCCAACTGTGCGCGCGTGAGTATGCGGTTCGGATTGAGCAAAAACAGTTCCAGTAACGCCAGTTCGCGAGATTTTAGTATTAGCGGTTCGTTGTTAAGCGTGACGCTCCGCGACCCCTGCTCAAGGGAAATTGCACCATGCGTTAATGCCGGTTGAAGCTGACCGTGACGGCGGCGAATCAGCGCCTGCAGGCGAGCGGCCACTTCTGTCAGCGCAAAGGGCTTACATAAATAATCATCGGCACCTCGTTGTAGCCCTTCCACTCGTTGTTCCAGCGCATCGCGGGCGGTCAAAATCAGTACCGGTTCGTCATGGCCCGCCTGACGCCACTGGCGCAGAATATCCATCCCGTCCATACCCGGCAGGCTGAGATCGAGCACCACCGCATCATAGGGGGCCGCCTTCAATGCCGCTGCACCTGCTTTACCTTCCATAAACCAGTCGATATTAAAGCCCAGTTTGTTCAGCCCCGCTTTCAGGCCGTCGCCAATCAAGCGATCGTCTTCGATTAACAATATTCTCATGGCTGCCTCGCAGAGAATGCGCTGCTGTTGCGCTTATGCCTTTTCCGGTTTTATACGAAATAGAGAGCCGGTGTGTACAGGTCAAATCACTGAAACTGGGCAATATCCGGCAATATAAAAAAACAACAATGCGAAAGTTGCTTCCTTAAGATTCTGTTAAGAACGGTTTGTTTTAATCCTTATCGAAGACCGATTACTCCCGCAGGTTGACTGCGAAATGACAGGCAAAATAAGGAAGGTAAATATGAAAAAAGCAGCTGCGTTACTCGCGATTACCGCTCTGATTTCTGCACCAGCATTTGCTGCACAAAGCAGTGGTGGTGGTTTCGTCAATCCAGAAACACCAGCCGTTGGTACACATCAAGGGGGATTCACCGATTCGCAGAGTTCCCTCACCACGGTAGATAAAGCTAAAGATTTGCGTGATGACACTTGGGTGACGCTGAGAGGGAATATTGAAAAACGGCTCGGCGATGAAAACTACCTGTTCCGTGATTCAACGGGCACGATGGAAGTCGAGATCGATCACAAACGCTGGAATGGCCAGATGGTTTCACCTACCGATAAAGTGGAAATTTCAGGCGAGTTGGATAAAGAATTCAACGCTGTTGGGGTAGATGTGAAGCAGATTCGTAAACTCTAACGCACTATCCTCTGTTCCCTATTGGCGGGCTGTTGCCCGCCATTTCTCTATTTATCAATCTCCTATAACGACCTCTCGTTACCTTTCTTTTTTTGTTAGCGAAACGTTTCGATGGTGATCACATTTTTTTTATCTCTTCATTGCCTTTCTTACTTCTTTTTCTAGAATGTTATTAGCGAAACGTTTCGCTGGTGGGGTGAGAAGATGAAAAAAGCAGCATTATTGAATTCAGATATTTCTTCCGTGATTTCTCGACTGGGGCATACCGATAGCCTGGTGATTGGCGATGCCGGTTTACCTATTCCTGAAACGACGACCCGTATCGATCTGGCGTTGACGCATAACGTGCCGACGTTTTTGCAGGTGGTTAGCGTTGTCACCAGCGAAATGCAGGTCGAGGCCGCTATTCTGGCGGAAGAAATTATTGAAAAGAACCCCGCAGTCCATGACGCATTACTCGATCAATTGAAGCAACTTGAACAACACCAGGGAAACTCAATTGCATTGCACTATGTTAGCCATGAAGAATTTAAAACCCAAAGCGGGAAAAGCCGGGCCATCATTCGCAGCGGAGAGTGCTCTCCGTATGCCAATGTCATCCTTTGTGCTGGCGTAACGTTCTGAGGCATCAATGCAACCTTTACTGCAACTGCAAGGCATCACGAAATCTTTTCCCGGCGTTAAAGCGCTTTCCGGTGCGGCACTCAAAGTCTATCCGGGAAAAGTGATGGCGCTGGTGGGCGAGAACGGTGCGGGCAAGTCCACCATGATGAAAGTTCTGACCGGGATCTATCGTAAAGATGCCGGCAGCATTCATTTTCTGGGGAAAGAGGTCGATTTCAGCGGGCCGAAAGCGTCCCAGGAAGCAGGTATCGGTATTATCCATCAGGAACTTAACCTGATTCCCCAACTCACGATTGCCGAGAATATCTTCCTTGGTCGTGAATTCACCAACCGCTTCGGTCGTATCGACTGGAACAAGATGTATGCGGAAGCCGATAAGCTGCTGAAACGCCTTAATCTGCGCTATAACAGCCGTCGTATGGTCGGGGATTTATCGATTGGCGATCAGCAAATGGTAGAAATTGCCAAGGTGCTGAGCTTTGAATCGAAAGTCATCATCATGGATGAACCGACCGATGCCCTGACAGATACTGAAACCGCTTCGTTATTCAGTGTGATCAAAGAGCTGCAATCTCAGGGATGCGGCATTGTCTATATTTCCCACCGTCTGAAAGAAATCTTTGAAATCTGCGATGACATTACTGTGTTCCGCGATGGTCAGTTTATCGGCGAGCGTCCGGTCAGTGATTTAGAGGAAGATACGCTGATTGAAATGATGGTCGGTCGTAAGCTGGAAGATCAGTACCCACGTTCGAATAAAGTGCCGGGAGAGGTTCGCCTTAAGGTACAGAATCTGTCTGGGCCGGGCGTTGACAGTGTCAGCTTTACGGTGCGGAAAGGCGAAATTCTGGGTGTCGCAGGGCTGATGGGTGCGGGCCGTACCGAACTGATGAAGATTCTCTACGGTGCACTGCCGCGAACTGGCGGTAATGTGACGCTGGATGGCCGCGACGTAGTGACCCGTAAACCGCAGGATGGCCTGGCGAACGGCATCGTTTACATTTCCGAAGACCGCAAACGTGATGGTCTGGTGCTGGGCATGTCAGTAAAAGAAAACATGTCCTTAACCGCACTGCGCTATTTCAGCCATGCGGGCGGTCGTTTGAAACATGCCGAAGAGCAACTGACCGTTGCCGACTTTATTCGCCTGTTCAACGTGAAAACGCCTTCGATGGAGCAGCCTATCGGCCTGCTTTCCGGCGGTAATCAGCAGAAAGTGGCGATTGCCCGTGGCCTGATGACGCGCCCAAATGTCCTGATCCTCGATGAACCGACGCGTGGCGTCGATGTCGGGGCGAAGAAAGAGATTTATCAGTTAATCAATCAATTCAAAGAAGAAGGGCTGAGCATCATATTGGTGTCATCCGAAATGCCCGAAGTCTTGGGAATGAGCGATCGCATCATTGTGATGCATGAAGGGCGCTTGAGCGGTGATTTCCCTATTGAGCAAGCAACCCAGGAAGCACTGATGGCCGCGGCCGTTGGTAAGCAATACGGCGCAAAGCAGGAGTAAGTCAGACATGAGTTCTCAATCTATCGCGGCAAAACGCTGGTTCAGCAAAGAGTGGTTACTGGAGCAGAAATCGCTGATCGCGCTCCTGATCCTGATTGCGGTTGTTTCCGCCATGAGCCCTAACTTTTTTACCCTGAACAACCTGTTCAATATTCTCCAGCAGACGTCGGTGAACGCCATCATGGCCGTCGGCATGACGCTGGTGATTCTGACCTCGGGCATTGATTTGTCCGTGGGTTCCCTGCTGGCATTGACCGGTGCCGTAGCAGCTTCCATCGTCGGGCTTGAAGTCAATGCGCTGGTGGCAGTGTTTGGTGCACTGGCGCTGGGGGCGCTGATTGGTGCGGGTACGGGGGTTATTGTATCTAAAGGCAAAGTGCAGGCGTTTATCGCCACGTTGGTCATGATGCTGTTACTTCGCGGTGTGACGATGGTTTATACCAACGGCAGCCCGGTTAATACCGGTTTTTCCGACGTAGCAGATGCGTTTGGCTGGTTTGGTATCGGTCGTCCGCTGGGGATTCCGACGCCAATCTGGATCATGGCTATCGTGTTCGCGGCAGCCTGGTACATGTTGCACCATACGCGTCTGGGGCGCTATATCTATGCGCTGGGCGGCAACGAGTCTGCCACCCGTTTGTCCGGCATCAGTGTTGATAAAGTCAAAATTATTGTCTATTCCCTGTGTGGGCTGTTGTCTGCCCTGGCGGGAATTATCGAAGTCGCACGTTTGTCCTCTGCACAGCCGACGGCGGGCACAGGGTATGAGCTGGATGCTATCGCGGCTGTAGTATTGGGCGGCACCAGTCTGGCTGGAGGAAAAGGGCGTATCGTTGGTACGTTGATCGGCGCACTTATCCTTGGTTTCCTCAACAACGGACTGAATTTATTAGGTGTTTCTTCTTACTACCAAATGATCGTTAAAGCAGTCGTCATCTTGCTGGCGGTTCTGGTAGATAACAAAAGCAGTAAATAACCTTCATTCACACAGGAATTGAGTTATGAATATGAAAAAGCTGGCTACTCTGGTTTCCGCTGTTGCGCTGAGCGCGACTGTCAGTGCTAATGCCTTGGCCAAAGATACGGTTGCTCTGGTGGTTTCTACGCTGAATAACCCGTTCTTTGTTTCAATGAAAGAGGGTGCGCAGAAAGAAGCTGACAAACTGGGTTACGAGCTGATTGTGCTGGATTCCCAGAATAACCCAGCAAAAGAACTGGCTAACGTTCAGGATTTGACGGTACGTGGAACCAAAGTTCTGCTGATCAACCCGACCGATTCTGATGCAGTAGGTAATGCGATTAAAATGGCTAATCAGGCCAAGATCCCTGTTATTACGCTGGACCGCGTTGCGAGCAGTGGTGAAGTTGTGAGCCACGTGGCTTCTGATAACGCCTTCGGCGGTAAAGTTGCCGGTGACTTCATTGCCAAGAAATTGGGTGAAGGCGCTAAAGTGATTCAGCTGGAAGGCATCGCTGGAACGTCTGCCGCGCGCGAGCGTGGGGCCGGTTTCATGAAATCTGCTGAGAAAAATAAATTCGCTATGCTGGCCAGCCAACCTGCTGACTTCGACCGTACTAAAGGGCTGAACGTGATGCAGAACCTGCTGACCGCGCACCCTGACGTTCAGGCCGTATTTGCTCAGAACGATGAAATGGCGTTGGGTGCACTGCGTGCACTGCAAACCGCAGGTAAAACAGATGTGCTGGTTGTCGGCTTTGACGGCACTCAGGATGGCGTGAAGGCTGTTGAGTCAGGCAAGCTGGCTGCGACAGTTGCTCAGCGTCCTGATCAGATCGGTGTGATCGGTATCGAAACGGCTGCGAAAGTGCTGAAAGGTGAAAAACCTCAGGCCATCATTCCGGTTGACCTGAAGCTGGTAGCAAAATAATTAAAAATATACCCTAAATAATTCGAGTTGCATGAAGGCGGTAACCGCATGAATCCCCAGAAGCTTACACAAGTAAGTGACTGGGGTGAGTAAGGGCAACCAACGCACAAGCAGCTTGAAGTATGACGGGTATAAAGCAGGGCTCGCGCCACCCGTTTGTGGTGGCGCATTATTAACGTAGCGGGATTCGACACAATGAAAACGGGTAAGCTGGTGGTGCTGGGCAGTATTAATGCTGACCATATTCTCAATCTTGAGCAATTTCCCCGTCCAGGCGAAACGGTGATCGGTGAGCAATATAGCGTTGCTTTCGGTGGGAAAGGTGCCAATCAGGCCGTTGCCGCTGGTCGAAGCGGTGCAGACATCGCCTTTATTGCCTGCGTTGGAGAAGATGATATCGGCACCCGTATTTGCCAGCAGCTATCCAAGGACAATATCGATGTTTCCGCTGTTGAGGCTATCTCCGGGGAAACAACCGGCGTTGCACTGATTTTTGTTAACGCCGACGCTGAGAACATGATCGCGATTAATGCCGGCGCGAATGCTGCTGTGACGCCTGATTATCTTCATCGTCATCAGCAACACATTATTGATGCTTCAGCATTGCTTATGCAGCTTGAGTCGCCGTTGGAAACGGTCATTGCGGCCGCTAAACTGGCGCATGAACACCAAACGAAAGTGATTCTTAACCCCGCCCCTGCCCGTGAACTGCCTGATGAACTGTTATCGCTGGTCAATATGATCACGCCGAATGAAACCGAAGCACAGTTCCTGACGGGAATTACCGTTGAGACGGAAGACGATGCGGCTCGCGCAGCACAGGTTCTGCACGATAAAGGCATTGAAACGGTTCTCATCACATTGGGTAGTCGTGGCGTATGGTTAAGTGAAAACGGTCAGGGGCAGAGAATTCCGGGATATCGTGTAAAAGCCGTGGATACTATCGCCGCCGGAGACACGTTTAACGGTGCGTTAGTGACTGCATTGCTGGAAAATAAGCCCATGTCCTCCGCAGTAAAATTTGCCCATGCGGCAGCGGCGATAGCCGTTACTCGGCGAGGCGCTCAGCCCTCTGTCCCGTGGCGTGAAGAGATCGACGCATTTTTGCAAACCCAGGGGTGATCTTTGGCCACCATGAAAGATGTCGCCCGTCTTGCGGGCGTTTCTACTTCTACCGTATCTCACGTCATTAATAACAATCGCTTTGTCAGCGACACCATTCGCGAAAAAGTGATGAAGGCCGTTGAGGATCTCAACTATGCGCCGTCTGCGCTGGCCAGAAGTCTGAAAATAAACCAGACCCGCACCATCGGCATGTTGCTCACTGCCAGTAATAACCCGTTTTATGCCGAAGTGGTTCGTGGCGTAGAGCGCTGTTGTTATGAGCGAGGCTATAGCCTGATTCTGTGCAATACCGAAGGCGATCGCGACAGAATGAGCCATAGTCTCGAAACGCTGCTGCAAAAGCGGGTCGACGGCGTACTGTTGATGTGCACCGAAAGCCATCGCCCTTTGCCCGAAATGATGAGCCGCTATCCTTCTATACCTATGGTCATGATGGATTGGGCCCCCTTTGAGGGCGTCATGGACGTCATTAAAGATAACTCTCTGCTCGGTGGGGAGATCGCGACCAATTATCTCATTTCTCGTGGCTATAAAAAGATAGCCTGCATTGCGGGTCCGAAAGACAAGACGACCGCCTATAATCGATTAGAAGGTTATCGACAGGCGATGCAGCTCGCTGGGCTATTCATTCCCGCTGACTATGAAATTTTCGGCGACTTTGAGTTTGAAGCGGGCTACCGCGCTATGCAGCAGTTGTTAGCGTTGGAAGATAAACCTGAAGCGGTGTTCACCAGTAACGATGCGATGGCCGTTGGCGTTTACCATGCGCTTTATCAGGCTGGGCTTTCTATTCCGCAAGACATGGCGGTTATTGGTTACGATGACATTGAACTGGCCCGCTATATGTCACCACCTCTAACTACCGTTCACCAACCTAAAGATGAACTCGGCGAATTAGCGGTGGATACACTTTTGTATCGTCTGGAACATCCCAATACTGAACCTAATGCATTGGTGTTGACGCCGGAATTGATGGTACGCCAGTCTGTCCGGTGAGGATTTATCGCAATTAGCGGCGAAAAATCCGGCATAACGGCGTCTTTTAATTCGCTTTGCTGAAAAAATCCCCACTCGGTAATTTTTTTGCATTTAGCGCTTGTCAGCCGCCGAGAAGTCCCTATAATGCGCCTCCACTGACACGGCAACAGCGACACGCGGTTGTGGTGACAGGAAAAAAGATTCAACGAAGGCAGTCAGTAATGACTTGACTTTAAAGCGGATTAGCATAATATATGCAGCCCGCGCCACCGATGAAGTGGCACTGCTCTTTAACAATATAATCAGACAATCTGTGTGGGCACTCACAAGACCGTATCTTAACGATATAAAAAAGTCTTGAAGAGTGAACAACAGTAAATTCATTACGAATAAACAGTTTTAATTCTTTGAGCATCGCTGAC
>NZ_JAUMIO010000042.1:0-26779 GCF_032905925.1 Pectobacterium sp. HCp5_1
AGTGCCGGTATATGTGGCAGTTACTGGAACAGGTAAAGCGATTTATGAATGCCGCTTCGCCGTTCCCCGGAAATCAACATGGTTTGGCTAAAGTGGAGCGGTAATATGCAAAGCTATTTAGAACAGATCTATGCAGAGCTTGAAAGACGGATGTTGGCTTACAAAACAAGACAACAATGGGAAACAGCAGGCAAAGATAATCAAATGCAAGCTATATACCATGATGCCAAAATCCGATGTGGTGATGTGATACTTCAATCGGACTGGATTTCAGACAATCACAGACTGTCACATAGCTATGCTGTAAAACCAATGACCAGAGTTCAATTGTTCAACTATGGGCGGGCTATGTATCGGCTGGAGACTTCAGAGCAAACAGACCCTGTTGCAGTGAGTTCGGACTACATCTCTGAGTATCTCAAACAAGGAGGCATGAACCCTGCTAACAAGATGCTGATTGAAATTGACTTGGAAGAAGCCAGCAGTGACGATCTCGCAGAACACCTGAAAGTACTGATTGCTTTATGGCAAAAGCAACTAAAAACGGCTAAACCCCCGAAGCGAAAGTTTAGGTTTGGTTATAAGACCTTTGAAAGAATACTTGATTACAAAGTTATCCCTTTGATGGATTTGATCTCATGGGAACAGCTCTATAACGAAGGTAAGGATATACCTTTCACAATTTTAGCTGACATCCTGCATGGTAATAATGGGATCAGAAGTAGTGAGAACATCAAAGATACTGATTATCATTACGCAAAAAGTTATCTTGATAACGATGAGTACTTCAAAGTTTTAAATGATTTTTATATTAAAAACAATGTATTAAAGGATTGGGGTATCGTTGACGTGATAACACTTAACGATAAATCCTCGGATAAAAACAAAAAGTAAACACAAGGGATGTTCACAACCTGCGAACGTCCCTATAAAGAGTACCCCTCCAAAAATTTCCGCGAAACTCACGGTTGGTGAACATCCCTAGTTTAATACTAGCCAAAATCCTAGAATTATCTCCATCGAACAACACAGGAGATAAACATGGTTCAAAACAAAACAGATAAACATCCAAAACTTATTCGGTTGCCCGAAGTAATAAGGAGAACGGGATTTGGAAAGACATGGATCTATACACTTATTAAAGCTGGACGCTTTCCATCGCAGGTTAAAACGGGTTTAAGGTCTATTGCCTTTATAGAAAGTGAGATTGATGCATGGATTGAGAAAATCATTTCTGATTCACGTCCTGTATCTGAATAACAAATATTTTAATAACAACAAGAGGAAATAAAATGAATAATCAAGAAATGGAAAGTATCAAAGAGTTATCCACAAAAACATTTTTTGCTATGGCAAAGTATCTTTATGTGGCTGGAATGCTGATATATAAAGAGCAAGGAGATCATGAGTTAGTCGCATCTATTATGTTAGATAATAATAGAACGGAATCGTATCTTTCACATGTTAAAGATTATCTGGCTAAGCGTTTTGATGGGCATATGGAAGAAGCTGGTAAAAGAGAAAGACTGATTTATGTTGATATGGATAAAGTTATATTGGAGATGAAAAGTGTCCATATAAAGGCATTGCTTTTTGGCATGAGTTAACAACAGCGTATTCGGCCCCGAAAGAGGCTAATAAAAATACAATGAATTAAATAAGCATTTAACTATGAGGATATAAATATGTCTAAAGAGAAGGTATGTGTTAATAAATCAACCGAACTGTTCTATGACCTTGCATGCAGATCGTTTTCCGCAAGCTGGAATATGTTTATGGAAGTTAATGGTGATGGTGACGCCAATGATTATTTGGATGACCCGGATTTTATGAGTCCATTTATTATCCATGTGATTAATCATATTCAGAACAACTTTGAAAGGTTCATTGCCCAAGAAGGAAACAGCGGTGATATTAATCAAGTAAACTTTGAAAAAGTCGCTGCTATGTTAGTTGGGTATTCGGACAACTTTAGAAAGTAAAAACAAATATTTCACCGAAAGGGGCTAACCAAAAGTATAAGAGGAAAATATAAATGGTAAACAACAACGAACAAAGTTCTATGACAAATAAAATATCTGTAGTTGTAAGCGTGTTGTGTGATGGAACTCCAGAAGTAATGAATACTATTCAAGAGCGTTTTGAAATATTTGTTGCCATTACTGGATATTCAGTAGAAGAAATCATGGATGATAAGAATATACTTGATGAGTTAAATCGATTTATTAATAACGAGCTAGTAGATGATTTGGGGCTGGAGTATGACTGTGTCGTCATCAATATCGGTTATAACAACTAATTTTTTACTGACTATTAACTGAAAAGTGAGGATGAGAAAATGAAAGAGATTGTATTGAATAGTTATGATAAAACAAAAAACCATCTTATTGCTAACATTTTACAAGGGTTTTGTGATGAGATATATAATATTTATGAAAGTGATCCTGAAACAGCAATCTATATTATGAGTTGGGGTAAACTTTCAGAAGTTATTTATGATGTAGTGATAACTCGTGAGGTAATGAAATACTCTATTAAAAATAATGTAGCTGGTATAAATAAAAATGATTTAAAGGATGAAATATTACATTGGCATCTTGATCATATCATTGAACTTGTTTCAAGAAATATAAATCAGGATGGAAATGAAGATCCTGTTTATTGGAAGCTGAAAATGACAGTTGTTTGATCTTAAATATTATGATTATTCCCTCGAAAGAGGGAAATACATGAATGATAAAACCAAGGGTTATAATATGATTGATGAATTCTACGTAATGTATATGTATAGAAAAATCCAAGCTGAAGCGGCTACAACTGATTTAAAAACGCTGGAACAGTTGTTAAAGAAATTTCGGCAATTAGTGGCTGAACGTAGAGAAGAATATTATCACGAGATAGGTGAGAAGAAAGCCCAGAAATTGAGGGGTAAGAGATTACAGAAGTTACTTGAGAAAATGAGGCGTGATCGTGTATCACTTGAAGACCTTTATCACTGATACCAGACATTGCCACAGGTGCTATTGCTGATGACATCCATATTTCGCCCTCCATCGAAGTGTTCAGCACTGAAAACGGTACAGTCATACCCGTGTCTAATACATAGAGGGTAGGAATGTGATCGCAGTGCTTTTTGAAGCAGATGTTATTCCCACACAACAAGAGCGTTATCTCCAGCTTGCTGCTGAATTGAAACCGCTATTAGCCGATATTGATGGTTTTATTTCTATCTAGCGTTTCCAGAGTCTGACAGCAGCGGGAAAGATACTGTCATTGTCTTGGTGGCGGGATGAAGACGCCGTATTGCTATGGAAACAAAATGTTTTGCATAAAGCGGCTCAGGCAGAAGGACGTCAATCTATCTTCTCTTTTTATCGCATCCGTATTGCCCCTGTGCTCAGAGACTATTCATCAGAAACCAGAGGTTAGGCCGATGTATGACATCCATGTTGTTTTAAATAATGCGCTGGGAGAACTGGCGGCACTGGGGACAGTATTAGGTCAAAACGGTATTGGCCTTGAGGGTGGTGGCGTATTTACTGTTGCAGACAAAGCACATGCGCATTTTCTTGTTGAGAAGGGGGATGCTGCCAAAGCCGTGCTGGAAAACGCAGGATTTCAGGTTGAAAGCGTACGCAGGCCACTGATCCGAAAACTTAAGCAAGAGCGCCCCGGTGAGCTGGGAGAGATAGCGGCAATGCTGGCTGAGAAGGGGGTTAATATCCTGTGCCAATATAGCGACCATGCAAACCAGCTGATCCTTGTGACTGATAATGATAGGCTTGCCAGTAAAGCAACGGAGAAATGGGCTGTCGTGCCTGAGTAACATGTTAAAACACGCTAATTCAACAGATAGCGGTGATGCTCTGGAACATTCAATGGCGGCCTTAGCTGCTGCCATGTCTGATCCGTCCCGCATAAAAATGCTCTGCGCCTTGATGGATGGGCGTGCATGGACAGCGACAGAGTTAAGTGCGGTCGCTGATATCGCGGCATCAACTGCCAGTGCGCATTTATCCCGGCTGGTCAGTGAGGGGCTGATTACCTGCCTTTCGCAGGGGCGTCATCGTTATTACCGTCTGACTGGAACAGATATTGCCGGGCTGATTGAAAATCTGATGGGCGTATCATGGCGCTCAACATCATCAGCTAAAATCAGCACACCTTCCTCATTACGGGCTGCCCGGACGTGTTATGACCATTTAGCAGGTGAGATCGCGGTTCATATCTATGATTTTATGGTTGCTGAAGGTTGGGTTACGTCAGATGGCGCGTCAATGACGCCATCAGGACAAGAACAGTTTCGGGAGTTAGGTATTATGCCCAAGCCAAAAACACGACGTAAAACGTGCTGTGGCTGTCTTGACTGGAGTGAACGGCGATTTCATCTTGGTGGTGAGGCTGGTGCGGCCTTTTTTGCGCATTGTGAGCAAAAAGGGTGGTTAACCAGAATACCGGGGTTCAGAGAAGTAACTATTACCACCAGTGGTAAGCTGGCATTTAAAAAATTATTCGGGCTGTATACGTAGTAAAATCTAAAAAGACATTTTTCGGTATTTTTTATCTGACGTTATAAAATCTGATGAAATACTGGAAAGCTGTTCAAGACTCTGCTCAACAGAACGTTGAAACTCAAGTGCTGCTTCTGTTCGCTGTTTTATTACCAGAGCAATAATCTCAGCGTCTGTTTTTTCTGAAATAGCTCTCTGGTAGATCATGCGCTCATGCATGATATCAAGATTACCGGATGATTTGGCGGCTGTTCTTGCCGTTGAGCTGCTTATAGGATTGAGTTCAATGACAAAATTATCTATCAGTGATTGTCTCTTCTTATCCAGTCTGCATAGCTCATTATAAGCAGACCTGTATTTATCTACTTGTGTTCCAAAAGGATATTCTTCACGCACTTTACGATAGCCTTCCAGATATTCATCCATTGATGGTTGTTGTTTTAGTTTTTCTATAGTCTCGAAATAGGTTAATAAATCGCTGTTATCTAGTTTTGTTTTTCTCATAATATCACCTTTAATTATATACGTCATAATATATATTAAAGGATAGAGTGAAAGTGTCAAATATAGAGAGGTGAAAATAATATAATGTACGGATGAATAGATTATATATTATCTCCTGAAACTGAGTCCCAATCTATATCATCATCAGGTGCAGAAAGTAATGGTGTTTCATCTCCCTTTGTTGTTTCTTCTTTATCCTTATTATTTACAAATATGGACTCTTTATATACGGTAGAAAAAATGTTCTCTACGCCTTCACTGGTAGTTCTGAGCGATTTTTTTACATATTCCTTGCGTGTTCCATTAAGCGTTCTGTATTGGCCTTTCAGAAAGAGATTTGCATTTATTAATGTGTGTTTACCATCTAGGATAAGGATGCCTTTATTGATAAGTTTTTTCCAGCATTTGCATACATTTGATTTACTCATGTTCAGTTCTTCAGCGAGGGCTGATTGAGATATACTGGCTATAAGATTACCATGCTGCATGAGCTTACATAATCGGATCATTATTGTGTATTCTGCGCCAGACATATTCTTTCCGAGCTTTTCCAGATTATCTAAAAAAGCGTGAGCATAGGCTATTCCCGGTTGTATATCAGAACTATGCTCTTTCCTTACATTAACAGTTATTTTGTCTTTTTTATTTCTGTTATAAAAACTGTAAATCTCTAGCTTTTGTTTATCTGTGAAGTGATTTCTATTGATATAGTTTTCTACTTCTTCACTGCTTGAGTTCATTATTTTGTTGTAATCAATGCTCATAACCATTCCTTTTATTATTATAATGTTCTTTATATACAATGCAGAGTGTAATCTTGTCAAAAAAAATGTGAAAAAAGGAAAAATAATACACTTTTGCGAAATTGCGTTCACTTTTCTGGATATGTTAGATTAGTGAAAAGTTTCCACAGAAGAAACTTTAGTTGCCGTACAGGAAACTTTTATCGTAAAATCTCTTTTAAATATAATGACTTACGACTCTTTAATGCTGTAATATGTTTAATAACCTTAACGTGAATTGTGCCGACTAAAATGCACCATCTAATTTCTGTCTTGTTTTTACTCTATGTTATGACCAGCAAGTGATTGTTTTATACAATCACGAAACGCTGCTGGTATTTAGAAATTCTGCAATGTGTTTTTCCTTTATTTTATGAGCGGCTATCGCCGCAATTCTTTATGGATAAATCCATCATTAACAGGGATGAACCCTGTTTCAGCAATGTGATTGTTTTGGACAATCACTAAGTGCTGCTTCTTTAAATATAGTTTTACTATACGTTTAAGAGCAAATGCTATATGTTATCGTGGTAATGCTATGTTCGAACATAGGATCAAATTTATAATTTGATGGTAAAACGATCTAAAACAGATCTTTTTCGTCTTTACTATCAAATATTAAAAATACCATTTCAAGATAAATTATATTAATGTCAGAGTTAGGGCGTAGCCGTGCTCATGAAAACAGGTTCATCGTTTTCGATAGCACATGAGCGTTAGCTCATAGAGGGCAGTGATTCTCAAAAAAAGGATTTTAATGAAACAGAAAGAAAAGCTTCACAATAAAAATATAAATTTCATTCATAAGCAGCTAATGATTTTTAATGTTGAAACCCCTCATGGCGATCATAAAAATCGCCCGGTTTCTTTTAATCCTCTTAAGTATTATCTCTTACTTCTTGCAAAATTAAATTAAGGAAAAATCGGCCTGTAGCCCTTGCGGTATAAGGCTTGGGATGAAAGTATGCGACTGACTGTACGGTCAGTGTTTCTGACTCTATAGTCAGTATTCCTGACTGTACGGTGAGATTTCCTGACTTTGCAGTCAGTTTCTATGTCATTTTATAGCTTAAAAACGACAGTGCTTTAGATTATCGTCGCTGGAATAGTTGCGATTTTTAAAATATTTTCGCAAAAAAATATGCAAAAAACTTGATATCTTTTTTGTGCATGGTATTTAATTTATTATAAATAAAATAATAAGAGGGAATAACATGATGAATGAAATAGATGTTGACTTGGATTTAGGATTAAATCCTTTTTGTTTTGAGACTGAGCTAAAGATTGAGACGAGAAAGAAAAATCTGACTGTTTCACGAGGAACGGAACTTATTGAAAGAAAAGATACCAGTAAAAGCTACTTCGCCAATATCGTACATACGCAAGAGGTCGATAAAGAAGAATTTATTAAACTTTATACATCTCAGATAAAAGCATACTTTGATCTCACGAAAACAGCGTACAAAGTGTTTTTTATCTTTTTACGTATTTATCAGGATGCGATAGGAAAAGATCACTTTTACCTGAGTTGTAAAAAAGCGATGTCGCTTGCGGAAAAGATAGATCATTTCGTCTTGTCTGAATCAATCTTTTACAGAGGGATAAAAGAACTCATCGAAAAAAGTATTATTGCTAAAACCAATGAGAAAAACTGGTATTTCATAAACCCTGCTATTGTTTTCAATGGTGATCGTGCTCGCTTTGTTTCAGAGATTATAAAAAAGAAAGAAGCAATGGAAGAACAACCCGAAAGCGTGGTCAGCAATGGTGGTAGTAATAATAATGTTAAAGGAAAAAATAAGTCAATTGAGTCAGTCATAGAAGATGTAAGTAGCCAAGAAGATATAGATGCGTTAATCGCAAGATTACAGGCTAAAAAATCCCAAGGAAAAATGGCTGGTACAAAAATGGTTTGGTGTACCGCTACTGAAGAAGCAACTCTTTCACCGCCAGAAGAACCATTGGATTGGGATAATATTTAGGGAGAAGATTCTTTTACGAAGATAATGCTCAATGAGTGTATCAGCGAGAAACATGAAAATACCCATGTGGGTGAACAGGAGAACGTATAATGACAAATAGCAACAATCATAGTTCTATGAACAAGAAGGAAAAAGAAATTTCCAAATCCACAGTAGCTCAGCGACTTAAAGAGCAAGCCATCAGCTCTTATACTGATTATCAGAAAAGCAGAGAGCACTTGACAGGCAAAGAGGTTAGCAATTTTCTGCGTAGTGGTAGTACAGGTGAACTCCCAGAGTGCCATAGATGATCTGATACTTACTTGAACTATACTCGATATTATGGCTATAGAACCGTCGGATGATTTATTTTCATGAAAGGTAGAAAGAGTAAAGAAATTATTAAGTAAAAGCTAAATTTGATTTTCCTGTGCGGAATATAGTATTTATTACTCATAACAAAAAGGAAAATCAAATAATGAATAATATTAAAATCATCACTCTATTTAATACTAATGAGAAAATACCATTTATGACTTGTGTTGTTAAAGATGTTGAAGAGAACGAACAAGGAATAAAACTTACTTTTGAAAACGGTAATAGCATCTATGTCAAAGGTTACGATTCTTTCTTCCTGTCTGAATCTGCAAATGATTGTGATAAGGAACGAATGGTAAATATTTATGGGAGATTGATTTCTGAACTCAGTCAAGTCAGCGAAGAAACAATAAGCTGGCTGATGTCAGAAACCAAAACCTACAACAGGCAGCATCCCAACACGCCCGTTAGTGTTCTGGATGATTACTATTACTGCAGCAGGGTGAAAGCCAATACCTCAGATGAACCCGCATTGATGAATGCTCTTGGCCTACAGGATCTGCGTGAAGTCATAACAGAAGATATCTTCTTATCCGAACTGGAAGCCTCTGGCGGTATCGTGCTTCACACCGATATGGGCTATCCAGTAGCGGAATATAAAGGTACAGACATCAGAATAGCTATAGAGCCGATAAACCTTGCGCACATCCGAGATCTGACCGATGGCTATGTGGTAATGTTCAGGAATGGTGAGTTCGAGCATGAGCTTGAGGGCGATCTCTATGAGGCGTTATCTCAGGCTGTTGATAGGCTTAAGGTCGCTGTTGTGTTGTATGGAAAAATGGATTGTATAGTATTTTGGGAGATAAATATGAAAATTGAGTAGTATAAAGCTAGCATTTGATTTACATATCGTTGACGACATCAATAAACTATATTTAGACGGTTTGTCAGCTAATTGATAAAATAAGGGAGTAGTATTATCATAAAAACCATAAGTTATAACTTAGATTTGAGAGGGTACTATGTGGAGCCATCCGAAAATGATACTGTTAAGTATGAAGGCGATAATAACATTGCATTAGGAAGTTTCAATATATTATTGTTTTTTAATTACTCGCTACTAAATGGCTATGGAGATGTATGTATAATTTATACCATGAAAAAAAACTATGGCTTTCACAATTTAGTCATGATAGCAATGAACATGAAATAGCAGGTGAGCTATTAGAAAAATGTCAGTTCTTTGAAGTTAAAGATATGATAATTTCATTATCACTTCTTTTAAAAGGTGATTTTACAAATACAGAGAAATATGCATTTTACGTTGAAAGAGAATTAAAGAAATATAAAGGAAACGTGCAGAGAATGTACAAAGTAGGAAAAGTTAGAAATTTAAAAAATCGAAGATATACACGAAGAGCATATGGGGCAGCTATTCAAGTAGTTCAATCAAAAAGATATGATAAACAAAATATTGGAAGTGAGGGGGTTCTGGCTAATTTAATTTCGAAAAAAAGTGATTCTCTTAAGTTTAGGAAAAAATATTTTTTACAACCAAATATAGATACAATACGTAGAGAAAAAATTAAAAATTTAGTTATTGTCACTGACTTGATAGGTTCAGGACAAAGAATTATAGATATGATTCAATCCTTATGGATGATTGAAACAATAAAAAGCTGGTTTTCTTTAAAATATATTAGACTACATATTGTATGTTTTGCATGCACTAAAAGGGCTGAAAAACTTATTTCTAAGCACCCTTTTAAACCCCAAATACACAAATATATGAGTGAATGTCCTACCATATGGGATAGCTTTCCTGATTTCGAAAGAAGTAGAATTATTTCTCTATGTGAGAAATATGGTTCTTTTGATAAATGGCCTCTTGGATATGAAGACTCCGGTGTGCTTATAAGTTTTGAACACTCAAAACCTAATAATATACCTGCCATCCTTCGAAAAGATAATAGTCAGCATCGTTCGCCTTGGAGATCTCTGTTTCCTGAAGCTTATAATTACAATAAAATCGACGACACTATGTATATGCTAGAGAAAGATATATATGAACGATTAGGTTTTCCCGATATGCAACGGGTCATTAAAAAAATGAACTGTTGGTATCGAACTCGTTGCGCAATACTGATACTTATTATATTGCATAAAGGATACAGATATGATCGTGATATTTTTTCTTTAACAAAAGCTTCAGGTCATCTTATTGCCGAATGGTTTAAGGAAGCTTGGAATGCTGGTTATGTACTCCGCTATACTCGTTCTATCACAAAGAAAGGATACATAGAATTAAATAAACTAATAAACGAAAATAAAAAAACATCCCACCTTGAAATGCATGAGGATTTATACTATCCTAAATCTCTGAGAGCTCCGAGAGCTTGAATCTAGGCTCCTCCAATACTTTTGGAGGCTGATAGGGCAGCTAATTGCTAACCCTCAGGTTGAACTGGCGCTTACAGGGAATTCACAACTCATTCTACTCGTTTACGTATGCCTCACGATTACGAGTTGTGCATTCGCTGCCGCGAATGGAATCTAATGTAGATGAACTCTTGGAACTCTCAACTTTTCAAAACAGAAGGCCGCGCAAGAGGCATTCCAAAAAATATTATTGATAGTGCTACAGAAATTGCTAAACAGTTAAAATATGCGGGTCTTCCTCCAATATTTACACTTAATCATCTTTCTCATCTTTGTGGAGTTAAATACTCTACGTTAAGGCATATAGTAGAAAGAAAGTATAATGATGATGCATACAAAGTATTTAAATTAAAAAAGTCTGGAGTAGGATTTTCAGATGAACGAGTGCGGTTTATTTCAGTTCCAAATTCAGAGCTTTTTAAGGTTCAACGCTGGATTCATAATAATATATTGAAATTAATTCCTGCACATGAAAACAGTTTTGCTTTTCATAGTAATGGCGGAATTTTAAAAGCTGCATATCCACATTGTAATAAAAAATGGATGATTAAATTGGATGTGTCTAATTACTTTGAATCTATATTGGAACCCACGGTTTATAATGCTTTTCTTAAAATGGGTTATGAGCCGTTAGTTTCTTTTGAATTAGCTAGAGTCTGCACTAGAGTGAAACCACATCATAATCCTGTTAAAAAAAATAGAATTAATTGGTTGCTAAATACCGATTTACCTTATAAAACTATTGAAATTGGTCATTTACCACAAGGTGCACCAACTAGTCCTTTGCTTTCTAATATATGCTCAATTAAATTAGATGAGTTATTATCTGATTTTGCTGATGTAAATAACTTAACTTACACGCGATATGCTGATGACATTGTATTTTCATCCGCTGATGTTTTTGATCGTGATTTATGTAATGGCTATATAAAAAATGTTTATTCAATCATGAGGGAGAATAACCTATGGCCTAATAGAACTAAGACGAAAATAATTCCTCCCGGTGCTCGTAAAATAGTATTAGGTTTGTTGGTTGATACTGATAGACCAAGATTGACAAAAGAGTATAAGAAAGAAATTTTAACTCATCTATATTATATTTCTAATGAGTCCATTGGTTTGGAAAAGCATTGCAAAGCACGAGGATTCGATTCTGTATACGGTTTCCTGAACTTTATTAATGGGAAGTTGACTTATGCAAACTTTATAGATCCTGAATGGAGTAAACCACTAATATATAAGTTGAAATGTGTAGCACGGCTATATATTAACTCGGATTCGCCTTGCTAAGATGAATCCAAGTTTTTTTTAATTTTTTGTCAAATTATAGTATTTAATCCAACAACCCACGCGAAACCTTGCTCGCCGTCTGACTGAAATTATATCGGTCAACAACATTCCCTTTGAACCAGATTTCAAGGGAGTTCATGTGAGCCGTGTTGCTGTTCTTCAGTAGGGCCAGACCGGGGATGTAGTTCGATATCTGACTCTCGCCTGACATACTGGAGTAGGACCACATTTCCTTACCATCATTGGTAGCTCGTGTTTGTGGTTCTCCGAATGCGTTAATAACATCTTGCTGGGTAGTTTTCCCTTTAACGATTTTGGTTTTTACAGTCTGCTGGGATTCATCTTTCAGAGATTTGTTGCCGTAGGTGGTGCAAGCGGTAAGAGGTAAGATCAGCAGAGCAGCAATAAACAGTTTTTTCATGTTAACTCCATATAAACAGTAAACGTAAAAACAGGCGTAAAGAAGCTGGGGCCAGAGGTATATCGAATCTGGCTATATAAATTTGTGTTAATGACTGGCGAAGAAAGCCGCTTTTCAGAAGCCTATAAGTCTTTTTATCTAATCAGCTAACGGCACCCCTTATGGTTGTTTTCCCTGATGTTGCATTAATAGAAGCAGCGCAGATGCCATAAAACAGCTTTAGGCGTTTGTCTTACGGCCAGTAGCTCCATCTCCTTGAACCCACTCGTAAACAGCTCTGTGGCTCTTCCTCTCACTTTATCCAGTAACGATTCTTCTAGCAATAAAATGATCGATATAGCAGATCGATAAGTTAATATTGATAGGTAATATCGATTAATAATGCTTTATCGATCGGCATTTTAATTGATTTAATCGATCGAATATAAAAGTATGATAGTTTAAATCTATCATTATTTTGTTTTTGATCGTTACAAACGATATGACGACCTTAAAAAATAATTGAATCCTATCAATTGGTTAATCAGGTGGCTTTGCTGTGGTCGTCCTGTAAGAGCAAGCTGTAACGTCTTCAGGCAACTCGAAAGGCATCAAAACACATCAGCTTTTATGATTATCAGGATGGATAGAAAGATGAAGAAGATTTTACTCGTTGCTTCTGCTGCCCTCACTTTGACGGGATGTGGTGAGAAAGGCGACTTTGAAAAGGCTATCAACGCGAAAATTTCAAAATCGAAGGTGTGCTACTCACTGCAGGACAATGACGTTGTATTCAACAAAGGTTTTCCGATTAAGGTTAATCGCGGCTACCGTTCTGCCGGATACAGTGCCAGCGATGAAATCCTTAAAGGACTTGTTGAACAAGGGCTGCTCACTGTTTCACAACAGGCAAATGGCTTTAGTAGTGTTGATGTTCTGGAAGTAACAGATAAAGGCCAAGAAGTTGAGTTTTGGGACCGTGAGAATGGTGCCTGTGTCGGTCATCGCATCGTTGCTGAGATCACAAGCTGGACTGAACCGAGTGATGGTAATGGCGCTAAAATTACGCAAGTGACCTATACGTGGAAACTGGATGGCGTTCCGGGCTGGGTTGATAAAAATGCTTTCTCTGGCGTTAAAGGAATGGCTGAATCAGAAGAAGCCAAAATTGTTCTGGTGAAGACCAATAACGGCTGGAAAGCTAACTAAGGGCGCGAACATGGAGCAAAATAAAATCCAGTGTCCTTTCTGCTTAAAGGAAAGCCAGCATGGTGTTCAGGTATGCACAAGCTGTATGGCGACTGTTCTGTATGAAGCCTATTCGCAGTGGTATGCATTTGTTGTTATCCTTCTTTCCTTTGGCCTATCAGTTCTGATTGGCCTGTCTAAAGGCATGGCTGGGGCTACTATCAGTTTGCTGATAATTGCAGTAGTTGGGTTTGTGGCTGGTAAGGCTATTTTCTCTGAAAATGTTGTTTTTAGACGAAGAATGCAATACTTGATTACGGTTTGAAACGAGTATAATAGGCTATTCCTGAATTATACGGAGTGGCCTTTTATCTTCTGTAAATAATATATTTACTAATTTTAACCACGTAAAAAATAATGCTCTTGTTATTAGAATATCTAAATAAAATGTCTCGATTTTAATAAAATTCCTTTTCTTTTTCCCGATGTTAATCTGTTTCATTTCTGTGGGATATATCAAATTATGATTTTATTTTTGTAATGGAAATACATTTCATCTATCACACCATTACCTTTGATTTTTTCGGAGGTAATTATCCTAATCCTGATGGTGGTGCTACCAGTCATGATTTTGTCATCTAAAAACTAGAAAGGTTTTAGTAAGATTGTTTTTAGCATTTTGAATAAAAAAATATAGATTAATTTGAATTTTTGTTTTTGTATGTGATACAATATAAATAATAATTATATTTAATGAAGGTGCTTCATATGAATCAAGAAAAAATAATAAACGCAGATTCAATATTAGAAATTAAAAAAATCCCTGATAATAGTGTGGATCTTATTTTAAGCGATATTCCATATGGAATAGGTGCAGATGAATGGGATGTTTTGCACAAAAATACTAATACTGCCTACCTTGGAAACAGCCCTGCACAGAAGCAAGCTGGGTCTGTCTTCAAAAGACGAGGGAAGCCCATAAACGGGTGGTCGGATGCTGATAAAAGGATTCCTCAAGAGTATTATGAATGGTGTCAATCATGGGCATCTGAATGGTTAAGGGTTTTAAAACCCGGAGGTTCCGCTTTTATTTTTGCGGGAAGGCGTTTTGCTCCAAGGTGTATAGTTGCTTTAGAAGATGCAGGTTTCAATTTTCGTGATATGCTTTCATGGATAAAACCAAAAGCAACTCATAGAGCGCAAAGGTTAAGTATTGTTTACGAACGAAGGAGTATGGTATCAGAATCGATTAAATGGGATGGATGGCGTATTGGCAATCTAAGACCCATATTTGAACCTATAATATGGTGCTTTAAGCCATATAAACATACTATTGCGGATAATGTTCTTGAGCACGGTTTAGGTGCGTATAATCAATCGCTTTTTGAAGAATATATGGGGCATTTTAATAATGTTCTGGAAATAGGAATGTCTCCTAGAGAGGGGGGCTTTCATGATGCACAGAAGCCAGTCAAACTATTAGAAACATTGATTTCTTTAGTAACTATTCCCGGACAAGTCGTTCTTGATCCTTTCGCTGGAAGTGGTTCAACAGCTATCGCTGCACGAAATATAGGTAGAGATTTCATTATGATCGAAAAAGATATGGGTATTTTTTCGATCATGAATGAAAGATTAAATAAACATGAATAGGCTATTGATATTTTAATGACTAGCTAAATTTTCTGAATTTTCGTATATTATCGATCTGCCTTATGAAATTTTGGTTTTCTAGCTGATACTTAACATCAGCTAGTTGACATTTAATTTCATCAATGCTGAGTGATTCGGTCCATGAAACAGCTTTGTTTTTTTCTTCTATTAAATGGTTTTGCAGAGATTGTAAAGTTAATGTTACTTTCTCAGTTATAATGAATTCTGCTACTTTTGAAAAATCTGACCACTGTCGCTTCCCGCAGTTGAGTAAATGCTTTTCCAATTTATCAAAATATATTTGTCGTGATCCTGTTTTATTTAATTCTTCGTTTGGAAAAATGTTCTCATGATTTCTGTAAAAGCTCAAAAGATGTTCTTTGTTCATATTATTTAAAAGCATAAAAGCCATGTGCTCATAGAATAGCATAATTATAGGTGATTTTTTATCAGTAAGGTATAAATAGAAGTCACTGCCGTTTTTCCAGTCATGTTGCGAAGGAAAGGCAACCAGTCCCCCAATTCGATTGTAATTATTATAATGTGATAGCCATTTGGTTATATCACCTTTCTTTAAAGCATCTTTTACATTTGGCGCAGCCTGACTTCTTCCAAGCCTGTATGATTTAGCATCCGCAACAATGATGTTTTCACCATCTGAAATAGTAATGTCTTCTTTACTTGATTTTTGAGTTGGTAATGTAGATGAACGAAAATTTATTCTCAATGCCCACTCGCAAACCATGACTTCGACCAGTTTAGAATATAGAGTTTCTTGGCTGGAATCTGCTTTGTATAATTCCGGAATATATCCTGAATGACATAGCATAAAAGAAAACTCTTGCAGTGTTAATTTTCTTAAAAAAAAAGAAAACTTCTTAACTATTAAATCTGTATTAGGGGGGGTATTCCAATTTTGATGCTCATTTTGAATGAAATTATGAATGCTTTCATAACTATGATATCTGGTATTAATGCTTGTGAATTGTTTTTCAAACCAAATTTCAATATCTAGCATTGTTATTATGTCCTTATCATGTTAAATAATAAAACGTACAAATTAGGAGTGTAATTCTTTTAATGTAAAAAGTACATGAGCAATTAAACCTTGCGATAGCTTGGTGGCTTCAATACTGGGTGACTGTCCCCCACATGCTTTGGTTGTATGAATGGAGTGAGATCAATGAGTTGCGCCACCTCCGGTTGCTCTTTTTGCATAAGACTTGGGAAACGCCTGATCTCATCAGGAGTTGGACTATAAGTGTCACTGTTAAATCTGGCTCGTTTTTCATACTCAACGCGTGACACATAGATGCCTTGTACCTCATCAAACACGTAGTTATCGGCAATGCGTTTATCGTGGTCAGCATCAACGGAAGCCGGAGCTGGCTTCTTCTTAGCCCAGACGAATTTCTCTTTTATATATTCAACTACCAACAAGGTGAAACGCTTGAACAAACCCGTCTGACGAGGTTTAACCTGCTTCCTCTTACTTTTAACAGGAGCGCGTTTAACCGCTCTGACAGTTGGAGAGGGAGAGGTTTTCAGTTTAGTGCGTGTATGAGGTGCAGGAGTAACCAGAACAGGTTTTTGATCTTCTGATGATGCCGACTGCGAACCCGTTTCAGAGAACTCTGTTCGAGGTTGTATTTCAGTCAAGATAATTTCTACTGGTTCAGGTAGTTCAGACACCGTGAAACTCCTGAGGTCAACAACGATCTGCAGATCCAAATCTTTAAAGACACCATATGTGGCTACAGCTTCCTGTTTCATTTCATCACGAACAGCCTGTTCAGCAGCACGTTGTTTTTGCGCTGTTTGACTGTTCCATTTAGCACGCGGGATACGCTGCATAGCCGAGCGGCTTGTTAATGCTGCTTTAGCAATCCATAGTGCTTTTTCTTCAGTGTCCAATGTGATAGTGGCATTCTCAAGCGCTTCATCATGCTGGATTTCAATTGAACGGTGGTCAATACGTTCATTGCTGCCAGCGGCAGCCAGATAGCGATTGGTAATCACTGACCATGACTCACGCCATTTGATCACATTACTCTTATCATTCCAGCTTCGGTCTTTTTTACCAAAACCTTCAGTAGTGATGGGTTTTAATGTCAACATCACATGAGCATGGGGATTTCCACCATTGAGATCATGAAAAGCAATATCGGCAATCATTCCTTTATCAACGAAATTTTTCTGGCAGTATTCAACGAGCAATTTTATCTTGTCTTCATTGTTAAGCTCACAGGGAATAGCAACATCAAAATAACGGGCTGTTTGACCGTCTTTCTGACGCTCAACCTTTTCTACTTCATTCCATAGGGTGGTAGAGCTTTCAATAATATGGGTGGGTGCGGAAGCTGGCGCTAATATCTGATGATAGAATAAATCTGATCTGTGGCTGAAATCGTAGGTATTGCCTGTGCGATCATCTGTTATTTTGCAACGCGCATGGTAGGCAGCCTTCCTACAGGAAGACATGCCCTCCGAGCGTTTCACGATTTTAAACTCCAGATGAAAAATTGCCATATAACAAATACCCTCAAATATAACTCTGTTGCTGTTAGTTTTTCGCAAGGAAAACTTTTGTGTTGACGTTGACCTTTCTTTTAGCCTGCGGCAGGCAACCGTCGGTAGACCCCACACGCTCACGAAGTGAGTGTATAAGTGGGCATTGTCTTATTAAAAATAGAGACAATGTAAAAGCCCCTCTCATTAATTAATACGAAATATATGAATGTCTGTAAAACAAAACGCCGAATTAAGCGGCGCAATCTGGATGAAAGGGCGAAGTATTCCGCGATATTACATAAATGGGGTTTAGATGGCGTCCGAAGGACAAGGGAAGTGTTAATTTATCCCGCCGTAAGGCGGGAAAGTGCTAAAACAATAAAATAGGTGATTTTATCGGTAGTTTTCCCTGTTGCACAATTAACAGGTTAACTATGAAAATCAGGATTAAAATTCAATATGTGAAATGAAAAGCACTAATAAACAAAAATAAGTAACGCGGAGAGTATTAGATAAAATAGTTAGTGATTACTATCGTGTGGTGTTGTTGATTTTTATTTTACCTTGCCATTTTGGGTTTTTGTTTTGTGTTTTTTTTGACAAGGAATAATAATTTTAGTAATTAATATATAACAATTATTAATTAACAAGAGAGGATTCATAATGGGAGGCTTGATAACAACAGCAGCACGCCTTAAAGATGGTACAGTTGTAAGCTTTAGACACTATACCAACAATGACTTTAACCTTGTCTTGAGACAAGATGATTTTATTAAGGAAATGAAAAAGATTTCTCCAAGCATAAAAATATCACCTCAAAGGAAATACATGAAACTCAGCAGGGATGATGTTATCGATAAATTTGAAAGAAGGTTCTCAAAGACAACGTTTGATTATGTGTGTGGGAATAGCTTTCTAGCCCCTGTCTGGTATGGAATCAACTTCTTTGATTATAGAAAAAATGTGGCATTTTCGGTGAATGATTTTTCAAGCAATTTGCATTTTTTGACTTACAATTTAATGTCTAATCCGATAGTCATAAAAATGCTTAAAGAGGGTGTTATGTTTACAGAGAGTGATCTTTTTCGCTTATCTCATAATGTACCTTTCGTTTATTTGAGAGAGCTATTAAAACTTAAAGAGCTTAAAGATATCAATGCATTATATGATGAAAATGGAGACGTTCTTGATCTTAAAGGCCGTGACACATTTGATATCATTCGTTATTTTTTTGATGGAAATTTAGTCAAACCTGAATATTTCAAGTTAAGAGTTAAACATCCGAGGTGGGATTTTTATTCCCGCTCTGATGGTGAGTATGGATTCGATATATTGAAGGCTTACTTAGAAAAGGAAAACCTCCTGACTAAACATGATAAGATTTCGTGGGGGCTATTCGAGTCAAATAGGCGATAATTGAATATGGCAACAATTAATGTTGCCATGTGTAATGTATAAAAATAAGGAGTTAACAATGGGTTTTTTCAAGAATAAATGCTTTATGTTTTTTGTGTTTTTAATATACCTATCTGCTATTTTTTGTTCATACATGCATTTTTTGCATGAAAATACATATTGGGTGTCAGCAGCTACAGCACACCATGTATACGCTAAAGCCGCATTACCTGCGACATCGGGATTTTTGATGTTTATTATGTCACTGCTCTTAGTTTTTGTAGAAAAACACTGGATGGTTAATTTAAAAATAAACCATCCAATTTCAATTATTTATTTATGTATTACATGGTGGATTGCCTTTGAGATATCCATCAGCTTTAATTAATATTGTCTTGTAAATAAGTATATTTTATTTTTAAAACGCCATAATAACGAAGCAATCCATTGGACTGCTAAATAGAAAAGTAAATCTTGAATGCTATGCTCATTGGTTTTTATATCAAACTTATTAAATATTTTCATGATGTGATAATCTAATAGGTAGAGTTTTGATATCTTGGATTTTACTTCAACACAGGAAGTGTTGCACAAGTTAATATCTATTTGATTGATAACATCACCAGCCAACGTGTTATTATTACGTTTTAATGCTATAGAAGCTAAGATGATTCTTTTTTCTATTGCTGATATGTCTGTTTGAATAATATTATATAACGATTGAATATCAGCGTCATCTATATCATTTTTCTTCAGTTTTTGGAGATAAAAATGATCAAGATAAAAAGGATTGTCATACATAATATTACTAATAGAGTTAAATGCATCATTCCATTTATCTTCTTTTATATCGGATAATGATAAAACAGGATAGAAATCAGCCATGTAATTTTCATTATAAGGTGTGTAATAGA
Source organism: Pectobacterium sp. HCp5_1 (assembly GCF_032905925.1). NCBI lineage: Bacteria > Pseudomonadati > Pseudomonadota > Gammaproteobacteria > Enterobacterales > Pectobacteriaceae > Pectobacterium > Pectobacterium sp. HCp5_1. The sequence continues at coordinate 19,870 of NZ_JAUMIO010000042.1, forward strand.
ATCGATGGATGGTTTTTACATATAATGGCTGTGCTAAATCTGCCAACTCTCCGCTATTTGAATTCTTTGTTGTTTCCCAATAGAATCTCCCACCATCCTCTCCTCTGACGAATGATAAAAATGCATGTCGTGGTGCGAAAACAATGTCTATTTTCTTATGAAGAAGTTTTAACGCATCGAGAAGAAGGTAAGCATTCAGATCACAATCAGAATAATGATTTGCGTATGCTTTAGCCGCAGTATTAGCTGCTTTATAGTAAAAATGTTGGCCTAATATTTTATTGGCACACGTGAGGTTGTTTTCTATATTTTTACTTGGATCACAGATTGAAATAACATCATTAAAAAAGTTATTAACTGCACCGTAAGCAAGAGTAGCTAATTTCTCATCGACTATTCCATTTTTTAAATCTGAATATATCATTCGATGGGTAAGGTATTTGTTTTCAAAAAAAGACGATCTGTCTTTTTTGTTTTTGAATTCAGAGGGTACTTGGGCATCTCTCATGAGAATTGAAAAAACACAAATAATAAAGAAAGAAATAATTATATTAACTATCATGTATAATGAGAATGATTTTTTATTTTTGAAGAGGTTCTTCATTTATGGTGGTCCATGTAGGCTTGATTTTTTATATTATACATTAAACTATTTAAACTAACACTTGAGTTTTATAGTCAAGTTAACCTGAGTTAATCGTGAGAAAGAATAATAACATCTCGCTCGGTGAGTTAAATGAGCTTATATCAATCTTATGATTTCCTGTTTTATTAAATAAATTCACAATGTTGTATTGATAATTATTCAAAATATGGTAAAGGAGAATATACAACAAATACAAGGAGGTGTAATGTATAAAAATAACGATGAAGCCATTGATTGGGAAGCGAAAAAACTGCTTGATGAAGGTGTTTATACCGATACAGAACAAGCCTATTTAGAAGCAGAAAAACGAGTGAATCAGATAAGGGAGAAATTCAGAGAGCATCAGGTTAAACAGCAATTTAAATTGAAGATAAAATCAATCAAGAAAAAACTGAATAATGATGACTATGCGAATATTCCTTATGATAAAAATAGAAAATATTGGGGGAATGACATATGACAACAAAAACAATCAAACAACAAATTGCTTCAGCACAAGAACGTCTATACTTCTTAGAAGCTAAAAAGAAACAGCAAACGAAAAAAGAAAATACACGGCAGAAAATTATTTTCGGTGCAGAGGTTGCCAAAGTCTTAGGATGTGATATTGGTTATGTAGATAAGGAATTGGTCTTTGGGATTCTGCTTGATATCCCGAATCTTCATGAAAGTGATATTGACGCTTACAGAATACAAGGCCAAACTTATATCGAAAGTGTTTTAAATAAATCCAAACAGTAAATTTTCCTTTTTTCACGTCCGAACGGTGAGCCGACCTAAAACTTGTTTTTAGGCCGGTGAACTGTTGAGCAAGCCCCAGAGGGCGCGATAGTTGATTTTCTCTTTATTGAGAGTAAAATCTGATTACTCTATTTGAAAAATAAAAGGAATCAATATGTCAGATGATAATTTGGCTGAAGATGTTTATTTTAAAATGGTTTGTGATTTCCTAAGAGATAACAATAAATGGTATTTAAAACGATTTGGTTATGCAGCATGTGAATTATGGTTGTGTTCAGAAATATGTAATATTTTAAATTTTGATCATGATTTATCATTTAATAGCACTGAAGAGGATAAGATTTTCTTTAATGAGGGAAGAAAACGTGATTTAACAGTTTATGAAAGTTCTTCAGATAAAATACTATCACATATTGAAGTAAAGTTATTATATTCCGCTTATACTCGTAGTAAGAGAAAGGAAAAGATGTATGAGCTGAAAAAAAATCTTAGTCGAGATATGGCTGAAAATAAAAACAAATAAGAAATTGAAAACCGTTAGCTTTGAATTATACTAACGGTTTTGTTTAAAGAAATCTATCAGATCTCAAAATCTTCCAAAGTCTTACCATTTTCAAGCGCAGCGGCGATAGCTTTTGGTGTACGACCCTGACCTGTCCATAATTTTTCACTGCCGTTTTCATCGACATATTTATATTTGGCTGGACGAGGAGCACGTTTAGATTTTGTTGACTTGGTGGCAGAAACAGAACCAAGCAGTTCAGCCGGATCGATACCATCTTCCAACAGTTTGGCACGAAGGGCTTCAATTTTGGCCTGACGCTCTGCGTTTTGTTGCTGTGCGCTGGCTTCTTCTTCACGGCGATCTTCTACAATCACAGTGAGTTTTTCCAGCATTTCTTCCAATGTTGCCAGATCGGTTTCACGCGCCTGAGCACGTAGGGTACGAATGTTATTTAATACTTTGAGAGCTTCACTCATAACTTATTATCCTGATGGTGATAAAGAATCTTGGATGGATGTTATTAGGACTTACTATATAAATGCAGTATTGTATATCATTACAGATAAGTAAGTACAGATTAAAAAATATTTATGAGCACTAAAATTTTACCATCTGAAAAAATAATATTATAAAATATTACCTGAGTAATTGCGATAATTAATCATATCAAGCTATTTTAATATAAATATTTTATGGGGTTCGCACAGTGTTACTCTCTTTTTGTTCGTCTGTAGTTCTTCAATTAAGGTACTGCATTCTAATATCTTTTATTATTCATAATAAAGAGATGTTAATTTGTAAGAAATTGATTCACGGTTGTATTGATTTATTTCTTTAACTTGCTAATTGAATAGTAGGTGAAAAATAAAAAAGGACAATGGAAATGAATAAACAATTTCAAAAAGGGTTCTCACTATTAGAACTTGTATTAGTTGTTGGCGTAGGTGCTACGGTAGGTTTTATTAAATTTCAGGATATGAAAACAGAACAAGAGAATGTTCTGGCTTCTGCTGTTGGTCAGCAAATGAAGCAGATGGGTGAAGCCGTGAATGGGTATATCAATATTCGTTACGATAAGCTTTCAACGTTATCGAATGCTGCCGAGAATGGATCAGATCCGGGTCCAAGGATGTGTAGTGGTAGTGTATGTGAAATCACATACATGACATTAATTAATGAAGGATTATTACCTTCCAGTTTTACGGGGCTGAATGCACAGAAGTCTGCCTATAAGATAATATTAAAACGTGATGGTATCAGTCCTAACTATGTCATTAATGGATTAATTACTACAACGCTTCCTTGGTCTGAGGGATCAAAAATGCGTTATGACCTATTAGGAAAGGCGATGTTATCTGCTGGCATCGATAGCGGTATGACTAAGAGTGCAACTGTTGCTTCTGGCTATGAGGCTCAATGGTCTGAAAAAGCCTCTGACTTCCGTAATATTACGGCTGAGGGTCTATTAGCTTACCGCACTGGTTTTGATAGTACGATGTATACTGTTTATCTCCGCCGTGATGGAACATTACCTATGACAGGAGACTTAAATATGGGAGGTAAAAACATAGGTAATGCTAAAAACATCACAGCAACTGCTTCAGGCGATTTTGGTGGTGATATATCATCCGGTGGGAATATAATATCAGGAAAGCAGTTGATAGGCCATAATGGTGGTGGCGAGATATTCTATATTGGTGGTGGGGATGCTAATGACTATGAGTTCAGATTAGGTTCAGCAAAGCCTTTAACATTATGGAGATCTGGAGGCTTATCAAATGAGCAGCGTCTTCAAGTGTGGGGGCGTCAGGATAATAAAGGGGATTTTTTTGTAACCGGTGATAGTAATAGTAGCGGTAATATTACAGCCTCTGGCAATATTTCATCCAATAAAATTGTCTCAGGAAACTATCTAAAATCAGTTAGCGTTAATGTCTCAGGTCAGGTGTGCAATGAAATCGGTCTGATTAGTAGCGATTTAAATGGCAACATACTTTCTTGTGTTAACGGCAAGTGGGCTTCTCCTGCCAGTGATGGTATTCCTATTGGTATTCCTCAACCGTGGCCTTCAACAACAATACCATCGGGTTGGTTAGTCGCTAATGGACAATCCTTTAATAAAAATACCTATCCTAAATTAGCGTTAGTTTATCCTTCCGGTAAGTTACCTGACCTGAGAGGTTTATTTATTAGAGGAGACGATCAAGGCCGTGGATTAGATGTTGGTAGAGATTTAGGTAGTTATCAAGATGATGCTCTACAGAAAATAACAGGCTCTTTTCCTGTTGCTAACCGTTATCGTGGATACTTTAATGGTTCATTTAAAACAACTGGAAACTGGAATACAAATTATAAAAATGGTGGTAATGATGATTGGGGAAAACAGGTTCAATTTGATAGTAGTTATACTACAAGGTCTGCTGACGAAACCCGACCTAAAAACATATCATTCATTTATATCATCAAATCAGAGTGAGATGTATATTCTTAATAAAAGATGAGTTGAAATATAATCCATATAATAAATTTTTCGTGTGTCAATGTGTTGAACACATTCTTTATTATATTAAAAATTTATTGAAGTAATTATCAATAATAAATTTCAACATGGATTAAATTTGAAATTAATAAGCTATTAATTGTATTATAAATACAAATCCGAAACAGGCAATATCATAGACACTCTGGCGGATGGTTGGGGTTTCTACCACCGTGATCTCCGATAAGAGTATAACTATTTTAAATGAGGTGCGATGATTTATAAAAAGGAGTAGATATGTATTATTCAATAAGAAAAAACAGATCGAATAATTTACATATCATTTCGTTTAAAAAGTCATTCTTTACACGAATAGAAAATTAAGATGGTTGGGTCATCAGTCGGTTTATTCATACCTTATTAAATAAGATATGAGAGTTTAAGCCAAATGCTGTGTTGGATTTTTATTCTTAAAGTGAAATTAACGATATAATAAATAAAAATGGTGAGTATCATTTTAATGACTCGGTTTGTCATCTTATCAGTGAGTCTTTTATCGATGGGCTTAGGCATTCAACAGTAAAGGATTCTGGCATTATTCTTACTGCTATCAGTACGTTCTTTATAAAAATACAGGCAGGCGATGTGAAATAAAAATATGGACAGTGTTTTGTATTTTTTAGCAATCAATAAAATTTCAATGAAAATGGTTATGAATCATGAAAAAGAAGAAATCAAAGAAAAATCCGCTTGAGGATACGGCAGTGTTAAGTCGAATTGCCAAAAACGCCTCACAGAAAGCGATCAACGAGGCATTCAGGGCTGGAATACCTATCCACTGTATTTCAGAGGGGAAGCTGGTAAAAGTATATCGTGATGGAAGAATAGAGTGTGTGAAAGATCTGAATATAGAACCTCTTTCTCTCGCATCAGCCGTTCGTCAGTTAACCCGTTAATTATATACAGGCGTCTATTGTTTGATTCAATGTAATTGTTTATCTGTTTTTCATCGTTCGGATGAAAAGGAGTTAAACATGGTGTTATTAAAAAACAGAAAATATAGAAAAGGCTTCTCTCTGCTTGAACTAATGTTAGTTTTAGGTGCTATTGCTGGGTTGGTTGTCAGTGCATTTATGATTTATCCCAAAGTTCAGGCAGCACAGCGTGCAGAGATTGAATTAAAAAATATCACAGCTATCGTGTCTGGGATAAATGCTATTTATGGCTCCAGTCCTAATTATACAGGCATCAATGCAAGAACATTAATTGACGCGAAAATCATACCAAGTCAAATGAGAGTCGAAGGTTCTTATCAGGTGGTTAATATATGGAAAGGACCCGTAAATTTTAGTTATGGGATGAGTAATTTTTCTATTACATACGGTAATGTTCCTTCTGTTGAGTGTGCCAAGATAGTGTTAGCAACGGCATCCATGTTTTCAAGTATATCTGTTGGCGATAATGAAGGTTATGATGAAGAAGGTAATGAAGTCGGAACCAGTGGTACTGTGAAACAGGGGGTTAAAAATATCGATGAAGTCACTAAATATTGTTCTAATGAAAGCAATGTTATTACATTCGGTTATTGATGTGATTATTCATTATTTTACTTTCTATCACTGTGATGATGAGTTGAATTTACTCAATAAGTAAAATTACGTGATATCTTGACCGCTTTTTTATTTTTGCTAATTAACATGTATGTAAATAAAAAAGGACGGTGAAAATGAAAATAACAAATCAAAAAGGGTTTTCTTTACTGGAAATAACATTGGTGTTAGGTATCGGCACAGCAATGGCATTCATAAAGTTTCAGGACATGAAAAGCGATCAAGAGAAAGTAGTGGCGAATACCGTTGGTGCTCAAATGAAACAGATGGGTGAGGCGGTTAATCGTTATATCAGTATCCGTTATGACAAGCTTTCAACATTAACTTCAAGCAGCAGCCAGAGCAGCGATCCGGGACCAAGAACCTGTACGGCTAATGGTTGTGAAATCACTTATCAGACGCTGGTAAATGAAGGGCTGTTGCCTGTTAGCTATACCGGAATCAATGCGCAGAAATCATCTTATAAAATCATGTTAAAGCGCGATGGGGGTTCACCTAATTACGTTATTAACGGACTGGTTATCACCACGTTGCCGTGGTCAGAAGGGAACCGTGTTCGCTATGACTTATTAGGCCGTGCTATGCAAGCGGCTGGCATTGATAGTGGTATGACGCAATCCGCAACGGTGGCATCGGGAACCGCTGGTCAATGGGCTGAGAACCAAAATAGCTACAGTGGGATAAATGCTGCAGGATTGCTGGCCTACCGCGTTGGATATGACAGTTCTATGTATTCGGTTTACCTGCGCCGTGATGGGACACTCCCTATGACGGGTGATCTGAATATGGGCGGCCAGAGTATCAACAACGCCAAAGACATTACCGCATCGGGTGACGTGAATGCGACCTCATTTAATGGCACCTATGGGCGTTTTGCCAAGAACGTCAATGTGTCTGAGGATTTAAATGTTATTGGTTTTTCCACCTTC
>NZ_JAUMIO010000043.1:0-26550 GCF_032905925.1 Pectobacterium sp. HCp5_1
ACTGAATCGTAAAACTATCGGGTACTCAAAATCAGTGGAAATGCATGACAAGATAATCGGCACATTCATCGAACGTGAACATTATCTGCAATGACCTGATCTACATATTGAATACGTGACCAAAAACTTAAAGAAGAAAAAACAAACCAATAAAACATGAAGTTCGTCACATGGTTAGTTTGTAAGGGGGTGTTTGTTGCCATTATTCGATAATTGGTCTGGTTTTTTAATCAATTAGATGGATTTTTCAAACCAAAATAAATCTTTTAAAGAAGAGGTTTACAATAAAAGAAAAAATAAGTAGAAAACAAAAAAAGAAACTAATTTTAGACTGTGTTTTTGCCGGGCAGCGCTATTCCGGTAAATGCACTGGAGGATATTTTTGTGTTGCCGACAATCATTACTGACATTGAATGTCTTGTTACCCGTCCCGACCGTCATAATTTAGTGACGGTGGTGGTTCACACGGATAAAGGCGTGACGGGTTATGGCTGTGCGACCTTCCAGCAGCGCCCGCTGGCCGTCAAAGCGATGGTGGACGAGTATCTCAAACCGCTGCTGCTAGGACGAGATGCTAACCACATTGAAGACCTGTGGCACATGATGATGGTCAACGCCTATTGGCGTAACGGGCCGGTTATCAACAATGCGGTGGCGGGCGTCGATATGGCGCTGTGGGATATCAAGGGCAAGCTGGCGGATATGCCGCTCTATCACCTGTTTGGTGGGAAATCCCGCGATGCCATTGCCGCTTACAGCCATGCAGCCAGCGATACGCTGGATGGGCTTTATCAGGAAGTGGATCGGCTGTATGCGCAGGGCTATCGCCATATTCGCTGTCAGCTAGGATTCTATGGCGGTAATCCCGATGCGCTGCACAGCACGCGGCAACCGACGGAGGGAGCCTATTACGATCAGGATCAGTACATGGCCAACACGCTCGCCATGTTCCGTGCGCTGCGTGAGAAATACGGCGATCGTTTCCACATCCTGCATGATGTTCATGAGCGTTTGTTCCCGAATCAGGCCGTGCAGTTCGCCAAAGCGGTAGAAGCCTATCGCCCCTATTTTATCGAAGACATTTTGCCGCCTGCGCAAAATGAGTGGCTGGCGCAGATCCGCAGCCAGAGCGCGGTACCGCTGGCGACTGGGGAGCTATTTAATAACCCCGCCGAGTGGCAGAATCTGGTGATTAACCGTCAGGTTGATTTCATTCGCTGCCATGTCTCACAGATTGGCGGGATCACTCCAGCGCTGAAGTTGGGCGCATTCTGTCAGAACTTTGGCGTTCGTCTGGCGTGGCACTGCCCGCCGGATATGACGCCTATCGGCGCGGCGGTCAACATTCATCTGAATATCCATTTGCACAACGCCGCTATTCAGGAATTTGTCGCTTACCCGGAAAATACCCGCAAGGTCTTCCCGCAGGCGGTGGAACCGGAAAATGGCTACCTGTATCCGATTGAACGCCCCGGTATCGGCGTTGGGATCGATCTGGACGCGGCGCGGCAGTTCCCCGTCGTCTATCGTCCGCACGAGTGGACGCAAAGCCGCCTGCCAGATGGCACGATGCATACGCCTTGAGTCTACGGCGACTGGCGGAAGGTCAGGTTATCGCGGTTGAAGGGGATAACGTAGGTACAGGCGTAGTTAATGTCGATGATATCGCTCGATTCGTACACGCGACCGCCCTGTAAAATACCGCGATTAAGAATATGCATCGCCGCCGTGCCTTTCTTGCAGCCCAGCAGCTCAGCCTGTGCTTTGGTGACATTAACCGCCTGATAATGCGTCAGGTAGTGTGAAATCGCGTAGCCCTTGCTGAGCACATACTGCTGAATCGAGCTTTCAATAATCTTCTGGCTCATGTCTGGGAAATCCGCGGCGGGCATCTTCGATATCTCGATCTGCACCTTACGGTTATCGACGTAGCGTAACCGGCTGAATTCCCAGATGAACGTATTTTCGCTGATAGCAAAAACCTGCTGCTCTTCCCGCGTCGGCAGCCGCTTATGCAGGCTAAGCAGACGGAATGAAATCTGATTAAATTTCTTTTCGGTAATCGAGTTATACACCAGCGGATTGCTGCGTACGCCCTGATTAATGAAGTTACCCGAGCCTTGCACCATATGGATCGCGCCGATACTGGCGAGCTTTTCCAGTGCCTGACGGATGGTAAAACGCGACACGCCGTATTCTTCCGCCAGTTGGCGTTCCGGCGGCAGCTTTTCCGGTAGCGGATCGGTGTGCTGATAGATTTTGCTCAGTAAATCCTGCGTGATGAAGTCTTTCTTTTTCATGAGCTGTCTCAAAGTAGCCCTGCCAGCGTAGCTGACAAGGCCGCTTGCATCGGATCAGTGGTGACAGAAGTGATGAATCACCTGCGAGATCAGATCACGCGTTGGTTTGATAAACTTGGTATCAATATATTCATCCGGCTGGTGCGCCTGCTCGATCGATCCCGGTCCCAGAACCAGCGTCGGGCACAGTGTCTGAATAAACGGGGCTTCGGTGCAGTAGTTCACGATTTCCGTTTTCGTCCCCAGCAGCTTCTCTACGACTGACACCAGACGGTGATCGGGTGGGCACTCATAGCCAGGAATCGGAGGGTGCAGCTCGCTGATGGTCAACCGGCCCGGCCAGCGCTGGCTGACGGGCTCAAGCGCTTCTGACAGCAGTCCGTCCAAATCGTTAAGCGTAATGCCCGGCAGCGGGCGGATATCCATATGCAGTTCACAGCAGCCGCAGATGCGGTTAGCGGCATCGCCGCCGTGAATGTGGCCGAGGTTCATGGTCGGGTGAGGAATGTGGAAAATCGGGTTGTGATAGCGCTCTTGTAGTGTGTTACGCAATACCAGCAGATGAGAAATAGCTTCGTGCATCAGTTCAATCGCGTTCACGCCGCGCGAAGGATCGCTGGAGTGACCGGACTGCCCCTGAATGCGGATCGCGTTGGACATATGGCCCTTGTGAGCGCGCACTGGTTGCAGCGACGTCGGTTCGCCGATGATGGCGCAGTCCGGGCGAATCTGCGTGGATTCGGAGAAATACTTGGCACCGGCCATTGTCGTCTCTTCATCTGCCGTTGCCAGCACATAGAGCGGTTTCGTCAGCTTAGCCGGATCTATGTCGCGTAACGCATCCAGAATAAAGGCAAAGAAGCCTTTCATATCCGCTGTACCCAAGCCGTACAGCTTGTTGTCATGTTCGGTCAGCGTGAACGGGTCGCGCGTCCAGCGACCATCATCGAATGGGACGGTGTCGGTGTGGCCTGCCAACAATAAGCCACCTTTTCCTTCACCAATCCGCGCCAGCATATTAAATTTATTGAGGGTGCCGGGAACCGGTTGGACTTCCACATGGAAGCCGAGATCGCCGAACCAGCCTGCCAGCAGGTTGATTAAGGTATGATTACTTTGATCGAGCGCGCTGTCGGTGGCACTGATGGACGGTGTGGCGATCAATGCCCGATATAGCTCAATAAAAGGGGGTAAATTCATCTTCACTGTTGACAGCCTCTGGTTAGGATAGTATCAATATTCATGCATTTATTTTGAATAAAAATACAATAATGCTCAGCGAAAGGAAACCCAAAGGTACGGCGATGGCGATTCGTCACTTTCACTGAGTTTCGCGGGTGAACAGCGTACCGACGCTGGTGAGCCCTGTTACCTGTTTCATAGATAAGTAAGAAGGTATACGGATCCCATGCTGAATACGCTGATTGTTGGTGCAAGTGGTTATACCGGCGCTGAGCTTGCGCTCTACCTGAACCGTCACCCACAGATGAACATAACCGCTTTGATGGTTTCTGCGCAAAGTGTCGATGCAGGAAAATTGATTTCTGATTTACATCCGCAGCTCAAAGGCATCATTGATGTACCGGTAAAACCGCTGACCGATGCGGAAGAAGCGGCGAAAGGTGTGGATGTCGTTTTTTTGGCGACCGACCATAAAGTCAGCCACGATCTGGCCCCGGTTTTTCTGGCGGCAGGTTGCACCGTTTTTGATTTATCCGGCGCGTTCCGCGTACAGGATGCCGATTTTTATCGTCGCTACTACGGTTTTGAGCATCAGCACCCTGACTGGCTGGCAAAAGCGGTTTACGGGCTGGCCGAATGGCGTGCTGAAAGCGTAAAACACGCGCAGCTGATTGCGGTGCCGGGCTGTTATCCCACGGCCGCACAGCTGGCGCTGAAGCCGCTGCTGGACGCGCAATTGCTGAACCCGGCGCAATGGCCGGTGATTAATGCCGTGAGCGGCGTGAGCGGGGCAGGGCGTAAAGCGTCTATGACCAACAGCTTCTGCGAAGTCAGCTTTCAACCGTACGGTATTTTCAACCATCGCCATGAACCTGAAATTTCAACGCACCTCGGCACGCCAGTGATCTTCACGCCGCATTTGGGCAACTTCGCTCGCGGTATTCTGGAAACCATCACCTGCCGCCTGCAACCGAGCGTCACCCAGCAGGATGTTGCCGAAGCCTATCACAACGCCTATCACGATAAGCCGTTGGTTCGCCTGTATGACAAGGGCGTTCCGGCGCTGAAATCCGTTGTCGGCCTGCCGTTCTGCGATATCGGTTTCTCCGTTGACGGTGAACACCTCATCGTGGTGGCAACCGAAGATAACCTGCTGAAAGGCGCGGCGGCACAGGCTGTGCAATGCATGAACATTCGTTTTGGTTTCCCTGAAACCCAATCGTTAATTTAATGACTACTGGTCCCGACATTTCGAGGCGTGAAGCATAATGAATCCGTTAATTATCAAATTAGGTGGCGTTTTACTGGATAGCGAAGAAGCGCTGGAGCGTCTGTTCACCGCACTGGTGGCTTACCGTCAGGAACATCAGCGTCCGCTGGTGATTGTGCACGGCGGCGGCTGTCTGGTGGATGACCTGATGAAAAAGCTGGCGCTGCCAGTCGTGAAGAAAAACGGCCTGCGCGTCACGCCTGCCGATCAGATCGACATTATCACCGGTGCGCTGGCGGGATCCGCCAACAAGACGCTGCTGTCATGGGCGAAGAAGCATGATATCAACGCAGTTGGCCTGTGCCTGGGCGATGGCGGCAGCACGACGGTCACGCAGCTCGATGAGTCTTTGGGCTTTGTGGGTAAAGCGGAAGCGGGCTCGCCTGCGCTGCTGAACACGCTGTTGTCTGCGGGTTACCTGCCTGTCGTTAGCTCCATCGGTATTACGGCACAGGGCGACCTGATGAACGTCAACGCCGACCAGGCGGCGACGGCACTGGCGCAAACGCTGGGCGCGGATTTAATCCTGCTGTCTGACGTGAGCGGCATTCTGGACGGTAAAGGCCAGCGTATTGCCGAAATGACGGCAGAGAAAGCCGAGCAGCTGATTGCTCAGGGCATTATTACCGACGGCATGATTGTTAAGGTTAACGCCGCGCTGGATGCCGCGCGTGCGCTGGGGCGTCCGGTTGATATCGCCAGCTGGCGTCATGCCGAGCAGCTACCTGCGCTGTTCAACGGCGTGGCGATTGGTACACGTATTCTGGCGTAAGTCGTTTCTGGGTATGGCATGATGCGATACCAACATGAATTAAATTCTGGGAGTAATCGTTATGGCTTTGTGGGGCGGTCGGTTTAGTCAGGCAGCAGATCAGCGTTTTAAACAATTTAATGACTCACTGCGGTTTGATTACCGTCTGGCGGAACAGGACATCGTTGGCTCGATCGGCTGGTCGAAAGCGCTGGTGACGGTCAATGTGCTCAGCGAGCAGGAGCAGCAGCAACTGGAACAGGCGCTGAATGCGTTGCTGGTTGAGGTACAGGCTGACCCTGAGATGATCCTGCAAAGCGATGCAGAAGACATTCACAGCTGGGTTGAACAGCGCCTGATTGAGAAAGTCGGCGATTTAGGTAAAAAACTGCATACCGGTCGTAGCCGTAACGATCAGGTCGCGACCGACCTGAAATTGTGGTGCAAAGCGCAAATTGCAGAGCTGCTGCTGTCGGTACGCCAGCTGCGTCAGGCGCTGGTCACGACGGCGGAAGCGAATCAGGATGCGGTGATGCCGGGTTACACCCACTTGCAGCGCGCACAGCCGGTGACGTTTGCACACTGGTGTCTGGCCTACCATGAAATGCTGGCGCGTGATGAAAGCCGTCTGGAAGATACGCTGAAGCGTCTGGATGTCAGTCCGCTGGGCTGTGGCGCGCTGGCGGGAACGGCTTATCCGATTGACCGTGAGCAACTGGCGGGCTGGCTGGGATTTGCCTCAGCCACGCGTAACAGTCTGGACACGGTTTCCGATCGCGATCATGTGCTGGAACTGCTGTCTGATGCTTCGATCGGCATGATCCACCTGTCGCGTTTTGCCGAAGATCTGATCTTCTTCAACAGCGGTGAAGCGGCGTTTGTTGAGCTGTCTGACCGTGTGACATCCGGTTCTTCCCTGATGCCACAGAAGAAAAACCCGGATGCGCTGGAGCTGATTCGCGGTAAATGCGGTCGCGTACAGGGCGCGTTGACTGGCATGATGATGACGCTTAAAGGCCTGCCGTTGGCGTATAACAAAGACATGCAGGAAGACAAAGAAGGGCTGTTTGACGCGCTGGATACCTGGCACGATTGCCTGATGATGGCGGGTCTGGTGCTGGAAGGCATTCAGGTGAAGCGTCCGCGCTGTAAAGAAGCAGCCGAGCAAGGCTACGCGAACTCGACAGAGCTGGCGGATTACCTGGTCGCGAAAGGCGTTCCGTTCCGTGAAGCGCACCATATCGTGGGTGAAGCGGTGGTTGAAGCTATTCGTCAGGGCAAAGCATTGGAAGCGTTGCCGCTGGCCGATCTGCAAAAATTCAGCGCTGTGATTGGCGAGGATGTGTACCCGATTCTGGCGTTGCAATCCTGCCTGGATAAGCGTGCTGCACAAGGTGGCGTGTCGCCGCAGCAGGTCGCTAAAGCGATTAGTGATGCGAAGCAACGCTTAGCTTAACTCGCCACCTCTGCTCTGTTCCCCCAGCGTGGTGTTTCGCGTTGGGGGAATTCCACCGTTACCGATCTGATTCTTCTGCAAATTATCATCTATCCATTTTCATATGGAATGCGGCTCGCATTTTTCTGCTCAGCGTCTTCCCCGCCGGAATTGTTTCTGGACATCCATACAGTATCATTTTACCTTGACCGACAGCGTGAAAGGCCTGCGGAGGCAAAGTGGATATCAGCATATTTTATGGTCTGGGCGGCGGCGCGGTAGGGCTACTGATCGGGTGGTTGATTGCCAGCCTGATTCATCAGCAGAAGCTGTCGCAGCATGACACCGAACAGCGGTTGCTGGCACAGACGTTACAGCAGACTCAGCAGTCGCTCAGCGAACAGCAGCAGACAAAGCAGCTGCACGAACAGCGGCTACGGCAAAACGAGCTGGAGCTGCGCACGGTTCACGCTCAACTCTCTGCCAGCCATGAAAAGCTGCAACAGCTCGGTGAACTCCGCGAGGAGTGCGTGCAGCTCAATCAGGAACTGCGGACGCTGCGTGAAATCAATAGCGCACAGGAAGCGGAGCTGCGGGAAGTCACCATTCGGCTGGAAGAAACCCGTATGGCGGCGGAAGAAAAGCAGCGGCTGCTGGCAAACAGCGAACAGCGGTTGACGACGCAGTTTGAGAATCTGGCGAACCGGATTTTTGAACACAGCGGCCGCAAAGTGGATGAACAAAATAAACAGAGTCTGGATAAGCTGCTGATGCCGCTACGTGAGCAGCTTGATGGCTTTCGCCGTCAGGTTCAGGACAGCTTTGGGGCAGAAGCGCGCGAGCGTCACACGCTGGCGCATGAAATCCGCAATCTGCAACAGCTGAACGCGCAGATGGCACACGAAGCCATCAACCTGACGAAAGCGCTGAAGGGCGATAATAAAACGCAGGGGAACTGGGGCGAAGTGGTGCTAAGCCGCGTGCTGGAAGCTTCCGGCCTGCGTGAAGGCTATGAGTACCAAACACAGGTCAGTGTGCAGACAGGGGCAAATAGCCGCCTGCAACCGGATGTCATCGTGCGCTTACCGCAGGGCAAAGATGTCGTGATCGATGCCAAGATGTCGCTGGTGGCCTACGAGCGTTATTTCAATAGTGATGATGACGCAGAGCGCAGTGTGGCGTTGAACGAACATTTGCTCTCGGTTCGCAGTCATATTCGGCAGTTGAGCAGTAAAGATTACCAGCAGCTTCCGGGGCTGCGTTCGCTAGACTACGTGCTGATGTTTATTCCGGTCGAACCAGCTTTTCTGGTCGCTATCGATCGCCAGCCCGAATTGATCAACGAAGCGCTAAAGCACAATATTATGCTGGTCAGCCCGACCACGCTGCTGGTGGCATTACGCACTATCACTAATTTATGGCGCTATGAACAACAGAGCCGTAATGCACAGCAGATCGCTGAAAAAGCGTCGCGGCTGTACGATAAACTGCGGTTGTTTGTCGATGATATGGAAGCGCTGGGGCAAGGTTTGGATAAAGCGCAGGGCACTTATCGTCAGGCGATGAATAAACTTTCCTCTGGGCGTGGTAACCTTATTGGCCAGGCTGAGGGGTTCCGTGCGCTGGGTGTAGAAATTAAACGCACAATCAGCCCGTCATTAGCAGAAAAAGCAACGGCCCATGAGCACGCTGAACGCGATGAATTACCGGATTCCGTAGCGCCCGACGCTGTTTCACCAACCGTGAAAACGGAGGGCGAAGAAGGGGAATCCCCCTTAGCGACCCGTACTGATTCGTACTAAATAGGTATGAATTTCGTGGGCTTGGCACCATGCTATGCGAAATTAGTGCAGTGGGGTTTTTATACGGGTCTGGTACACTCTCACCATTAATGGGTAGACCCGAAATTTGACTGAAATAGTAGGCGGATAAGATGGCAAGTGAGCAGGAGAAAACGGCCGACTTTGGTTTTCGGACTGTCGCCAGGGATGAAAAAGAAGTCATGGTGGCTGAGGTTTTTCATTCTGTAGCAGCAAAGTATGACTTGATGAATGACCTGATGTCCTTTGGTATCCACCGTGTCTGGAAGCGTTTCACTATCGAATGTAGTGGAGTAAGACGTAACCAGCGAGTTCTGGATCTTGCCGGAGGCACAGGGGATTTAACCGCCAAATTCTCCCGCATGGTTGGCGAAGGTGGTGAGGTCATTCTGGCGGACATCAACGCATCAATGCTGAAAGTGGGCCGCGAAAAACTGCGTAACAAAGGCATTATCGACAACATCAACTACGTGCAGGCTAATGCTGAAGCGCTGCCGTTCCCTGATGACTTCTTCGACTGCATTACTATCTCCTTTGGTCTGCGCAACGTGACGGACAAAAACAAAGCGCTGCGCTCCATGTACCGCGTGCTGAAGCCGGGTGGTCGCTTGCTGGTGCTGGAGTTTTCCAAACCGATCATTAAACAGCTGAGCACCGTTTACGATGCATATTCATTTCATATCCTGCCGAGGATTGGCGAAGCCGTGGCGAGTGATGCTGGGAGCTACCGCTATCTGGCGGAATCTATCCGCATGCACCCCGATCAGGAAACGCTGAAAGGGATGATGATCGATGCCGGTTTTGACAGTGTTAACTATTTCAACCTCACCGGTGGAATCGTTGCACTGCATCGTGGGTTTAAATTCTGATTGGAAACGCCAATGCTGATAACGTCTTTTCTGACTGCTACGCTGGAAACCGCGCTGAATCAGCTGCTTTTTCACGATACGGTTTCTTGCGATCGCAGCATGAAGTCTGCCCGCCAGCGCTTACAGGGTAAAACACTTCAGATCGAGCTGGCTGAGCTGGATATGCCCTTGGTGCTGGTGTTTAACGAACAGCGGCTGGACGTGATCAACCAATGGAGCGAGCCAGCGGATTGCTGCCTGAAAACACGCGTTCCGGTTCTGATGAAATTACGCGATCGTCAACAGCTATCGTCGCTGATGCGCAGCGGCGAGCTGGTGATAGAAGGCGATATTCAAGTTGTTCAACAGTTCATCGTGCTGGTTGATCTGGCGGAGTTCGATCCGGCGGAGTGGTTGTCCCCCTATCTGGGCGATATTGTTGCTCAGGGGCTTACCCAAACGGCACAGAAAACCCTGAGTTTCCTGAGACGCTCATTCCATCAGCAGCAACATTTCTTGTCCGAGACGCTAACGGAAGAGTGGCGACTGGCTCCGGGAAAACTGGAAAACGCCTGGTTCCATGAGGAAATTGTTGCGCTGGATAAATCCGCCGATACGTTGTCCGAACGGCTGGCGAAGCTGGAGGCCTTACGATGACGCCCAGTGAATTACGCCGCCTTTACGGCATTGTGCGTGTGCTGTTGAGCTATGGTCTGGACGAACTGATTCCTAAAATGCGTTTGACGCTGCCGCTACGTGCGGGCCGTCGTCTGCTGTTCTGGTTACCCAATCGTCACTGCACTAAGCCTTTAGGGGAACGTCTGCGTTTGGCGCTTCAGGAACTGGGGCCCGTGTGGATTAAGTTCGGACAAATGATGTCCACACGCCGCGATCTGTTCCCACCGGCTATCGCCGATCAACTGGCGATGTTGCAGGATAAGGTTGAGCCATTTGATGGCAAATTGGCGCGCGAGCAAATTGAGCTGTCGATGGGCGGAATCCCCCTTGAAGAGTGGTTCGATGATTTTGACATTAAACCGCTGGCTTCTGCCTCGATTGCACAGGTGCATACCGCCTGTCTGAAAAGCACGGGAAAAGAGATCGTTATCAAGGTTATTCGCCCGGATATTTTGCCCGTCATCAAGGCGGATATGCGCCTGATGAAACGTCTGGCGGGGTGGTTGCCGCACCTGTTGCCGGATGGTCGTCGCCTGCGCCCGCGCGAAGTGGTGCTGGAATATGAAAAAACGCTGCTTGATGAGCTGAACTTGCTGCGAGAAGCGGCAAACGCCATCCAACTGCGGCGTAATTTTGAGAACAGCCCGATGCTGTATGTGCCGGAAGTTTATTCGGATTACTGCAGCGAAGGCATGTTGGTGATGGAGCGAATCTACGGTATTCCTGTTTCTGATGTCGACGCGCTGACAGCCAATGGCACGGATATGAAGCTGCTGGCAGAACGCGGCGTTCAGGTTTTCTTCACGCAGGTGTTCCGCGACAGTTTCTTCCACGCAGATATGCACCCCGGCAATATCTTTATCAGCTACGAGCACCCGGAAGACCCGCAATACATTGGTATTGATTGCGGCATCGTTGGTTCGTTGAATAAAGAAGATAAGCGCTATCTGGCTGAGAATTTCATTGCCTTCTTCAACCGCGATTATCGCAAAGTTGCCGAACTGCATGTGGATTCGGGCTGGGTGCCTCCAGACACCAATGTTGCCGATTTTGAGTTTGCTATTCGTACGGTCTGTGAGCCGATCTTTGAGAAGCCGTTGGCAGAGATTTCGTTCGGCCATGTATTACTGAATCTGTTTAATACGGCGCGTCGCTTCAATATGGAAGTACAGCCTCAGCTAGTGTTGCTGCAAAAAACGCTGCTGTATGTCGAAGGTGTGGGGCGGCAGCTTTATCCGCAGCTCGATCTGTGGAAAACCGCCAAGCCGTTTCTGGAAAACTGGCTGAAACAACAGGTCGGTTTGCCTGCGGTTTTCCGTGCGCTCAAAGAAAAGGCACCGTTCTGGGCTGAAAAATTGCCGGAAGTCCCTGAATTATTTTATGACGGGTTACGTCAGCATAAGATGTTAAAGCAAAGCGTCGATCAGTTGGCCTACGAGTTGAAGACGCAGCAGTCTCGTCAAGGACAGTCACGATATCTTTTGGGTATTGGCGCAACGTTGCTAATCAGTGGTACGTTATTACTGATCAGCCGTGTTGAAGCCGATATGGTTCCCTCGGGGTTGATGGCCGCAGGAATTGTTGCCTGGATTATCGGTTGGCGTCGAACTCGTTGAAGCAGATCATGATGCACGCCAGAATTACCCGATATAATAACGAGAATTCTGTCGTTCCCCTTTTTGAAAAGAGGTAAATGTTATGGGCGGTATTAGTATTTGGCAGTTGCTGATTGTTGTCGTTCTCGTCGTGCTGGTGTTCGGAACCGGAAAATTAAAAACACTGGGTTCAGATTTGGGGGCGTCGATCAAAGGCTTTAAGAAAGCGATGGGGGATGATCAAGCATCTAATCACGCAGATAAAACTCAGCAAGATGCGGATTTTTCGACTAAGTCGATCACTGATCATCCATCAGAAACCAAACAGAATGACACGAAGAGCCAGCATAAAGAGCAGGTGTAATCTGTGTTCGATATCGGTTTTGGTGAATTGCTGTTGGTGATGGTTCTTGGCCTGATTGTCCTTGGGCCGGAGCGCTTGCCTGTGGCAGTCAGAACGGTTGCAAGCTGGATCAGGACGCTGCGTTCGCTGGCGTCTACGGTTCAGAATGAACTGTCGCAGGAGCTGAAACTCCAGGAGTTTCAGGAAAGCCTGAAGAAAGTCGAAAAAGCCAGTTTGCAGAATTTGTCGCCTGAGTTGAAAGCCTCAATGGATGAACTCAAAGAAGCGGCAGAAGCGATGAAACGTGGCTACACCGAGACAGTGTCGCCGCAAAAGCCAGATGACCACCAAACGTCAGAAGGTCATCGCGCGACGGCGGAACCGCAGCACAGCACCCCGCTGAGCGATCCCGAAGCGGCCTACGATGGGGTGATTGAAGCGGAAACCGCAGTACGTCAGGCAGTTAGTCAGCCTAAACCTGAAAGCGCTACTGTGGCTGAACATCACCATGATGGTCACAACGCCGCGAGTGATGACGCTGTCAGCAGCGATAATGTCAAACCTGAGCAGTCCCAGTCTTCTGCTGTTTCTGCCCGCCAACCGAGCGATAGTCGTTAGTTTATGGCCGATGAAGAGACTCAACCGCTAATTAGCCACCTGATTGAGCTACGTAAGCGGCTACTGAACAGCATTATCTGTGTGCTGGCGGTATTTATTTCGCTGGTGTACTTTGCCAACGACATCTATCAACTGGTTTCCGCCCCGCTCATTGAGCAATTGCCTGCGGGTGCCAGTATGATCGCGACCGATGTCGCCTCACCTTTCTTTACGCCGATAAAGCTGACGATGATTGTCTCAGTGTTTGTCGCTGCGCCGCTGGTGCTGTATCAGGTGTGGGCATTTGTGGCTCCAGCCCTGTATAAACACGAGCGTCGCTTAATGATGCCGTTGCTGGTCTCCAGCAGTCTGCTGTTTTATATGGGCATGGCGTTCGCGTACTTCGTGGTGTTCCCGCTGGCGTTTGGCTTTTTTGCGAAAACCGCGCCTATTGGCGTGCTGATTGCGACGGACATCAATAATTACCTCGATTTTGTTATGGCGCTGTTCATGGCGTTCGGGATATCGTTTGAGGTGCCGGTTGCCATTGTGCTGCTCTGCTGGAGTGGCGTGGTGACGCCAGAAGATCTGAAAAAAAAGCGCCCTTATATTCTGGTCGGCGCGTTCGTTGTCGGTATGTTGTTAACGCCGCCGGATGTTTTCTCGCAGACGCTGCTGGCTATACCCATGTATCTGCTGTTTGAAATCGGCGTCTTCTTCTCGCGGTTTTATGTTGGCAAAGGCCGACGCGCTGAAACCGAAGAGCCATCGCAGTAACGAACGGTTTCCTGCGGTAGGACGGTAAAATGACCTCTCTTTGAGAGGTCTTATTTTTTTATTCGCTAGCGTAAAATCGGCGAACGGTCACGGGCAGGTGAGAGTCATGTTTGATATCGGTGTCAATCTAACCAGTTCTCAGTTTGAAAAAGACAGGGAGCAGGTCGTCATCCGGGCAAAGGAAGCGGGTGTCAGCGGCATCTTGATCACCGGAACAAACGCGCAGGAAAGCCATCAGGCCATGTTACTGGCGCAAGCCTACCCCGATTACTGTTGGTCAACGGCAGGCGTTCATCCGCATGATGCCAGCCAATGGAATGACGCCATCGCTGAGCAGCTTCATCAGATGGCAAGCTCCGCCTGCGTGGTTGCTATTGGTGAATGTGGGTTGGATTTCAACCGTAATTTTTCGACGCCAGAAGAGCAGGAACGAGCGTTCAGTGCGCAGCTCGCGATAGCGGCTGAACGGTCCATGCCGGTTTTCCTTCACTGTCGTGATGCCCATTCCCGCTTTATCTCTCTGCTGACGCCGTGGTTGAGTCAGTTACCTGCCGCCGTCGTTCACTGCTTTACCGGCAATCGTCATGAATTGGATGAGTGTCTGGCTGCGGGGCTGATGGTCGGCATTACCGGCTGGGTTTGCGATGAGCGTCGCGGGCTTGAGCTGCGCGCCTTACTGCCGCATATTCCTGCCGATCGGCTGTTGGTGGAAACCGACGCACCTTATCTGTTACCCCGGGATTTACGCCCTAAACCGGCCTCCCGCCGTAACGAACCCTGTTATCTGCCTCATATTATTCGCCAGATTGCGGAGTGGCGTGGAGAAGATGCCACATGGTTGGGACAGACAACAGATGAAAATGCCCGCCGGGTTTTCCGGCTGGCCTGATTCAGGAGAATAATGACATGAGCACTGCTTTTCCCGGCACTTTCCCCGGCCGACGTATGCGTCGCATTCGCCGCCATGATTTCAGCCGCCGCCTTGTTGCTGAGAATCAGCTGACGGTGAATGATTTGATTTATCCCGTTTTCGTGATGGAAGGGACAAATCATCGCCAGGAAGTTCCCTCAATGCCGGGGGTATACCGGATGACTATCGACGTGCTTCTGAAAGAGGCCGAAGAGATCGCTAAGCTCGGCGTTCCGGTGCTGTCGCTGTTCCCCGTTATTGAAGCGGATAAGAAGTCGTTATATGCCGAAGAAGCCTATAACCCGGATGGTCTGGTTCCTCGCACAATCCGCGCGTTGAAAGACGCCGTCCCAGAACTGGGTTTACTGACGGATGTGGCGCTCGATCCCTATACCACGCACGGGCAGGACGGGATTATCGATGCGGATGGCTACGTGATTAACGACGTCACCAAGGAGATTTTGGTGCGTCAGGCGTTATCCCACGCGGAAGCTGGAGCCGAAATTATTGCGCCTAGCGACATGATGGACGGTCGCATCGGTGCTATCCGCGACACTCTCGAAGCGCAAAACCTGATCAATACCCAGATCATGGCGTACTCGGCTAAGTATGCGTCGTGCTATTACGGGCCTTTCCGTGACGCCGTGGGCTCAGCTGGCAATCTGAAAGGCGGCAACAAGAAAACCTACCAGATGGACCCGGCTAACAGCGATGAAGCCTTGCAAGAAATTGCGCAGGATTTGCAGGAAGGTGCGGATATGGTGATGGTCAAACCGGGGATGCCTTATTTGGACGTGGTGCGTCGTGTCAAAGATACCTTCGGCGTGCCGACGTTTGCTTATCAGGTATCTGGTGAGTACGCGATGCACATGGCGGCGATTCAGAATGGCTGGTTGCAAGAACAACCGGTAGTGATGGAGTCTCTGCTGTGCTTTAAACGCGCGGGTGCAGATGGTGTGCTGACCTATTTTGCCAAACGTGTCGCACAGTGGCTGCACGATCAGCATATGCAGCGCTAAGCCTGTTCCCATCCGGCGCGGCATAAGCGCGCCGGGTAGGGCAAACGGACAAGGAACGTCGAGCTAAGATTTTCGAAGGGCTATGTTTTAAAAGGACTATTGTTTTAAAAGGACTAAGCTTTGCGAAACTCGCGGTTATCGATGCTCTGTCTGACCTGTTTATTCAACATATTCAGCAACAGCATCGAGCGGGCTTCGCCGTCAGGCTCGGTGTAGATAGCCTGAAGACCAGAGAAAATACCGTCGGTAATGACCACGCTATCGCCAGGCTGTGGCGTCAGTGGGTCAATGATTCCCTGAACAGGGCGAAGGGACAATTCATCGATAACCTGCTGCGGAATGGTCGCGGGCAGTGCACCGAATCGCACAAAGTTGCTCACCCCGCGCGTCGCGCTGATGGTGGTGGTGTGGATGCGTTCGGGGTCGAACTCCACAAACAGGTAGTTCGGGAACAGCGGTTCACACACTTCCGTTCGTTTACCACGAACGATCTTATCCAGCGTGATCATCGGGCTCACGCAGGTGACATCCTGACGTTCCAGATGCTCTTTCGCTCGCAGCAGTTGACCACGTTTACAATACAGTAAGTACCAGGCTTCCATAATTTCGCAGACTTATGATTCCGACGAGCAAGCATAACAAAAGCGAGCACGGATAAAAAATTTTCGGCAGATATTTTTGTTACCACATTTTGGCGATCGGATTCTTGATAGTGAGCAGATTCTTACCATAAATAGGCGCTTCGGGAAGCGACAGGTTGGCGAAGAGACTTTATAATAGCCAGAACGATAGACTGCCCCCGATGAATAGCATGAAATACCGTGACTTACGCGAATTCCTCTCACTGCTGGAAGAGAGAGGGGAGTTGAAACGCATTACCCAGCCCATCGATCCCTACCTTGAAATGACGGAAATTGCCGACCGAACGCTGCGTGCGGAAGGCCCTGCGCTCCTGTTTGAGAACCCCAAAGGCTATGACATGCCGGTGCTGTGCAATTTATTTGGCACGCCGAAACGCGTTGCGTTGGGAATGGGGCAGGAAGACGTCAGCGCATTGCGTGAGGTGGGCAAGCTGCTGGCGTTTCTGAAAGAGCCGGAGCCGCCCAAAGGGTTCCGCGATCTGGTGGATAAAATGCCGAAGTTCCGTCAGGTACTGAATATGCCGACGAAGCGCCTTTCTTCTGCGCCGTGTCAGGAACAGATTTGGCAGGGGGATGACGTTGACCTGCGCCGGATTCCGGTGATGCAGTGCTGGCCGGAAGATGCTGCACCGCTGATTACCTGGGGGCTCACCGTAACGCGCGGGCCGCATAAAGAACGGCAGAATCTGGGGATCTATCGCCAGCAGGTGCTGGGTAAAAACAAACTGATCATGCGCTGGCTATCTCATCGCGGCGGTGCGCTGGATTTTCAGGAGTGGTGTCAGGAAAATCCCGGGCAGCGTTTTCCCGTGTCTGTCGCATTGGGCGCTGACCCCGCGACGATCCTCGGTGCGGTGACGCCTGTCCCTGATACGCTATCGGAATATGCTTTTGCGGGTTTGTTGCGCGGGCATAAGACCGAAGTGGTGAAGTGTCTGTCGAACGATTTGGAAGTCCCCGCCAGTGCGGAAATTGTTCTGGAAGGCTATATTGAACCGGGAGAAATGGCAGCGGAAGGGCCTTATGGCGACCATACCGGCTATTACAATGAAGTCGATCACTTCCCGGTCTTTACCGTCACGCATATTACTCAGCGCCAGAATGCCATTTATCACTCGACTTACACCGGCCGGCCACCGGACGAACCTGCTGTTTTGGGCGTGGCGTTGAACGAAGTTTTCGTGCCGATCCTGCAAAAGCAGTTTCCTGAGATTGTTGATTTTTATTTGCCACCGGAGGGTTGCTCTTACCGTCTGGCGGTCGTTACCATGAAGAAACAGTACCCTGGCCATGCTAAACGCGTCATGATGGGCGTTTGGTCTTTTTTACGCCAGTTCATGTATACGAAATTTGTCATTGTCTGCGATGATGACGTTAATGCACGTGACTGGAACGACGTCATATGGGCGATCACGACGCGTATGGATCCGGCGCGCGATACGGTATTAGTAGAAAATACGCCGATAGATTACCTTGATTTTGCCTCGCCGATTTCTGGCCTTGGCTCCAAAATGGGTCTGGACGCCACCAATAAATGGCCTGGCGAGACGCAGCGCGAGTGGGGACATCCCATCAAGAAAGACCCGCAGGTTTGTGCCCGCATTGATGAAATATGGGATGAACTGGCCATTTTTAGTGACAGAGAGCCTCGGCGTTAAGGGCTGCTGCTCTGTTCTCAGTTTTGCTTTTATGACCCTAATAGAGGGAATGCATGACAACATTGAGCTGTAAAGTGACTTCGGTCGAAGCCATAACCGATACGGTTTATCGTGTGCGTTTGTTACCTGAAGCGCCGTTTTCCTTTCGGGCTGGCCAGTATTTGATGGTGGTGATGGGCGATCGAGATAAACGTCCTTTTTCACTGGCATCGACCCCGATGGATAAAAACTTTATTGAGTTGCACATTGGGGCGTCCGAACTGAATCTTTACGCGATGGCCGTGATGGAACGCATTCATAAGGAAAAATCCCTGACGGTCGATATCCCGCACGGTGAAGCCTGGCTGCGGGAAGAGAGCACGCGCCCCTTGGTGTTGATTGCGGGCGGAACCGGATTTTCGTATGTGCGTTCTATTCTGCTGACCGCGCTGGCGCAGCAACCCGAGCGTGATATCGCTATTTACTGGGGTGGTCGTGAGTCCCAGCATCTGTATGACTTAACCGAGCTTGAAGGCTTTGCGGCCAAGCACCCGAATCTGCGCGTAGTGCCGGTCGTTGAGCAGCCGGAAGCTGGATGGGATGGCAGAACGGGGACCGTCCTGAGTGCGGTATTACAGGATTACGGCTCACTGGCAGAGCAGGATATCTATATTGCTGGTCGTTTTGAAATGGCGAAAATTGCACGTGAGCGTTTTTGTAATGAGCGCGGTGCGCTGACAGCGCATATGTTCAGCGATGCGTTTTCGTTTATTTAAAGCAGTCGATAGCAGAAAGACATAAGCAGCAAAATAAAAATCCCACGGCTGTGGGATTTTTGGTTTCTAGTCGTGCTCTGGCAGAGCTTTTCTGTGTTTAGACGCGCTCAAATACCGTCGCAATACCTTGTCCCAGCCCGATGCACATCGTCGCCACGCCAAACTGAACGTCGCGGCCTTCCATCAGATTAATCAACGTGGTGGAGATGCGTGCGCCTGAGCAGCCGAGCGGGTGACCCAGCGCAATCGCGCCGCCGTTGAGATTGACCTTTTCATCCAACTGTTCCAGCAGCCCCAGATCTTTAATACAGGGTAGCGTCTGGGCGGCGAAGGCTTCATTCAGTTCAAAGATGCCGATATCGGCCAGACTGAGCCCTGCTCGTTTCAACGCCAGTTTGGTCGCGGGGACGGGGCCGTAACCCATAATCGAAGGATCGCAGCCAACCACGGCCATTGCCCGAATGCGAGCCCGTACGGGTAAACCTAACGATGCCGCGCGGGATTCGCTCATGATCAACATGGCTGCCGCACCATCGGATAACGCCGAGGATGATGCGGCTGTCACCGTACCGTTAACCGGATCGAACGCGGGTTTGAGTGCCGCAAGGCTATCGACGGTGGTGTCTGGGCGAATGACCTCATCATAATCGAAGCGTTGCAGCACGCCGTCTGCATCATGGCCCGCCGTGGGGATAATTTCATGACGAAACGCTCCTGACTGGGTGGCGCTGTGGGCGCGCTGGTGCGAACGTGCGGCGAACTGATCCTGCATCTCACGGCTAATATTGTGCATACGCCCCAGCATCTCAGCCGTGAGCCCCATCATACCTGCGGCTTTAGCTATGGTGCGGCTCAGCCCCGGATGAAAATCGACGCCATGATTCATCGGCACATGGCCCATATGCTCAACGCCACCGATTAAGCAGACATTCGCATCGCCCACCATAATAGCGCGGGCTGCATCATGGAGCGCTTGCATGGAGGAACCGCACAGCCGGTTAACCGTGGTTGCAGGGACATTCATCGGAATTTCTGCCAGCAAAGCGGCATTGCGGGCGACGTTGAAGCCTTGCTCCAGCGTCTGTTGCACACATCCCCAATAGATATCGTCGATCTCACGGGCGTCCAGCGCCGCGTTACGGCTCAGCAGGCTACGCATCAGGTGTGCAGACAAGTCTTCGGCTCTTACCTGGCGGAAAGCGCCGCCTTTGGAGCGTCCCATCGGCGTACGTACGGCATCAACAATTACTACCTTTTCCATATTTCCTGTCCTCATGCCGGTTGACCGTAAGAAACGTCCGCGTGTGGCGCGACCGATGGGTAATAGCCTTCATTGCTTCTAGCTTTTTGCTGCAAGCCGTCTGGCACCTGATAAATGGCGCCGAGGTGCGCCAACTGCTGTGCCATCTCGACATAACGTTCGCTACCTAATGTATCCAGATAGCGGCAGGCTCCGCCGTGGAAGGGAGGGAAACCTAACCCATATACCAGCGCCATGTCCGCTTCGGCGGGGCTGGCGACGATACCTTCTTCCAGACAGCGAGCGACTTCATTAATCATTGGGATCATCATGCGCGCGATAATCTCTTCTGCGCTGAACGTTTTTTTCGGCTGGCTGATGTCCTGAAGGATCGCATCTACAGCTTCATCCTGTTCTTTACGCAGCTTCCCCTTGCTATCGGTTTGATAACGGTAGAAGCCGTGACCATTCTTTTGCCCGAAACGCTGGTGTTCAAACAGCATATCAATCGCATCGCGATAGTCTTTCGCCATGCGCTGTGGGAAGCCCTCAGCCATCACGGCCTGAGCATGGTGAGCGGTATCAATACCGACAACATCCAGCAGATAGGCCGGGCCCATCGGCCAACCGAACTTTTTCTCCATGACGTTATCAATATCGCGGAAATCAGCACCGTCTCTGAGCAATAGGCTGAATGCAGCAAAATAGGGGAACAGCACCCGATTCACGAAGAATCCAGGACAGTCGTTCACGACAATTGGCGTTTTGCCCATCTTGCTGGCGTAAGCCACCACGCTGGCGATGGTGCTGTCGCTGGTTTGAGGGCCGCGAATGATTTCGACCAGCGGCATGCGGTGTACCGGGTTGAAGAAGTGCATACCACAGAAATTTTGCGGTCGTTTTAGCGACGCAGCCAGTGAAGCAATTGGGATGGTTGAGGTATTCGAGGCCAGAATCGTATTCTCACTCACGTGCGATTCGGTTTCTGCCAACACGCTGGCTTTGATTTTCGGGTTCTCAACTACGGCCTCAACGACGATGTCGGTGCGCTCGAACCCAGCATAATCCAGCGTTGGCTGAATACTGGCCAGAACCGTCGCCATTTTCATTCCGTCCAGCTTGCCTCGTTCCATTTGTTTATTCAGGAGCTTAGCGGCTTCATTCATCCCCAACGCGAGCGGCTTCTCGTTGATATCTTTCATCCGAATCGGCACGCCTTTGAACGCAGATTGATAGGCAATGCCGCCGCCCAT
Organism: Pectobacterium sp. HCp5_1; assembly: GCF_032905925.1. Lineage (NCBI taxonomy): Bacteria > Pseudomonadati > Pseudomonadota > Gammaproteobacteria > Enterobacterales > Pectobacteriaceae > Pectobacterium > Pectobacterium sp. HCp5_1. The sequence continues at coordinate 21,073 of NZ_JAUMIO010000043.1, forward strand.
AATGCCTGCCCCTAGCACGGCGGCCTGCTTCGGTACGGATGTCTCGCCAACCAGCTTCTTCGCTTTGCCTTTAACATATTGATCGTTGAGGAAAATGCCGACGAGTGCGCGGGCTTCATTGGAACGCGCCAGTTGAACGAAGTGCTGCGTCTCAAGCTGCAATGCGTCGTCTCGCGTCATGGTTGCGGCAGCTTCGATGGTTTTTACCGCCAGCATCGGTGCCGGATAGTGCTTGCCCGCAGTTTGTAGCACCATCGCTTTGGCGGTGGTAAAGCTCATCATGGCTTCGATCTTATTGAGCTTTAGCGGTTCAAGTTTCGGACGTCGGTAAGCCTGCCAGTCCAGTGAGCCATTAGTCGCCTGTTTCAACATCTTGATGGCGGCGGGAACCAGCTTGTCATTGGCGACAACGGCTTGCACCAGCCCCACTTTTAAAGCATCGGCTGCGCCGATGTCTTTGCCTGCGGCGATAATCTCCAGCGCGCTGTCCGCGCCCAGCAGGCGTGGTAGCCTGACCGTGCCGCCAAAGCCCGGCATGATCCCCAGTTTGGTTTCGGGCAGCCCGATTCGCGCATCCGTTGTTGCCAACCGAAAATCGGTCGCCAGCACACATTCACACCCGCCGCCCAACGCATAGCTATTAATCGCGGACAGCGTGGGAACGGGCAAATCCTCAAGGCGGCTGAAAATGTTGTTGGCGAAGACAAGCCATTCATGCAGCTTTTCGGCCGGTGCGGCAAAAAGGGAAAGGAATTCCGTGATATCGGCACCGACAATAAATGCTGGTTTATCAGAACGTAGCAGTAAGCCCTTCAGATTCGGCTGTTCCGCCAGAACATCCAACGCCTTACCCAGGCTGGCAACCGTGCGGGTATCTAGCTTGTTTACGGAGCCAGGGGCAGAAAATACCAGCTCGGCAATGCCGTCCTCAAGCCAGTTAAGGTAGAGGGATTCACCTTGATAAAGCATGTTTATCTCCACTGTTTGTGTGAGTGATCTGGTATGACCAGATAATCGAATTGTGGTTTTAATGTTAACGTTTTGCAAACGAGAGATTAATTTTTTGCCGAATCGATCACAAAGCACCGGACGCTGCCCTTGGGGAATGCCTGTGTTAAAATGGAGAGATCATGTCGTGACGTACAAGGATACTCATGGAAAAGCTGGCTTCTTTATATCATCACCATCTGGCTACGCTGCAAGCGCGCGCTCAGGCGGTTTTAGCGCGCCATCAGCTTGACGCATTACTGATTCACTCTGGTGAGCTGTTGACCGTTTTTCTGGACGATCACGACTATCCTTTTAAAGTTAACCCGCAATTTAAAGCTTGGGTGCCCGTCACGCAGGTACCGAACTGCTGGCTATGGGTTGACGGCGTTAACCCGCCAAAACTGTGGTTCTACTCGCCGGTGGATTACTGGCATAACGTTGCACCGGTTCCTGAGAGTTTTTGGACTGAAGACATCGATATTACCGTGCTACGGAATGCTGATGATATTGGGCAACTGCTTCCATCGCCGCGCGAACGTATTGCCTACATCGGCTATGCCCCGCAGCGTGCGCAGGATTTGGGGATTCGTGCAGACAATATTAACCCTCAGGGCGTGCTGGATTATCTGCACTACCATCGGGCTTATAAAACGGATTACGAGCTGGCCTGCATGCGTGAAGCGCAGAAGACCGCCGTTATCGGTCACCGGGCGGCGCATGAAGCGTTCCTGTCCGGGATGAGCGAATTCGATATTAACCTGGCGTATCTGACGGCCACCGGTCATCGTGATATCGATGTCCCTTACGGTAATATCATCGCGCTAAATGAACATGCCGCGGTGTTGCACTATACCCAGCTCGATCATCAGGTGCCTTCCGATGTCCGCAGCTTCCTGATCGATGCGGGTGCCGAATATAACGGGTATGCCGCCGATCTGACGCGTACCTATTCTGCGCAGAGTGATGGCGCGTTTGCCCTGCTGATTAAAGATCTCAATCAGGAAATGCTGTCATTGATTGATACCGTTCAGGCGGGAGTGCGTTATACCGATTACCATCTTCAGATGCATCAGCGGATTGCGAAGCTGCTTAAATCACATCAGCTGGTGCGGGACATCAGCGAAGAGGCCATGGTGGAGCAGGGGCTGACATCGCCTTTCCTGCCGCACGGGCTTGGCCACCCGCTGGGCTTGCAGGTGCATGATGTCGCCGGATTTATGCAAGACGATCGCGGCACACACCTGGCGGCACCGTCGCAGCATCCTTATCTGCGTTGTACTCGCGTGCTTGAACCCGGCATGGTCATGACGATTGAACCGGGCATCTATTTCATCGAATCCTTGCTTGCTCCGTGGCGTGAGGGCGAATTGAGTCAGCACTTTGACTGGCAAAAAATCGATGCGTTGAAACCGTTTGGTGGTATCCGTATCGAGGATAATATTGTCATCCATGACGGGCGTGTGGAGAACATGACGCGCGACCTGAATCTGGCCTGATGCAAGCGTATCCCATTCCTGCGGCGCCAGTGAGCTTCAGCGAGGAAATCAAGAAAAGCCGCTTTACGACGATCCTGGCGGCAACGCCGGGAATCGACGCGGCGAAAGCGTTTATCCAGCATGTAAGGGCAGAGCATGCTTCGGCGGGTCACCACTGCTGGGCATTTGTTGCGGGTGCGCCTGACGATTCCCAGCAGCTTGGTTTTTCTGACGATGGTGAGCCTTCCGGCACGGCAGGTAAGCCGATGCTGTCGCAGCTGATGGGAAGTGGTATCGGTGAGATTACGGCTGTGGTTGTACGCTACTATGGCGGAATCCCGCTGGGCACGGGTGGGTTAGTGAAGGCTTATGGCGGTGGCGTTCAGCAAGCGCTGAAGCAGCTATCTCTGCAAGAGAAAGTATTGCAAAAAGAGTATGGCTTACAATGTGACTATGCACTGTTGCCCCAGGTGGAATCCCTGATCTTCCAGCTTGGCGGAAAAATTCTGCATAGTGAGTATGGTGTGGAAGTTGTATTGCGCTTCTCTATCCCCGTCAGGGGAACCGAGGAGGCGGCAATGAAATTGCGCGATTTAAGCCGCGGCGCGTTGCATTTATTGCCGATTCCATAATAATCCCAGCGCTTTTTATGAATCATTAAGGAATTCCCTGCGATGCACTTGCGCGCCATAACTCGTATTGTCGGCCAGTTGGTTATCCTGTTTTCCGGGACAATGGTTATTCCCGGACTGGTGGCGTTAATTTACCGCGATGGCGCAGGCCGAGCGTTTACGCAGACATTTATTGTCGCGCTGGCGATTGGCATCATGCTGTGGTTACCAAACCGCAAACAGAAGCATGAACTGAAATCTCGCGAAGGGTTCCTGATCGTAGTTCTCTTCTGGACGGTGCTGGGAAGCGTCGGTGCGCTGCCTTTCCTGTTTGCTGAACATCCTAATCTGGGCGTAACGGATGCTTTTTTCGAATCGTTCTCTGGCCTGACGACAACAGGTGCCACTACGCTGGTCGGGCTGGATTCACTGCCTAAAGCCATCCTGTTTTATCGACAAATGCTGCAATGGTTTGGCGGGATGGGGATCATCGTACTTGCCGTTGCCATCCTGCCGATTCTTGGTGTTGGTGGGATGCAGCTTTATCGCGCGGAGATGCCGGGGCCGTTGAAGGAAAACAAAATGCGCCCGCGTATTGCCGATACGGCAAAAACGCTGTGGCTGATTTATCTCTTACTGACGATTGCCTGTGCTGTCGCGCTGTGGCTGGCTGGCATGCCGGTATTCGATGCGATTGGCCACAGCTTCTCTACGGTGTCTGTCGGCGGGTTCTCCACTCACGATGCCAGTATCGGTTACTTCAACAGTCCAACGATCAATACCATCATTGCGATATTCCTGCTGATTTCCGGCTGTAACTTTGGTTTGCACTTTGCTCTGCTGAGTGGCCGCAGCCTGAAGGTATACTGGCGCGATCCGGAATTCCGCATGTTCATTTTTGTTCAACTGTCGCTGGTGGCGGTGTGTACGATTGTCCTGTGGTTCCACCACGTTTATGACAGCGGGATGCAGACGATCAATCAAGCGTTCTTCCAGGTTGTCTCCATGGCGACAACGGCAGGGTTTACCACGGATAGCATTGCATCGTGGCCGCTTTTCCTGCCGGTTTTGCTTCTGTGCTCTGCATTCATTGGCGGGTGTGCGGGCTCAACCGGGGGCGGCTTGAAAGTGATTCGTATCCTGCTGCTTTTCCTACAAGGGTCGCGTGAGCTTAAACGGTTGGTGCATCCGAATGCGGTTTATACGATTAAGCTGGGCCATCGGGCGTTGCCTGAACGCATCCTTGAAGCCGTGTGGGGATTCTTTTCCGCATATGCGTTGGTTTTTATTGTCAGCATGTTGGCCGTCATTGCGACAGGTGTTGATGATTTCTCTGCGTTTGCTGCGGTCGCGGCCACATTGAATAACCTGGGGCCGGGGCTAGGCGTCGTTGCTGAGAATTTTACCTCGATGAATGATACGGCGAAATGGATTCTGATACTGACAATGCTGTTTGGTCGTTTGGAAGTCTTCACGCTTTTAGTGCTGTTTACGCCAACCTTCTGGCGGGAATAGTCCCCATAAGGATAAAGAACAATGAAAGCTTTGATCGTGTTTTCGAGTCGGGATGGGCAAACAAGAGCGATTGCCTCCTATATTGCAAATACGCTGAAAGGAACTCTGGAGTGCGATGTGGTTAACGTACTCAATGCGAATGATATCGATCTGGGCCAATACGATCAGGTCCTGATTGGGGCATCGATTCGATACGGGCGCTTTCATCCTGCGGTAAATCAATTTATCCGTAAGCATCTGACTTCTCTACAGCAGCTACCCAGCGCATTCTTCTCCGTGAACCTCACTGCGCGTAAGCCAGAAAAACGCACGGTACAGACCAATGCCTATACGCGTAAGTTCCTGCTGAATTCTCCCTGGCAGCCAGATTTGTGCTGCGTGTTCGCTGGCGCCCTACGCTACCCACGCTACCGTTGGTTTGATCGGGTAATGATTCAACTCATTATGCGTATAACTGGGGGGGAAACAGATAGCACCAAAGAGATTGAATATACAGACTGGCAGCAGGTTTCCCGTTTCGCTCAGGATTTCGCTCAATTAGCGGCGAAAAATCCGGCATAACGGCGTCTTTTAATTCGCTTTGCTGGAAAAATCCCCACTCGGTAATTTTTTTTTGCATTTAGCGCTTGTCAGCCGACGAGAAGTCCCTATAATGCGCCTCCACTGACACGGCAACAGCGACACGCGGTTGTGGTGACAGAAAAAGATTCAACGAAGGCGGTCAGTAATGACTTGACTTCACAGCGGAAAAGCATAGTATATGAAGCCCGCGCCACCGATGAAGTGGCACTGCTCTTTAACAATTTAATCAGACAATCTGTGTGGGCACTCACAAGACCGTATCTTAACGATATAAAAAAGTCTTGAAGAGTGAACAACAGTAAATT
>NZ_JAUMIO010000044.1:0-24991 GCF_032905925.1 Pectobacterium sp. HCp5_1
TGCTGCTATGATCGGCATCGCTCAGTCCGGTTGGTGATTTGTTTGGTTTGGCGATTGATCAGATCGCATAACTCGGACTGAGTTCCCTTCGAGTGATCTACTATTTGGCGAAGCTATTTAGGGTGAGGTCTTTCAGGCCATCATATCGGCGTACATCAAACCAAGATAACGCAGTCCTGATTTCTTCTATTTCTTTTTGTGTAGTCATTGTTCTACCGATTGCTTTTGTGTTTCATAAAAGTTAACCCATTCAACATGATAGAGAAAGTGGAAAAGAGGTGCGGTTTTTCAGAATGGTGTGAGAGCAGATAAGTAATCTTGGATGTAAGAGTTTTCATCTTGACTAATCATTCTTTCTTTACTAAAAAATAACTAATTGTTTTATATCAATTACTTTAATTAAAATAACGACAACACCATGTTGATAATGAAAATAAATTTAGATTCGTTTATTTAGATGATTATGACAACAACCAATTGTTTTTAATTGACATTAAATCGATAAGAAAATAATAATGATGGTAAATATGTTGGTAAATAATCAACTTGTTTTTACAATCCCATTAATAACAGGAGTTGCAGATGAAGTTCGAGTCCAGTCAGAGGAGCCAAATTTAGAAAATCCCGCTTAAGGAAACTTAAGCGGGATTTTTGTTTTTATCATTTTATTCAATGCCTTCACCTGCAAAAGTCTTTCCGGTACACATTCTGTTTTCCCTCTGCATCGGGAGAATCTAGTGGTCAGATTTGGAGTCTTTCCGGTTCGATAATGGAGTGACCCGCATATGTCTCTTAGCGACTGTCTCGTCACAGAGCGAAACCCACAGCGCCCAAACCTTCTGATAACCCCTTAAAACTATCCAACTCACACGGCCTATACATTTATTTAAACCGCAGCTCAATAGACCTTCTGTTGCCGTTGAGGCCGTAATGAATACCTGATATTCATCGACGCGCGTTGAACGAAAAAACCTCATCAAACACTTGCTAAGGTTAACAAAAATGCGACATCACTCTATAGCCAGATTCATCAGAGTAACCGTCATTACTGCATTGTTTTGTCTCTCCTTTTCTTCCATCGCCACCCCAATAAATGCTTCACTAAAAAACCGGCAATTTGAAGGCCTAATCAGGGAGCCACTTTCGTTACAGGTCACACTGGATAATGGTAAGCCAGCCGTACTCGATGCCTTCGTCACCCGACCAGTCAGCCAGACAAAGCTCCCTGTGGTGGTGATCACGAATGGCACCGTAGGTACGGCCGAATTTGATCGCTGGGAAATGAACCCAAACCGCGAATCGTCAACGGCGCTTGCCTTTGCGCGTCACGGCTATGCCGCGGTGACCGTTCTACGGGAGGGGTACGGTTATTCAAGCGGTGGGGCTGAATATTCAGGCGGTTCCTGTAAGCAGCCGCTGCATAAGCTGGCAGGTGAAAAAGACACCCGAGATATGCTGGCCGCGCTTGAGGCTATAAGGCGCCAGCCCTGGGCCTCACCGGATAAAGCAGTACTGGCGGGTATGTCCGCAGGCGGTTTTGCCGTGCTGGCAACCAGTGCGGCCAACCCTCCCGGCGTTCAGGCTATCATCAATTTTGACGGAGGCCGGGGTTCCATCGACGGTAAATCACTTTGTGATAGATCCGGCCTGATTAAAGCATTCACCACGTATGGCCTCACCGCACGCATTCCTTCTCTGTGGCTCTATTCCAGCAATGATCAATCGTTCACACCAGAAATGGGCAGAGCATTTTATGACGCCTATCGTAGCGGTGGTGGTAAAGCTGAATTTATCGAAATGCCCGCTTTTGAAAAAAATGGACACGTCTTTATGGATACAGCCCCGGAGGATTTCTGGTGGAAAACCGTGGCGGGATTCCTTGCGCAGCAACACTTGCCAGTCGAGGAAGTCGTGACCTTACCGGTAACACATCTTACTCCCCCCGCAGACCTGAATAATCTTGCAGGCAAAAAGGCATTCAGACAATACGAAGCGGCACGACTTTACGAGAAAGCATTTGCGACAAACAAAAACGGGGCATGGGGAACAGCATACTGGGCGCGAACCGGCAATGAGGCAGCTGTCGCAGCCGTCAAGAATTGTGAAAAATTCCAGCACAAAGGGGCAGTGAGTTGCACGGTCTATGCCATCAATAATGAGGTTGTCGCAAAGTAGATCTGTAATGTCATTCGGAACCCCTTCGGGGGTTCCGCATCGGGTTAATCAAGCAGATACGTTTACAGCATTACGCCTTTGAGCGCGTATTCGTTCTCATCAGCGGACCACTGAGAAACAATACCAGTGCTATCAGACAGGCCGTCACCTGTATACCGCCCAGCGTGGTGACAGCGGGAAACGTCAGTACCGAGCCCAGCCAGGTTGTTATCGCCGCCATTCCCATCGTCAAAAACCCAAGCAGCGCGGATGCCAAACCCGCTTCTTTCCCGAAAGGCCCCATCGTAATGGCCGTTCCCAGTGGATTGGCTAAGCCCATTCCCCAGAGGAAGACGATCATCGACAAGGTATACCCACTGAGACTTGGTGCTTCCGGACCAAGCAGTAGCAAACTCCCACCGGCTAACGCGGTAGCGAGCCCCACCGACGCCACGCTTCTCGGACCATAGCGACGCGCCAGTCGCGGCGCAGCCATTCCCGCCCCGAAGACAACAAATACGGTGGAGGCGAAATAGAGTCCGGCCTGGAATGACGATAAGCCAATCCCCTCCATCAGAATCGCCGGTGCCGCACCGAAAGAGGCAAACAGGCCGCTCATCAACAGACTCATCGACAGTGCCGGAAGGATAAATTTCCCATCCACAACCAGCTTGCCGTACGCCACGATGACGCTCGGAATGGAGTACGGTGCACGACGCTCAGCGGGATGCGTTTCCCCCAGCCCGTGCGCATATAAGATGGCGATGACAAAGGCGGCCAGCCCCACCAGGATAAAGATCGCGCGCCAGCCCAATGTCGTCGTCAGTACGCTTCCCACCAGCGGTGAAAATCCGGGGGCCGCCGCTGTCGCGATCATCGTCAGCGATAGCGCCCGCGCCAGCGTTTCACCGTCAAACAGATCGCGTGCAATTGCTCGGGCTAACACTGCCGCAGCGCAGATGCCCAGCGCCTGAATGACCCTTCCGACGATCAGCGTTTCAAGTGAACCGGCAAGGCCGCCGACGACAGTGCCAACGATGAAGATGGAAAGCCCTCCCAGAACGAGCGTCTTGCGTCCATAACGATCCGATAACGGGCCGACAACCAATTGAGCCAGCGCGAACGTGATGAAAAAACTGGATAGCGTCAGACCAAGTTCACGGGGGGATGCCCCTAGCTGCTCTCCGATATCGGGGAAAGCCGGAAGAATAATGTTTGTAGACAAGATGCTAATCGCCGAAAGCCCCGCTAATAACGCGACAATTTTTCCGGTCAATTGCGGGCTTTCGAAGGAATGCGTTTTCGCCATAATGACAGTGCTCATGGTGATTTTAATGACAATGACGACGTGGAAAACTGTGCCACGCAGCAGACTGGATAACGCTCGCCACCCTGTGTGACGAGCGTTTTCATAGGAACGACGGCTTACACCGCGGCGGGTTTATCGACGTGCTTCTCATTCTCTGGACGTATCTTGAACCAGATAGCGTACATCGCAGGCAGAAACACCAACGTGATGATGGTGCCGCCAAACGTCCCGCCAATCAGCGTGTATGCCAGCGTGCCCCAGAAAATAGAATGAGTGAGCGGGATGAACGCCAAAATGGCGGCCAGCGCGGTCAGCAACACAGGTCGGGCTCGCTGCACCGTCGCCTCCACCACCGCATCGAATGGCGAGAGTCCTTCCTGCTCGTTGTGATGGATCTGCCCGATAAGGATCAAAGTATTACGCATCAGGATACCGGATAGCGCAATCAACCCCACAAGCGCATTGATACCAAACGGCTGGTTGAAGAGCAGCAGCGTTGGCACCACGCCAATCAGCCCCAGCGGTGAAGTGAGAAACACCATCACCATTGCCGACATTGACCGCACCTGTAGGATGATGATCAGCAGCGTGATAGCAATCATGATAGGAAACAGCGGTACCATCGCCTGAGTAGCTTTTCCTGACTCTTCAATCGGGCCAGCCTGTTCAATACGGTATCCGGCCGGAAGTGTATCGATGATGGGCTGTAACTGTTTCAGGATCGCCATAGAGACATCCGGCGGCTGCAGATTTTCGGCGATATCACCCCGTACAGTAATGATCGGTGTGCGATCGCGGCGGCGCAGGATAGGATCTTCCATCTTCACGTCGACTTCCCCTATCTGCGACAGAGGAATACGCTGACCGGCAGACCCCACGAGCGTGAAGCCCGCTATTTTTGCTGGATCAAGCCGGATATCCCCGGCAGCACGCCCCATGACCTGTACCGCGCGGATGTCTTCACGCACCGACGTGATCGGAACCCCCGAGAGCAGGAACTGAAGTTGCTGAGCAACCGCATTCGATGTCAATCCCACCGCCTGCAAACGATCCTGATCGAGCGTGAAATGCAGCGCCGGCACCTGCGGCCCCCAGTCGGTATTGACGGTCCTCATCATCGGATTTGCCAGCATCACCGTTTTCACTTTGTCTGCAATCTCACGCAGCGTGGTCGGATCCGGCCCCATAACACGGTAGGCCACCGGATAAGGTGAGTTAGGGCCAAACACCAATTGAGTCACCCGAACAAGCGCTTCCGGTGCCAGGCCATTGGCCGCCGCTTCACGAAGCCGAAACTTGAGCGCCTCACGCGCTTCCTGGCTGTCCGTCAGCACGACAATTTTTGCAAACGACGGATCGGGCAGCTCTGGCGACATAGCCAGAAAAAAGCGCGGTGAACCTTGCCCAATGTAAGACGTAACAATTTTTGCCTCTTCCTGCTTCTTCAGCCAGTCCTCTACCTTCGCCGTTGCCGCACTGGTCTGCTCAATGGAAGTCCCATAGGGCATCTGCACTTCTACCAGCACTTCAGGACGATCGGAGGTCGGGAAGAATTGTTTTTTAACCAGCGCCATACCTAAGATCGCTACGGTAAAGGCAGCCACCACGGTACCTGCCACGATCCATTTCCGCGAGATAACACGCGTCAGTAAACGGCGAAATTGGTTGTAATGGCGGGTGTTGTAGATGGCGGCGTGTCCCCCCTCTACGGTTTTGATTTCCGGCAGCATTTTTACGCCCAAATAAGGCGTGAAGACCACCGCAACGACCCAGGAGGCAATCAGGGCAATACCGACGATCCAGAACATGTTGCTGGTGTACTCACCGGCGGTGGATTGCGCGAAACCGTTAGGCATAAAACCCACAGCGGTGACCAGCGTACCTGCCAGCATCGGGGCAGCCGTGTGGCTCCAGGCATAGGCGGAGGCTTTAACACGGCTATAGCCCTCCTCCATTTTCACCACCATCATCTCGATGGCGATAATCGCATCATCGACCAGCAAACCCAGCGCCAGAATGAGAGAACCCAACGTAATTCGGTCAAAGTTTTTACCGGACGCTTCCATCACCACAAAAACGATAGCCAGCGTCAACGGCACCGCGGCGGCAACGACAACCCCCACGCGCCAGCCCATGCTGATAAAGCAAACAACCAGCACGACAAGCAACGCGACGAAGAATTTGATCATGAATTCGTCAACAGACGAGCTGATATTCACCGACTGATCGGTGACTTTCGTCAACGTCATGCCAAGCGGCATGCCTTCATTGATTTTGGTCGTCTCAGCATCCAGTGCCTTCCCCAAATCCAGGCCATTCCATCCTTCACGCATCACAATGCCCAGCAACAGCGCCGGTTCTCCCTGATTGCGAACCAGGAAGGTCGCAGGATCTTCATAGCCACGCTCAACGGTTGCTACGTCTGAAAGCTGTAACGTCCTACCCTGTACAACAATCGGCGTTTTACGGATCTTGTCCAACTTGTCGAAAGCGCCATCCAGGCGAATAAAGACCTGCGGCCCGCTCGTATTAATCGAGCCGGCAGGCGTCAGTTCGTTCTGGCTATTCAGCGCGGAGAAAATGTCCTGAGGAGCAATACCCAGCGTCGCCAGCCGGTCGTGTGAGAACGACACAAAAATACGTTCAGCCTGTTCCCCGATGATATTGACCTTCTTCACGCCCGGCACATGCAAGAGACGCTGACGCAGCGATTCGGCATCACGAACCAGTAAACGCTGCGGCTCGCCCTTCGCCTTCAGCGCAAAGAGCGCAAAGGTCACATCGGAGAATTCGTCATTAACCATCGGTCCAACCACGCCTGCCGGCAGGTTCCTGGCTTCATCGCCGAGCTTTTTACGCGCCTGATAGAACTCTTCCTGTACCTGTGAAGGCGGCGTACTGTCGAGCAGTGACAGCATGGTAAAAGCGAGTCCAGGACGCGTGTAAGTCTCACTGCGGTCATACCACTTGAGTTCCTGCATGCGCTTTTCCAGCGGTTCGGCCACCTGATCCTGCATTTCCTGAGCGGTCGCCCCCGGCCAGACAGAAACAATGGTCATCTGCTTGACCGTAAACGGTGGATCTTCTGCCCGCCCCAGTTCAAAGAACGAGAGAATGCCCGCGACGGTAATCAGGATAATAAGAAACAGCGTGATGGAGCGCTCACGGACAGCAAGCGCCGAAAGATTGAATCTTCCCTCGCTCATGGCTGGCTCCCGGCGACGCTGGCATCGCGCTGTTCAATCACTCGGACCGCCTCGCCGTCATGCAGCAAATGCGTTCCCAAGGCAACAACCTGCTCTCCCGGTTTGAGATTCCCGATCACCTTTGCCCTATCGTCGCTAAGGCCAGACATCTGAACGGGTTGCCATGATACTTTGGCGGGATCGCCTGAAATACGCCAGACACCCGGCCCTTTCCCTGGATCATAGATTGCCGCTAAAGGCACCTGTAGCATCTGGCGGGATACGTCATCTTGCGCAATGTGGAGCGTAACGGTGGATCCGAGCGGTGCGCTCGCCAGCTCACCTTCAAGCACATACCTCGCTTCGAAGGTACGCGTCAACGGATCGGCTGCATCGGAGAGCAACCGCAGTTTCGCGGGAACACGCTGTTCTCCTGCGCCATAGCGCATTGCCTGCGCTTCGCTTCCAACCGCGGGGCGTAGCGTTTCGGGCAGTTGTACGATGGCTTCCCGCTGCCCCGCGCGCGCTAGCCGAACAACAGCCTGTCCTGCACTCACCACTTGACCGGGTTCAGCCAGTGTATTCATTACCACGCCGTCGGCATCGGCCAGCAACACGGCATACTCCGTCGCATTGCGTGCTACATCAGCCTGAGCCTGTGCGGCGCTCAGTTCCGCTTTCGCCGTCTCGGCAGCCGCCTTTATTTGATCGTAAGCCGAAGCGGATACCGCACCTGCGGCAACCAGACCACGATAGCGAGCTTCGTCATCGGTCGCCTGTCTGGCACGGGCACGGGCCGCGGTAACGGCCTGCTGCTGGGCTTGTGCCTGTAAGCTGAGATCGATAGGGTCCAGACGCATCAAAGGCTGGCCGCGTTTCACGGTCTGGCCGGTATCAACCAGACGTTCAAGGATTTTGCCTTGCACCCGAAAACCCAAGTCGCTTTGAACTCGTGCGACAACAACACCGGTGAATGAGCGAGAAGCCTCAACAGCACTCACCACGGTAGCCGCTCTCACCAGAGGAGGCTGATTGCGTGGATCGTCGACATCGGAAGCGTCGCCACACGCCACCAGGGCGAGAGGCAACAGGCAAACAGCAAGAGTGGTGGATTTTAGCCGAAGCATGGGTTCCCTTCTTAAATGAGCAGGACAGAAACCGCATTCTCCAACTAGTGACCAATATTGTCAATGGTCACTATTTTAAGGTGCCAGGCTACGCAATATTAACGACGGTAATAACACCGCAGCGGACGCTGACGAATCCAGGTTGTATTGCAGTTGAATAGGGCAAGCATAAGGACGCATGACCAGATAGATGGCCTCTGCCGCCTCATCCAGCGGCGTCTTGCGCTCAAATTCCCCGGACTGCCGTCCCTCAAGAAGAATTTGCTGAACAAGCTGACGTAGTTTTTCTTCATAAGCAACGGCTGAAGGCCAGCGTTCGCGCGAGGATACCGCGGCGATCTCATAAAGCTTGCGATCGTGAAAAAATAAATCGCTACCCGCCTCTATCAAGGCCTTATACAGGCGCCTCAGTTTTTCTGAAGCCGTTGGCGCATCCACCAGCTCCGCGTTGACAATATCCATAATCATTGCCAGTCGGTTAGTACAAATCATCTCACCGATGGCCTGTTTGGAATCAAAAAACTTGTAGATGTAGGCCTTAGAAAAACCAATCGCTTTGGCCAGATCGGACACGGTGGTCTTCTCATAGCCAAAGTGTCCAAAGTGCTCAGTCGCCGCTTCAACAACCTGATCTCGAACGCTGTGATCCGACGGCCCGCGTGGGGACTGTGTATTCATGTGTTTAGTCATTACTCAAGCTTAGCTCACCGAGCGCTGATTGACAACGAGTGACCAATACGTAATATGGTCACAATCTTTTTGACTCAAGGAATTCCTATGTTATCCCTCCGTACCCTTTCCTTGGTGGTGACTACGAGCTTAATGGCAGGTTGCGCCGTTGGGCCGGATTATCACCGTCCGGACGCGCTACTCGCGGATCGTTATCAGGCGAAATCCGTCATAAAACCGTCTGCAGAACAAGAAAGCGCAGCTCAGGCAGCCAACCTTGCGGTCTGGTGGGAAAGCTTTAATGATCCCTTACTGAGCCAGTTAGTTTCAAGGGCACTCGCGCAGAATCTTGATTTAGCTCAGGCGTCCGCACGGATGAGTCAGGCGCGTGCCGGGCTTGGCGCAGCAACGGCGGCGCTGCTGCCCTCGGGCAACATCAGCGGACAAGGCACTCGCGCCTACCAGTCAATTGAAACGCCACAAGGTCAGCTACTCAACTCGGTTCCTGGCTATAATCGCTACGGCAATGCTTATGAAGCCGATCTCAACGCCAGTTGGGAGCTTGATGTATTCGGTGGCCTGAGACGCGGCCGTCAGGCGGCACTGGCTGACTATCAGGCTTCAGAGGCGGGCGTCGCGGCCACACGGCTGGCCGTCGCCGCTCAGACTGCCGATATTTATATCACTCTGCGCGGGTTACAAACGCGTCTGGCGATCGCCAACAGTCAGGTCAAGACACAGCAAGAGCTGCTGGATAAGGTACAGCTACTCCACAGTAAAGGGCTCGCCGCAGAATATCAGGTTCGTCAGACGGAGGGCGCGCTTTCGCAGGTTCAGGCAACCGTGCCCGCTCTCCAGACCGGGATCGATGCCGCGATGAACGCATTGGACGTTATGCTCGGCACACCTCCCGGCACGCATCGGGCCCAGTTGTCCAGCTCACAGGCCATTCCACAGCCTCCGGCGCTCATAGCAACGGGGACACCCGCCGATCTGCTGCGCCGCAGACCCGATATTATCGTGGCCGAACGCCACCTCGCGGCGTCCAACGCACGCATCGGGGTAGCCATCAGCGAGTACTATCCTAAATTCTCGCTCAGCGCCTTGCTCGGTAGTGCAACGTCGGTGTCGAGCAGCAACCTGTTCTCCAACGGTGCCAGCCAATCGGCGGGGGTATTAGGGCTGCGCTGGCGACTCTTCGACTTCGGCCGCATTAACGCCCAGATCGATCAGGCGAAGGGACAGGAAGCCGAAGCGCTGGCGGCTTACCGTCTGTCGGTACTCCGTGCGACCGAAGACGTTGAGAACGCCTTCTCGGCCCTGGTCAATCGCGAAACGCAGGCCGCAACGTTAACCGCCGGTGAGACCGCGTTAGCCAGCGCGCGGCAGTCGTCGTTCATCGCCTACCAGAAAGGAACAAGCAGCCTGATTGACGTTCTTCACGCCGATGAAACCCTGCTACAAACCTCCGATGCCAGGGCTCAGGCTCAAACCGAATCGGCACGCGCAGCCGTCGCCACATTCAAGGCGCTCGGTGGTGGCTGGCAGCCGCCAGAAACCACTGCGAAGGCACAATAAGATACTCACCCAACACAGCCACAAACTGGCACCTGTACCATTGAAACTAAACAACTGGAGTTATTAACATGACAGTAAAAAACAATACATGGGTGCTTATCACGGGGGCTTCAAGCGGGTTTGGCGAGGAATTCGCAAGGCAATATGCGGCACAAGGAAAGTCGCTCATCCTGGTGGCGCGTCGGCTTAATAAGCTTGAAATACTCGCGGAGGCATTACGCAAAGATTTCAACGTCGATGTAATAGTTGAACAAGTGGACCTTTCCGTGATTACCGCAATCAGCGATCTACACAGCCGACTAAAAGAACAAAATATTGTGGTTGATATATTAATTAATAACGCTGGCCACGGTTTGCAGGGCAGCTTTTTAGATCAATCACTGGGTGAGTCGCTGGATATGATCAATCTGGATATCACCAGTTTGACAGCGATAACCCGGCTCTTTGCAGAAGATATGCGCGTCAGGCACAAAGGACATATTTTGATGGTCGCCAGCTTGCTGTCTTATCAAGGCGTAAAGAATTTTGCCGTTTACTCAGCAGCTAAAGCGTATGTGCTCCGGTTTTCCGATGCTCTGCATCGTGAGCTTAAAAGCGATGGTATCACTGTCACTGCACTGTGCCCGGGCATGTCTGACACCGGTTTTGCTACGGCAGCCAAACAAAAACTCACTCCTGCGCTAAAAGGTGTGATGATGCAACCTAAACCTGTTGTTCAGGCTGGTATCCGGGCTCTTCAGGCTGGGCGAATGAGCGTTGTTCCAGGTATGGGAAATAAAGCGATTACATTTCTGACTTGGGCCACTCCACGCTGGTTACATCAAGCCATCATGGCTCGCGTGATGGGTGTTTAAAGAGAATTCCGGAAAGCCACAGGAGCGAACAGCCCTCGTAATGGAATGCACCTCTCAATCGTCGTGTATTAAATTTTCGGGGGAACAATCCACATCAAACATCATGACTTGCCGCCGCAAAATAAAACGCGCTATCATCGCGGCGGCTATTCACTTTTACATCTTTTGATTTTCATCTTCGCTGGATTTTTTCAGCGCGAATTTCTCTGTCTGTTCTCAACGTCGCACGCGATACCGAGCCAGACATCATGATGTGAAAGGCCTTTTCTATGTGTACACCTCAAATTCGTAATTTCTGCATTATTGCCCATGTCGATCATGGCAAATCCACCCTCGCCGACCGCTTTATCGAACTGACTGCAACCGTCGCCCAACGTGACATGCGCGAACTGCTGCTGGATTCGATGGAGATAGAACGGGAACGCGGCATCACCATCAAATTGCAAACCGTACGCATGAGTTATCGGGATGAGAAAGGTCTGCGGTATCAGTTCAATCTGGTGGATACGCCGGGACACGTCGATTTTTCTGCAGAAGTCTCCCGCAGTCTCGCCGCCTGTGACGGTGCGATTCTTCTGATCGACGCCACGCAGGGCGTTCAGGCACAGACAATCACCAACTTCAATCTCGCCCGACAGCAAGGGCTGACTATTCTGCCCGTCCTGAACAAAATCGACAGCCCACAGGCTAACGTGCCGCAGGTAATGCAGCAGTTGGCGGCGATTCCCTCGCTGGATATCAGCACCGTGCTGACGGTCTCTGCCAAAACCGGTGAGGGCGTGGCCGAGGTACTGGACGCGATTGCCCACCATTTCCCGGCACCAACAGGGCTTGCCGATGCCCCGCTGCGCGCGCTGGTGTTTGATTCACATTACGATCCCTATCAGGGTGCCATCATGCATGTACGCGTGGTGGATGGCAGTATTCAGGCTGGTGCAACGCTACGTTTCATGTCATCAGGAACACGTTTTGAGGTCACCGAAACCGGCGCTTTTTTCCCCCATCGTCAACCTTGTACCGCGTTAGAAAACGGTGAAGTCGGTTATCTCGCGGCGGGACTGAAAGACGCCGCCGCCATCCGGGTGGGCGATACGCTGACGTCAGCCGAACACCCCGCGACAGAGCCGGTTGCTCGCTATCAGGACATGAAGCCGATGGTGTTTTCTGGGCTCTATCCCGATGCGGACGACGATCTGAAAGGCTTGCGTAACGCCATGAATAAGCTGTCACTTAACGATGCGGCGTTGCACTGGATTCCCGATGTTTCCGCCTCACTGGGTGCCGGTTTCCGCTGTGGTTTTCTTGGGATGTTACATATGGATATTGTTCGTGAACGGCTCAGGCGCGAATACGGCATCTCCGTGATTGCCACCGCGCCCAGCGTGGAATACCGCGTCACGTTACATAACGGCCAATGCCTGACGATCCATAATCCGGCACATTTCCCCGGAGAGGACGTGTTGCACTTCGTCGAAGAACCCTATGCTATCTGCTCCATCAACACACCGGACGCCTACGTCGGCACGTTGATGGAATACTGCGCCTCGCGCCGTGGGGAGTTTATCGACATGCAATATCTCGATAACGGCAGCGTGACATTACACTGGGAGCTGCCGCTCAACGAGATGATCTTCGGCTTTTTTGATAACCTGAAATCGCTCACACAAGGCTATGCCACGCTGGATTATGAGCCCGGTCGCTACCGGCGTTCCGATTTAGTGCGCTGCGACATCTACCTCGATAGCCAACTGATCGATGCTTTTTCCTTCATTATCGCCCGTCATAAGGCATGGGCGCGGGCAACCGAGATCGTGAAAGCGTTGAAGTACGTGATTCCGCGCAAGCTGTACCCCGTTCCTGCTCAGGCCAAAATCGGTAATCGCGTTATCGCGCGCGAAGACATTCCCCCGCTGCGAAAAAGCGCATTGGCACAAGGTTTTCAGGGCAGTCTGTCGCAGAAACAGCGACTGATCCGTAAACAGCGGGAAAATAAAAAGCATAATGTTGGTTTCTCGAAACGAGACATTCCACGCGAAGCGTTTATGGCTATTCTGGCGATTGATGCCTAATTCCTGACGGAGAGAACACAACGAACGGGCGGATAGAACGACGCGCTATCCGCCCGCTCGTTTTCCTACTGACTTTTCCTTGCCTGCCGATGACGGACAGTATCTTTTATACTGCCGATAATTTATCCTCTCCCGCCTTTCATCATCGACCGATAAATAAGAAAAAGTAAGAGCCTGCACCTATGATCTCATCACCCGACGCAACGCCGACGTCAGCGCCCTCTGCCACGTCAACGCTTGCTGTATTACGTTCGCCCTCGCTGCTGATGCGCGAGGTTTTGGCGGGCACCATCACCGCACTGGCACTTATCCCAGAGGTGATTTCCTTTTCCATCATTGCGGGGGTTGATCCCAAAGTCAGCCTGTTCGCCTCCATCGTATTGTGTTTCACCATGTCTTTTCTCGGTGGTAGACCGGCGATGGTTACTGCGGCGGCGGGTGCCGTGGCGCTGGTTATTGGCCCGATGGTACACGCACACGGCGTGGCCTATATTCTGCCTGCGGTGATCATGGCAGGGATCGTTCAGATTCTGTTTGGATTGGCAGGACTGGCGAGGATGATGCGCTATATCCCCCGTTCGGTGATGATCGGCTTCGTGAATGCGCTGGGCATCCTGATTTTTGCCGCGCAGGTGCCGCATATTTACGGGCAATCCTCGCTCGTCTGGCTGCTGTTTGCGCTGACGCTCGCGATTGTTCTGCTACTGCCTTATGTGGTGAAAAGCATTCCCGCGCCGCTGGTTGCCATTGTGACGGTGACCGCGATTGCCATGTTTACCGGCATAACGGTGCCTAACGTCGGCGATGCTGGCTCCATGCAGCCCGGATTGCCGGGTTTCACCCAGTGGCTGGCGCCGTTCAATGTTGAAACGCTGCACATCATCTGGCCGACCGCGCTGAGTATCGCCTTTGTCGGGCTGATGGAATCGCTGTTAACCGCCAAACTGGTCGACGACATCACGGATACGCCGTCCAGCAAGCGTCGCGAATGCTGGGGGCTGGGCATTTCCAATCTCTTCGCTGGGTTTTATGGCGGCATTGCCGGGTGTGCGATGATCGGGCAGACCGTCGTCAACGTGGAGCTAGGCAAAGCGCGCACGCGCATTTCCACCCTCGCCGCCGCGCTGGTGCTGTTGCTGCTGGTGACCGGGCTGAGCGAAATCATGACGAAGATTCCGATGGTGGTGCTGGCGGGCATCATGATGATCGTCGCACTGAAAACGATGAACTGGCACAGCCTGCATCCGACGACGCTGAAGCGTATGCCGCTGTCGGAAACGCTGGTGGTCATCGTGACGGTTGTCGCGACCGTCTCGACGGGGAATCTCGCTATCGGCGTGGCAGGCGGCGTGATTTTTGCCATCCTGCTGTTTGCCCGCCGCGTGGCGCACGTCATTCACGCAGAGCGTCAGGTGAGCGAAGACGGGCAGTCGGTGCATTACACCGTACGCGGGCCTCTGTTCTTCGGCAGCAGTAACGATCTCTTCGAGCACTTTCTCTATGCGCAGGATCCGCAGAACGTCACCATCGATCTGACGCACGCCCAAATCTGGGATGCCTCCAGCGTGGCGGCACTCGACGCGATCGAAACCCGCTATCATCGCTACGATGCGAAGGTCACGATTATCGGGCTGGATACCCATAGCACCAAAATTCACCAGCGCCTGTCCGGGCATCTCTAAGTCATCCGGCGTTCGAAGACGGTTACCGTCTCGGACGCCAGCGTTGACAACGCGCACGCCTCTGTGATTAGACTCAATCCTAAGCAGGCTAACTTAAGGAAAGGGTTGATGAAAATTACCGACGTGCGCGTGATTCTCGCGAATCGATATATGTTTGTTGAGGTCACCACTGACGAGGGGTTGACGGGCATTGGCGAATCCGGTGCCTGGGGGTTTCTCGATGCTTCTAAAGGTGCCGTCGAGGCATTGCGCACGTACCTGATTGGGCAAGACCCGCTGCGTATTGAACACCACTGGCAATATATGTACCGCTGCTGGCATTTCCGCGGTGCCGCCATCATGGGTGCCATCAGCGCCATCGATATCGCCCTGTGGGATATCGCAGGCAAGTATTACGATACGCCGGTTTATAACCTGCTGGGCGGACGCTGTCGCGACAAAGCTCGCGTTTATGCCCACGCGGGCGGTCGCACCACAGAAGAAACCATCGCCAACCTGAAACAGGCCAAAGCCGACGGCTTCACCGCGATTGGTCATTTGACGCCTTTTCTGGATGAATCACGCGATACCCCCTACTTCACCACTCACGCCAAAGAGATCGGCGAAGCCATAGAGCGCATCGGTCTGTATCGGGAAGCGGTCGGTAACGATGTCGATCTGTGCATTGAAGTCCATCGTCGTCTGAAACCCGCCGATGCCGTGGTGTTCGCTCGCGGCATTGAGCCGTTTTATCCCTATTTTATTGAAGACCCTATCGGCGCGGATAACTTCGATTCGATGGCGGAAGTGGCCGACAAAATCAATATTCCTATCGCCACCGGCGAGCGCCTGAATAACCCGCAGGAGTTCGCGATGCTGATTCGCCGCAACGCCGTCGCCTATGTGCGCCCTGACGTCTGCATGTGCGGCGGGATTACCGGTGCGAAAAAAGTGGCCGCGCTGGCAGAAGCCAACGATTTAATGGTGGTGCCGCATAACCCGCTCAGTCCGGTGTCTACCGCGGCCTGTTTGCAGATCGCCGTCAGCATTCCCAACTTCGCGCTGCTGGAATATCCAGGAGATGACCAGCCGGCGCTGTCGGAAAAATTTGGTGCGACTGGCGTAGAGAACGGCGTGCGGAAGAAAGACGTGGTGAAGAACACCTTCAAATGCGTGGACGGATTTATGGAGATCCCGACACAGTCCGGCATCGGTATCGAGCTGGCAGACGATCTGGAGAACCGCTTCCCTTATCGCCGTCGCGGCCTGAAAACCCGACTGCACGTCGACGGTTCCGTCGTCGATCAATAACCGCGTTTCGGCAGGCCTCTGAACACGGCAATAGCGTTAGATGACGCTGCCACGCAGCGTCTAATACGCCGTATACTGTGAGTTAATTGCCAATAGTTAAAAAGCATAGCGAAATTATTGCTATGCCCTGCCGCAGGGGGAAAACACGGTAAATAGCGGCAATACTCATCGGCTAAGGGACGAGATAAACAGAACAACCCCAGACGCCGCGCCCTACCGCAAGGCAGAACGTACGCCAACGTGATTTTTCTCTCAATGAATCGTTATATTTATCTGGAATGAGATAAGGCGAAAAGAACTAATTTCGCTATAAGTATTTCGCTACTCTGCATGAGCGAAATATATCGCCTCGATTAAAACTCAATCACCAAGGTAATGATAATGAAACGTTCACTTCACCAGGTATTCATGGCGATCACGCTGATTAGCGCCTCCTTTTTCAGCCAGGCCGCCGACACACAAACTTCGACATGGCAACACATCAAACAGACCGGTGAGTTGCGCATCGGCGTGGCACAGGGCGAGCCCTGGTATTTTAAAAATCCATCAACCGGAGAATGGGACGGCATCGGCTATAACATCGGTAAAGAACTGGCAAACGATCTGGGGGTCAAGCTGGTGACGGTGGAAACCACCTGGGGCAATGCCATCGCCGCCTTACAGACTGGTCAGATCGATACCATGCTGGTGCTCGACCCAACGGAAGAGCGGAAAAAAGCGGTCGATTTTCCTGAGCAGCCCTTCTTTTGGTATGCGCAAGGCGTGTTGATTCGTGATGGCATTACGGTGACCAACTGGGACGACCTCAATCGGGAAGATGTTAAAATCGGCGTCACGCTGGGCTCCAGCCCGGACCTGATTTTAACCAAACGTCTGCCAAAAGCGCAGCTGGTGCGTTTCCCGAATATGGATGAAGGCGTGGCCGCGTTCTATGCGGGTCGGGTCGATGCGCTGTCCTATTTCCACCCTGCTCTGGCGCTGCAACAGGCTAAAGTCGGCAAGGGCAACCTGATTCTGCCGAAGCCGATTATTGAGGTCAGCACCAGCGGGGCAATCCGTAAAGAAGCCGATCAGACCTTCCATAACTTCCTGAATGACGAGTTTGCCAAGCTGTATCAATCCGGCAAGACGCAACACTACTATGAACAGGCGCTTAAACTGCGCGGCGTGGACGTCAGCAAAGTGCCATCGGTCATTAAAGAAGACTGGAAATAAGTCAGAAACGGTTAAAGGCGACAGCCCTGAACGGAGTCAGGGCATCTGCATTAGCGGGGTCAGCAGCGCGGCGACATCCTGACAGTGTTCCAGTTCGGATAACGCCGCCGTTGCCTCCGCAACCGTTGTTGGGGCAAGCAGGGACGAGAGATTCTCCGCAAACTTCGCCATGATGTGGCTTTCCGCCAGCGGGTGTTCTGCGCACCCCAGCGGAAACGCAATGCGCTCACCGCTCACCACCGTTCCCCGCGTGACAACGTCAACCTGCAACACCGGCCGGCGCGCCTGCGCCATCAGTTGGTCGAGCTCGGGAGAAACTTCAACGTCAACCTTATCGGCCAGTGCCAGAAGTTCAGGGTTGGTTAAGGTGTCGTCGGCACTCCAGCGATGGCGCGGAATTCGATAGGCCAGACAGGCCAGCGCAAACGGCAGGCTGAACTGCGCATCCGTCGCATTTTGCGGCCGCCTATCCATGAAATCAGCGGCTAGCCTCTGGCTTCCTTTGACCCGAATCTGCTCAATAGCCTGCGGCGACAGCGCCAGATCGTGCTGGACGCGCTCGAAGGATTCCAGTGCGGTATGTATCCAGCGGCAGGCCGGATACGCCTTGAAACTGGCGTGCTGGATCGCCCACTCCTCCCCTAGTCCATCCAGCAATACCGCTTCGTCAAAGCGGTCGGACCCCATCATGCGCCAGAATCCCTGCTCGCCGGACAACACATTCCGTGGCCCGATAATCCCGCGGCGATGCAGCTCGACACCACGGACGCCCGCTTCTGCGGCTGGCGCGTTGTAATCCTTAAAGGAAACCAGCGGCCGCTGCTGCCAGTTATATTTGTGCAAGCTGGGCAACGGCGTCAGCGACGCCGCCAGACCGATGGCGTTCTCTAACCCTGCGGCATCACACCCTGTGAGTAATCCGTAGGCCACCGCTGCCCCGATGGATTCATGCTGGCACACGCCATAGACCTGCTGAAAACGCGCCGGACTCGGCTGCTGAGACTGAATGATCCGGCCATTAATTTCATACGCCGCAGCCAGCGCACAGATCAGCGTTTCGCCGTCGATCGGGCGCTGTCCAAGTGCCGCCAATGCGGCGGCAACCAGCGTGGCACCGGGGTGCCCCATACCGCGCCCGGCAACCTCATAACCATCATCGTAATCCAGCGCATTGATCGCCGCCGCATTCAAAAACGCCGCGCCGATGGCCGCCAACGGCGCGGCGCCATCTAATACCGGGCAATTGCCCACCGCATAGTGCAGGCGGGTGACACGCGCGCAATCCCGCACCACCTGGCTACTCGCACCGGCAATGCCGCAGCCCAGACTGTCGATAAAATGCAGCACGATTTTTCGTCTTAACGCAGCGGGAATATCCTGAATCGTTAGTCGATGAGCAAAGGTCGCGAGGCGCAACGTCAGAGGAAGTTCAGCAGCATGAGGCATCGGCATATCGCCATTCTTTTATAAATAAAAGGAATATTAGCACCACGTTTTATTATTTATTTATCATTTTTTCGACCTGCTAAGATGCATCGGTTCTAACAAAATAAGAAACCTATTTCCTAATTACGCTGTTTCCAGGGGCTCTGCATCTATGTCTTATCAGTGGGATTTTTCCGCCATCTGGCCCTATCACCAGTTGCTGCTGGAGGGGCTATGGGGAACGATAAAGATCGGTGCCACCAGCATCCTGATCGGGATGGTGGCAGGCATGGTGCTCGCCGCCATGAAAATGTCGCCCCGTCGGCTCTTGCGCCTGCCCGCCGCGATGTTGATTGGCTTCTATCGTAATACGCCCGCGCTGGTGCATTTTTTCTGGATTTACTACGCCCTGCCCGTCATTACGCCGTTAACGTTTTCGCCTTTTACCGCCGCCGTGATCGCGCTGTCCGCACAGTCCGGTGCCTTTTATGCCGAAGTGTACCGTGGCGCGATCTCTTCGATTCACTCAGGACAATGGGAAGGGGCAAAAGCGCTCGGCATGTCGAAGGCAACCGCGCTGCGTCGGGTCATTCTTCCTCAGGCGTTACGCCGCATGATTCCGCCCTTCATTGAGCGCTCGTTTGAACTCATCAAATCCACGTCGCTGGCGTCATCACTGGCCTACAGCGAGTTGCTTTATCAGGCGATGCAGATCAACAGCCAAACCTACCGACCGCTGGAAGTCTACAGTCTGGTGGCGGTGATGTATTTCACCCTGCTGCTGCTGATTAGCCTGTTCAGTCAACATATTGAGAAACGACTGTCGCTGACCGATCGTCGGCTCGCGTAAGGAACATCATGCACTATCAATGGGATTTCTCGCTGGTCTGGCACAACCTTCCCGTGCTGCTGAAAGGCCTTGGCGTTACGCTCGAACTCTGGCTGCTGGCCGGTGTGCTGGGCACCGCGCTGGGGCTGGTTCTCGGTCTTTTTCGCGTGTTTGGCAAACGCTGGCTGTCGCTGCCCGCCAGATGCTTTGTCGAAATCTTCCGTAATACGCCCGTCCTGATCCAGCTGATCTGGTTTTATTACGCCTTTCCGGTTCTGGTCGGTGTGCAATTCAGTACCTTTGCCGCCGCCGCACTGGCTCTGACGCTGTATAGCGCCGCGTACTGTACGGAAATTTTCCGCGCCGGCCTGCAATCCATCGACCACGGACAGTGGGAAGGCGCGAAAGCGCTGGGTATGCGGCAGGCGGTGATCCTGCGGCGTGTGGTTCTGCCACAGGTATTGCGCAACATGTTGCCCGCGCTCACCAACCGGATGATCGAGCTAGCCAAGGTGACCTCGCTGGCCTCCATACTGGCCGTCAACGAACTGATGTATCAGGGGCGGCTGCTGAGCAGTACCTATTATCGTCCGCTGGAAATCCTGACGGTGGTGGCGCTGCTCTATTTCGTTTTGATCTGGCCGGGGAGCTACCTTGCCGCACGACTTGAACGTCATTTCCGTTCAACCCCCTAGCCCCAGCGCCACAGGATTGCTATGAGTGAAACTATGATTTTTAATGAAAACAGTACGTTGAGTGGAAATGAAGCGCTGAATGACGATATCGTCCTGCGCATTCGCGGGCTCCAGAAGCGCTTCAGTGCCGTTGAGGTCTTGAAGGGGATCGATCTGGATGTACGCCGCGGCGAAAAAATTGCCATCATCGGCGGTAGCGGGTCGGGAAAAAGTACCCTGCTGCGCTGCCTGAATTTTATGGAGATCCCCAGCGCCGGTACCATCGAACTCGATGGCGTGGTACTGGGAAAAACCAACGCGCAAGGCCAGCGTGATTATCCCGAAAAGCAGCTGTGCGCCGTGCGTGAACGCGTAGGCATGGTGTTTCAGCAATTCAATCTGTTTCCCCATCTGACCGTGCTGGAAAATGTGCGTGAAGCGCTGGTATCGGTGAAGAAAATGTCGCGACATGACGCCGATATCATCGCCAAAGCGCAGTTGGAAAAGGTCGGCTGAGCAACAAGCAAGAAGCCCGTCCCGACAGCCTATCCGGCGGTCAGCAACAGCGGGTGGCAATTGCCCGTGCGCTGGCGATGTCACCGGAAGTCATGCTGTTCGATGAACCCACATCGTCACTGGATCCAGAACTGGTGGGTGAAGTGCTGCACACCATCCACGCGCTCGCGGAGGAAGGCCGTACCCTGCTGTTAGTCACCCATGAACTGGGATTCGCCTATCACTTTGCCGACCGCGTTATCTTTATCGAAAATGGTGTGATCCACGAAATGGGCAGCGCCGAGCAGGTGCTCAAAAATCCGCAGCAACCCCGTACCCAAGCCTTCCTTGCTCGTTTTGCCGAGCGAGCGTTTTAACTCATCATTCAGGAACAGTACGATGCAACCCACCTTATCCAGCCAGAGCAGTCAGGCCTATTTGCAAGATCCGCGTAACAACGACGTACAGGTATATGTGAATGGGGAATTTGTTCATCGCGATAACGCGGTGGTGTCGATCTTTGATTCCGGCTACGTGTGCGGCGACGGCGTATGGGAAGGCTTGCGTCTAGTTAACGGCCGCCTGATTGCGCTGTACGCTCATCTCGATCGCCTGTTCGAGGGTGCCGCCGCAATCCAGCTGGATATCGGCCATAGCCGGGAAGAACTGACCGCTATTCTCTATCAAACGCTCGCCATCAACGGCATGACCGATGGCGCGCATATTCGCCTGATGATTACCCGAGGGAAAAAGCATACGCCGAATCAGGATCCCCGCTTTATTATCGGCGGTGCTACCATCGTGTGCGTGGCGGAGTATAAAGTCGTCGATACGGCGGCGAAAAAACGCGGGCTGACGCTGTTTACCTCCACCTACCGCACCAGTACGCCAGACGTCTTCGATCTGCGGCTAAATTCGCACAGTCGACTTAATCTCATTCAGGCGCTGCTACAGGCGTTGCAGGCCGGTGCCGATGAGGCGCTGATGCTGGATCCGCACGGTTTTGTCGCCAGCTGTAACTCCACCAACTTTTTTATCGTCCGTCGCGGTGAACTGTGGACGTCGTCGGGCCGCTACTGCTTCAACGGCATCACCCGTCAGACCATTATCGATCTCGCTCAGACCAACGGACTCACGGTCAAGGCGCAGGATTTTACACTGGCAGAAGCCCTTACCGCCGATGAAGCCTTTGTCACCGGCACGCTGGCGGGTATCACCCCGGTAAAAGCGCTGGACGGTCGCCCGTTTAACCCCGAACACCGCCCGGTAACCGAGCAGCTCAGCCGCTGGTATGAGGCGTATCTGCACGCGTAGTGATTGAGGCGCTACGTTCAACAACGAATTGATTCAACGAAATATTAACCGTCAGAAACATTTCATGTAACCTAAGCGCCACTTTTTCAAAAGAGCAGGTCAGGGAATGAAAGCCGTAAAGTTACTGTTTGGCATCCTACTACTGAATATGGTCATAGGGGTCAACACGGCTATCGCCGCCCCAGATGACACCCCACACCCTTTTTACGCAGGTAAAACGCTGGCGCATCCGATCATTTCGGGCGCACGCGACAGCAGCGCCCTTCTGGTTTTCATTCAGGAAAATCAGGTGGTCAAAGGCTATTACTGCTTCTGTAGCGAAGAGGATCACAGTGTCGATCACCTTCCCCACCTGCTCGGTACCTTCCCCGATTCCACCATTGAATCCGTGTTTTATGTCGACGTGGACCAGGCGGGTCAAATCACGCTGGTGTTGAGTAAAAGCCACGGCAAGTTCGCCCTGCGCGGTTGGCGTTACATCGAAGACGGCAGCTATATTCCGGTGCTGAGTTTACAGCCGGTTCTGGACAAGCTGGTTCGCGAGAATAAGGATCTCAATGCAACACTGGTGAAACGCGCCCTTGGCAAGCTTCCACCTTATGACTACAGCGCGCAGTACCCTAAGTTCGATAATCACGATTTCGATAACATCGACTTTACTCAGGGCAACGTTGTTGGCTGGTATCTTGACGATGGCACACCTTCTCATGCTGCGAAACAGCCAGCAGACAACGTCTACGCCTATAAAAAAACCTTTGCGGAAAAAGACGGTTTATTTCTCACCGTCACTTTCCGTCGCGCGGAAGACAGCGCAACACCCGGATTTCGCGCGACAGCCATTAGTTGGCAAGCTGACCCGGCTAAATTCAGCGGCAGCGAGAATGGGCCTTATGTCTATTACTCGGCGCAATATGGCTTAGTAAAAGGTTTTTTCCTACATGGCGTTCCTGACGGAAAATGGACCACCGTCGGCGAGAACTTCGGCAGTTCAGGTAGCTATGTAGCGGGACAACAGCAAGGCCAGTGGACCATCAGCGATGGGCAAGAAACGGCAACGGGATTGATGAAAAACGATGAACGTGAAGGCCACTGGGAGATCACCGACGGCATGGATGGCAATGCACCAGAGCTAAGTGGCTTCGATACTTACCTCAATGGCCAGCGTCATGGCCCCAGCGAGCGCCATCTGGCGGGTGTGCTACGCTCGAAGGGCGATTATGTTGATGACCAGCCTCAAGGCATGTGGATCACCGAAAACGGCGAAGGCCCGTTTGTGAAAGGCGTGGCTAACGGGATGTGGAAACTCAAGACGGCTGACGGCGAGATCCAGCAGGTCGAACTGATCGCTGGCGTAAAGCAGGGAGAACTGCGCTGGAGTGATAAGCAAGGTCGCCTGACACAAATCATTCATTATAAAGATAATCTTCCTCACGGCGTGTACCAGAAGTTCAACGCTGCCGGAAAAATGGTTTATCAGGCTGACTATGTCATGGGCAAACTGGAGGGCCGTGAAATCGAATATTATGACGATGGCACCACTGTGCGCGCCGATCGCGGCTACCACAATGGCGAACTCGACGGCCCGAATATCTATAATTTCCCCGACGGAAAACCGAAGTCCATATCAACCCTTGACCGCGGTTATGAAGTCGGACTGATGCAGGAATTTACCGCCACTGGCGTCAAAATTACCGAACGCAATTACTGCCCTCTGTCGATGAGCGGTCGCGGCTACTGCGGTAAACAGCAAACCTTCAACCCTGACGGCACGCCCCTCACCGAAACCGATTATCTGTTCAACCGCCAGCAAACCAATAATACCTGGTATGCGAACGGTCAGCGTCAGGATGAAACGCGTATCGGCACCGATGACAGCTACACCCAAATCAGCTATTACCCTAACGGCCAGATGCAATGCATTAGTCGCGCGCAGGGTTTCAAACCGTTGGTGGTCGATGGCAAAGAGTACAAAAATTATCAGGGCGCGCTGCGTCAGGGTGAAAGCGCCTGTTATTACCCCGATGGCAAAGTCAAAAGCAGCGGAATCTGGAAAGACGGCAGGCTGACCACCGGCTGTGAAACCCGTTTCGATGAGAACGGAAAACAGACCGCCCCCGGCCCTAAAGGCTGCGTGATTCCAAAATGGGAGTATGAACAATGAGATCCCACACAGGAGAAACGCTCAGTAATCGATGATTCTGCACGGGTGTGCGGGTGATTCATATCCTTTCGAAAGTGGCACCGCATTGAGTGAGGTTATATGGAGGCAGTTGCTTTCCATGACTCACTCAATGGGATAACGATAAGCCCCGACGTTTGCTCGGGGAAATTGAGTCGCCGGGGTTTATAGGCCGTTCAGCGGTATTATTCAGCGATGTCTCAGGTTTAAGAGCTCGTTTGGGATTGTTTGCTTTGGGCGAGAGGCGGACGTCATGAGACGTGTATAAGATATAGTATAAATACAAGATTCGGTTATTTTCTTTCTTAACTTAAAATAAGTACAGAAAGGTCTTGCTTACGTAAGGCCTTTTAAGTTAAATCTGTTCATTATTATTTAATAATAGGTCATTAATGCTAATAAATAAGGTGGTTGTATGTTACATAAGAAAACAACACAAGAAAATGTAGCTTTTGGACTTGCTGTACTTAACTACTATCTTCGTTTCAATTCTAAAGCAAATTTACAGGACGCTAATGTAAGTTCAGAGGAATTGATAAGTAATTTAGTAAATATTCTGAATGGCAATAATTTTATCTGCACATCGGAAATTTCAGCAAATTATCCAGGAATAGATGCTATAGATAAAACAAATAGACTAGGACTCCAGATAACACATACAAAAACCAATTCAAAAATTAATAAAACAATAGATAAAATTCGCGAAAACAAAGTTAACAATGACATTGGCGTGCTATATTTTTTCATTACATCAAGAAGGCAGAAGAAATACACTATCACAGCACAATGTCCAAATCTAAACGTCACAGTAAATAACATACTAAATAGCTTCGCCAAATAGTAGATCACTTGAAGGGAACTCAGTCCGAGTTGAGCGATCTGATCAATCGCCAAACATCACAAACCACCAACCGGACTGAGCGATGCCGATCATAGCAGCAAT
>NZ_JAUMIO010000045.1:0-24233 GCF_032905925.1 Pectobacterium sp. HCp5_1
GGTGGGGTGATGAGAAAGCTGGTACACATCTGCTACGGTGTTGTGATGAAACAGCAAAAGTATGACGAGAATTACGCTACAGCAGCTTGACGCTCAAGACGGTAGCTGTACGCTCGAGCCGCGCCATCCCTGGCGCGGACGCTTTACTCCTCTATTCCATTCCCCCCGTTCTCGTTCTGAAAATAGGTTTTTCACCAGTTTGCCAACGCGAATGATTTAGGGAATAGTCACCTCCGCCCAATCGATCGCGCGGAGGTGATTGTATTTGTAGATCAACGTATTAAGATGAAGAAAGTACTGCCTGTGGTGGGGTAACTTTCGTGGTACGCAGGCGATGCAGTGCGGCTTCCGCCAATTGAGCAAAATAGCGTGAGGCTGGCGCAATCGCGCTTTCATTCGGATTGAACTGAGGGTGATGCAAGCCAAATTCGCTGTTTGAGCCAATGCTGACGAACGTGCCCGGCACGTCCTGAAGATACAGGGCAAAATCCTCGCCGCTCATTTGCAGTTCGGCGTTTTCTACCTGATAGCCCGCGTCTCTGGCAATTTGCTTGCTGAAATCCGCCCATTCGCTGGTGTTCACAACCGCAGGCGGGCCGGGATACCATTTCAGCTCCGCTTTTGCGCCCAGCGCAAGGGCGATGCCGCCGATCAGTTGCTCAATTCGCTCCGGGATTTCCGCGCGAATCGCGGCATTGTAGGTGCGTACCGTGCCTTCCAATTCTACCGTTTGCGGCAGGACGTTCCAGGTGTTGCCGCCCTGAATGCGCGTGACGCTGATGACCAGCGACTCCAGTGAACTGAAACTACGGCTGGGCAGGGTTTGCAGCGCATTGACGATATTGCAGGCGGTGACGATGCTGTCGATGCCCTGTTCGGGTTTGGCCGCATGTGCGCCTTTGCCCGTAATGTGAATAGCGAAGCGATCCACGTTGGCATAAAACGGGCCGCTGCGTGTCGCGAAAGTGCCAGCGGGAAGCTCAGGGGCGTTGTGCAGGCCGAAAACGGCGGCGACATCGGCGAGTGCGCCGGCGTGGATGAGTTGTTTAGCGCCGGTAGACACTTCTTCTGCGGGTTGGAAAAACAGCCTGATTTTACCCGGTAAGACAGATTCGCGTTTCTTCAGCAAACAGGCAGCGCCCAACATCACGGCGGTGTGGAAATCGTGTCCGCAGGCATGCATGACGCCAGCGTGCTGAGAGCGAAATGGCACATCGACTAACTCTTCAATCGGCAGAGCATCAATATCGGCCCGCAGCGCAATCGTTGGACCGCTGCCGTGACCGATCTCGGCAACGACGCCCGTGGTTAAGGCAAGGGGCAACAGGCGGATGTCTTTCTCTTGTAGCCAGCGGGTAATGTGCGCGGTGGTTTGGTGTTCCTGATTGGACAGTTCTGGGTACTGATGCAAGTGCCGTCGCCAGTTAATTAACTGCTGCTCGAATGACGTATCACAACAGGGGATAGATTCAGCCATATCAATACACCTCCTTAACAAAACTTAAACACGATAAAGGTAGCCGATAGCTACTCTACGGATAAATACCGTCTGGTTATATTTCATGCCTTTTTATCCCGTCATATTTCAAACGTCCCGTATTGTTACCTTTACGTTACTGGGTTAGCCGTGATGTCGCCAGCAAGGGACGCGAATGACCTAGTGATATCATTTATTTTATCCCGTGATGTTAATTTCGTCTTTATTAAAATATCTGCTAATAAAATCCATTATTGATATTTATATTTCACCCTGTTATGCAACATTCTTCTTATTCTGCTTTTGCACTGGCTGGTTTTATTGCTCCGTTTATTTAAACGGCGTTTTGAAATGACGGACTTTTACATGCATAGCCTTGCAATAAATAGCGCTAACGGATAGTCGCTGAAAATAAGGAAACATCGTGGGATATACGCTCAGTTTATTAGATCAAAGTCCGATCGCCGAAGGAAGGAATGCGGCGCAGGCGTTGGCGCAAACCGTGGCGCTGGCGAAAGTGGCAGAAGCGCTTGGCTATTACCGCTTTTGGGTTTCCGAGCACCATAATTCCGATGAATTAGCGGGATCGTCTCCCGAGGTCTTGATCACCTGGTTGTTGGCACACACGACAACGCTGCGCATTGGCTCCGGCGGTGTGATGTTACAGCACTACAGCCCGTATAAGGTCGCGGAGAATTTTCATGTGATCAGCGCTCTGGCGGGCGGGCGTGTGGATTTGGGGATCGGCAAAGCGCCAGGCGGATTGCCGCTGGCGACGCGGGCGCTACAGCAGGAGATCGGTGAAACGCAGCGAGTTGCCTTTACGGAGAAGCTACATCAGCTAAACCGCTTTCTCGACAGCCATGACGAGACGGACGAGCGCCTGAATGCGACGCCATTACCTGAACATACGCCGCAGCGCTTTCTGTTGGGTGCTAGTCAGGAGAGTGCGCGGTTAGCCGCCTCGCTGGGCTGGAGTTTTGTCTTCGCCGGGTTCATCAATGCCAGTGAAACGCTGCTGACGGAATCTCTCTTGAGTTATCGGGAGTTGAAACCCGCCAACGCCCAGACGCTGCTGTCGCTGTCGGTGATTGCCGCCGAACGTCATGAGGATGCGGAGACGCTGGCCAGCACGCAGCATAACTATAAAGTTTACATTGAGAACAAGCCGCCGCTGACGGTAGGCAGTCAGGAACAGGCTGATAACTTCGTTCGGCAAGCGGGCGCGACGGATTTCCGTATTGTGCAGGAGCCGCGCAATGTGCTTTACGGTACGCCAGAGCACATTCATCAGCGTCTGGAAAGTTACCATCAGCGTTTTGGCGTAGATGAGTTCATCATCCATACGCCCGTGACATCCCCCCGCGAGCGTGAGGCATCGATTCGGCTGCTGGCGCAGCGTTGAAAACGTGAGCGATGACAAAGCGGTATAGCCATTTGAGCAGTAACCTGATTTTGTCTATATCAACATAATCGGGGAAAATAATGGCAGTACCGGAAAGCAAGGAAGCCTTGATTAAGGCAATCAACAGTCAGTTTGCGCTGTTAATGAAGCGAATCGAGGCCGTTCCCGCCGATCGCGCATTCTCGCCGGAAATGACAGGGCATGCGCAGGGAACGCAGATGAGCGCGGCAAATCTGGTGGCGTATTTGCTGGGCTGGGGCAATCTGGTGCTGAAATGGCATCAGTATGAAGAGCAGGGTAAAGCCATAGATTTTCCAGAAACGGGCTACCAGTGGAATCAGCTTGGTTTACTGGCGCAAAAATTCTATCAAGACTTCGCTCACATTACCGATTGGTCTGAACTGGTCGCTCGGCTTGTCGCGAATAAACTGGCGCTTATCGCGCTGGTGGAGCGCTATACCGATGCACAGCTCTATGGTGAATGCTGGTACGGTAAGTGGACGCGTGGTCGGATGATTCAGTTCAATACCGCCTCGCCTTATAAAAATGCGGCCGGACGACTGCGCACGTGGGAGAAGAACGCATAACCCACTGATAGAAAATAAAAAATAGTGCTGATTCTTTGTCTTCTCTTTCCCTTCGTCAGTGGCGCACTAGCGGTGTTTTTTCAGACAAAACCTTACATATTCCCCCTGCTTGATTGTTCTATACTCAGTAGTAAGCAAGATAAGTTTTACTGGCAGATGAGATGAATAGGGGGAAGAAAAATGATTGGTCTCAACCTCGTTTCTCCAGTGTCATATAGCGCCATGCCTGACAAACCTGATCATGTTCAGGGCATTTCCCGCTCGTCGCAGCTGTCTGGTTACCCTAATCAGGACGCGTCTACCCGAACCCGGACGACGTACGACAATAGCGCGTCGGTCTTTAAGCCACCGATAGCCGATGGGGTGAATCGCCCAACGGAAAATAACCAGCTTAACGTTTACGTTTAAGATGGTATCAGACGGATAAAATGGGCAATCACGTGCTGTAAACGATCATTTTCGGTGCGTAGATTGCCTTCTTTTTTTCATTAAAGCCTCTTCAAAAAGCATCTTCTTAATAGTAGTCATTACGCTAGGGATAGTAGGTTTAATCGCGTATTTTTTAGCGTGTCGGCTTCCTAAACTTCGTCGCTTTTGTGTTTCCATGAGCATTGGAATGGCAAATATTTCTATGAGAGATGACAGATGAAGAAATTACTTAATATTGCATTAATAAGAAGATTTACTGTTATTGCACTGTTTGTTTTTTCAGCATCGGCATGCTCATTGAATCAGGGTACTAGCCATTTCGAAAAAGCATTGCTCACGCCTGAACAGATCAACGAAGCAATCGTCTATCAAAAGGATGCGGATAAAGGCAGCGCTGGCAATCATGTTGGGAAAACTGACGGGTTCGACGGTCATCTATACAACAAAAGCCTCTCCTTCAGACCCCAACTACTACGATAATAATGATTATAAAGCGAGGCTAGCCGAATTAATAAAATCACAAAAGCCGAAACTCATTATTGATATCCACGGAAGCCACCCTTACCGACCCTATGATGTCGATATCGGAACCATGAAGGGAAAATCTCTGCTGGGTAAAGACGAACTGGTGACCAAACTCATCGCCTCGTTGCGAAATGAAGGTATTGCCAATTACTCAAACAACTATTTTGCCGCCTCCAAGAATGAAACCGTCACAAAATTCGGCGCAGCACATGGTATACCAACGATCCAACTTGAGGTCAACAGCGTTTGGATGGTGCCAAGTGAGGGTAATTATGAATCACATCGGTTTGCGCAATTGCTCCAGGGCATGGTTCGTTACGTCAATAGCGTAAAATGACAGCCGAGCACGCCCGATTGAATCACGTCAATCGGTTTATCTGTATTAGCTCAGTCCTGAGCTGGCAATGTTGCTGCGCAGAGCGGTTCAATAAGTGTGTTGCATCCATCGATTGAACTCACACCCCGTAGCGGACTCAAACGGGCTGATTACCGTACGGCCCGTTCTGAATGGAATCTCTGACCTGTAGCTCTGACAAGAACAGATTGTCTTTCGAGAAATAGCCGCCGTCCAGCATCGCGATCAGGCGGTTAATCACTTCGTTGATCATATCGCTCACCGGATCTTTGACGCTGGAGAGCGACGGCTTCAAAAACGGGGCGGTGGGAATATCGTCGAACCCGACGACAGAAACGTCGTGCGGTACGGCAACGCCAGCGTCATCCAACGCTTTTATCGCGCCAATCGCCATATCGTCATTGCTGGCGAGAACGGCGCTGAACGATACCCGGTTATCGCGCAGGGCGTTAATGGCAAGCGACCCGCTGCGCGGCGTCCATTTTCCGTTCACAATCAATTCATCCCGTACCGCGATATTGGCCGCCGTCAGGGCATCTTTATAGCCGGAAAGGCGTTCGATAGCGGTCGGCGAATCCAGCGAACCGGTGATAAACGCGATATCTCGATGACCGCGCGCAATCAGATGTTGCGTGGCGTTATAGCTGGAACCCTTGTGATCGCAACAGATACAGTGGCTCTGGTGTTTCCGCAGTTTACGGTTAACCACCATGATCGGCTGTTTGTGCTTCTCGATGATGTCGTCCATTTCATCCACGGTGAGAAAACGGGGATATATGATGATCGCATCACAGCGTAACCCCAGCAGGAATTGAATCGCGGCGCGCTCTTCATCGGCGCTGTGTTTGCCATCGACCAGAATTAACTGGCGCCCGTTGTCTTCCAGTTTCTTGGCGGCCTGTGACAGCAGCTCGTTAAAATAGCTGCCGTTATAGAGCGTGTTGGTTACCACCAAACCAATACAGGCGGATTTGCTGGTCGCCAGATTCCGCGCCAGTAAATTTGGCCGATATCCCGTCTCCTCAATGGCCTGATAGACCAGCGTTTTGGTTTCTTCACTGGTATAGCCTTTGCCCGATAGCACGCGCGACACCGTCGCTTTCGATACGCCTGCTTTCTTCGCCACTTCCTGCATTGTCGACATGGGACATCCTGAGACGTTGAGTACTCCCGTCATTTTACACACTTTATATCCGTCATACTTCAAGTTGCATGTGCGTTGGCTGCGCTTAGTCACCCGAATCGCTTACTTGAGTAAGCTCATCGGGATGCCTTCGCTTGCCGCCTGCCTGAAACTCGAATTATTTAGGATATGGACCGGTAGCAGGTTGATGAGTGCGGAACCAAAGCGATCGAGGGGAGTAACACGCCATTCATGACGATCTCGATCACATAAGAAAAATATTCATAACAAAATTATTGAAATTTCATTCATATATAAACACTATCATGTGGAACCGGTTACCCATCGACGTTTCATCACGTTGCATGGAGCAGGGATACCGGCATGAATACTTTCATAACTGTATGAAATTGAATAATAAATGTGCGTGCATCAAGTGATATTCCCGTTTTGGACGTGTTGAACGGTGTGTTGAATTGGGTGTAGCGCGCGCGATTACGAGAGATTGTCTATCCATGTCAAAGAATTATGCGGCTGTATCCCGTTCGATCGTCGATGCCATCGGTGGTGCTGATAACATCGCTGCCGTGACGCACTGTATGACTCGTCTGCGCTTTGTGCTGAAAGATAATGATGCGGCGAATGTGGCCGAATTGAAGGCGATAAGCGGTGTGTTGGGCGTCGTGAAAAACGATAACCAGTGTCAGGTCATCATCGGCAACACCGTTTCTCAGGCCTACGCCGAAGTGGTGAAACTGCTGCCGGAAGGCGTGGACGCTGAAAAAGCCGTACCGGTGAACAATAAAATTACGCTGCGACGCATCGGCGCAGGGATTCTGGATGCGCTGATTGGCACGATGTCACCGCTCATTCCAGCGATTATCGGCGGCTCGATGGTGAAACTGCTTGCCATGATCCTCGACATGACCGGGCTGTTTGAGAAGGGCGCCTCGACGATAACAATTCTGAACGTGATTGGTGATGGCGCGTTCTTCTTCCTGCCGATCATGGTGGCGGCGTCTGCGGCAGTAAAATTCAAAACCAATATGTCGCTGGCGATTGCTATCGCCGGGGTGCTGGTTCATCCGACGTTTATCGATCTGATGGCAAAAGCGGCGCAGGGTCAGCAGGTGGTGTTTATGGGGCTGACCGTCACGGCGGTGAAGTATACCTACACCGTCATTCCGGCGCTGTGTATGACCTGGATTCTGTCTTACATTGAAAAATGGGTAGACCGCATTACGCCAGCGGTGACCAAAAACTTCCTGAAACCGATGTTAATCGTGCTGATTGCCTCTCCGATTGCCATTATGCTGATCGGCCCGATTGGGATCTGGATCGGTAGCGGTATTTCTGCGGTGGTGTACACGGTGCATGACTATCTGGGCTGGCTGTCCGTTGCCATCATGGGCGCTATTTGGCCGCTGCTGGTAATGACCGGTATGCACCGCGTGTTTACCCCGACTATCATTCAAACCATCGCTGAAACGGGCAAAGAAGGCATGGTAATGCCGTCTGAAATCGGCGCGAATCTGTCGCTTGGCGGTTCTTCACTGGCGGTTGCCTGGCGCACCAAAAACCCGGAACTGCGCCAGACGGCGCTGGCGGCGGCGGCCTCGGCCATTGTTGCCGGGATCTCTGAACCGGCGCTGTACGGTGTGGCTTTGCGTCTGAAACGTCCGCTGATCGCCTGTTTAATTACTGGTTTTATCTGTGGTGCCGTTGCGGGTATCGGCGGGCTGGCAAGCCATTCAATGGCCTCGCCGGGGCTGTTTACCAGCGTGCAGTTCTTTGACCCGACCAACCCGATGAGCATTGCCTGGGTATTCGGTGTCATGCTTCTGTCCGTCGTGATTTCCTTCTTTGTCACCTTGCTGTTGGGCTTTGAAGACATCCCAGTCGAAGAAAAACCGGAAGAGAAACGCGTACAGGGCGATGAGGTTTCCGCGCCGCAGCACGCAGTGAACACGAATTAAATTAAGCACTAATTAGCTGAAGTACGAAGGAGAAGAGCGTATGTCTGCATCAACATTTCCCAATGGGTTCTTATGGGGGGGCGCGATTGCGGCCAATCAGGCAGAAGGCGCGTACCTTGAAGGCGGTAAAGGGCTGACGACGGTAGATATGATTCCCCATGGCGTGAATCGTCTGCCGGTGAAACTGGGGCAAGAACCACGTTTCGCGCTGCGCGAGGATGAGTTTTATCCCAGCCATCAGGCGATCGATTTCTATCATCGCTATAAAGAAGATATCGCGCTGATGGCGGAAATGGGGTTCACGGTGTTCCGTACTTCCATCGCCTGGAGTCGACTCTATCCGAACGGCGATGAGCTGACGCCCAACGCGGACGGCATCGCCTTTTATCGCGATGTGTTTGCCGAGTGCAAGAAGTACAACATCGAGCCGCTGGTGACGCTGTGCCATTTCGATGTGCCGATGCATCTGGTCACCGAGTACGGTTCATGGCGCAACCGCAAAATGGTGGAGTTTTTCGCCCGCTATGCTCGCACCTGTTTTGAAGCCTTTGACGGGCTGGTGAAATACTGGCTGACGTTCAATGAAATCAATATCTTGCTGCATAGCCCGTTTTCTGGCGCGGGGCTGGTCTTTGCCGAAGGGGAAAACCAGGAGCAGGTGAAATACCAGGCGGCGCACCATGAACTGGTGGCGAGTGCGCTGGCGACGAAGATTGCGCATGAGATTAACCCAGAAAATCAGGTCGGCTGTATGCTGGCCGGTGGCAATTTCTATCCGTGGTCGTGCAAACCGGAAGATGTTTGGGCGGCGCTGAATAAAGATCGGGAAAACCTGTTCTTTATCGATGTGCAGGCACGTGGCACCTATCCGGCGTATACCGGCCGTTTGTTTAAAGAGAAGGGCATCACGATTACCTCTGAGCCGGGCGATGATGAGATTCTCAAGAACACGGTAGACTTTGTGTCCTTCAGCTATTACGCCTCCCGCTGTGCCTCGGCGGATATGAACGAGCACAACAGCAGCGCGGCGAACATCGTGAAGTCGTTAAAGAACCCGCACATCAAGGCGAGTGAATGGGGCTGGGGAATCGACCCGCTGGGCCTGCGCATCACCATGAACATGATGTATGACCGCTATCAGAAACCGCTGTTTTTGGTAGAAAACGGGCTGGGTGCGAAGGACGAGATTAACGCACAGGGCGAGATTGATGATGACTATCGCATCAGCTACCTGCGCGAGCACATCAGCGCGATGGCGGACGCCATCGGCGACGGTATTCCGGTCATCGGCTATACCTCATGGGGCTGTATCGATTTGGTCTCTGCCTCCACCGGTGAAATGAGCAAACGCTACGGTTTTATCTATGTCGATCGCGATGACCGAGGCGAAGGCACATTAGCCAGAAAGAAAAAGAAATCGTTCTACTGGTATAAGAAGGTGATTGCCAGCAACGGTGCTGACCTGAGCTAAAGGCAATAAGGTTACTCAGCGATTCCTGCTATAGCCCCCTGACGGAGACGTCTGGGGGCTATTTTTTTACAAAAATGCGAAGAACGTGAATTGTGGTGGTCTGCTTCTTTGTGCATAATCGAGCGAGTTAATTATGCAAAATAGCGCATAATCGAGCTATAGTGAGCATTGCGGTTTATCATCGTCAGTACTCAACAACGCCGTCATGCCAACGCGATAGGAAGGTAAAACACCATGAGTCAGTCGCTTCCCGATATTGCCTTTTTTCATGAACTCGCCACGCTGGCGAGTCAGGAAACGTTACCGCGTTTTCGTTCCCTTACCGCCAATCAAATTGAGACGAAGCCAAAAGAGGGCTTTCGCTTTGATCCGGTCACGGAGGCCGACCGGGAAGCTGAGCGGGTCATTCGTGAGCACATCACGCGCCATTACCCCGATCACGCGATCATGGGCGAAGAATTTGGCCTGAGCGGGGAAGGTCCGGTGCGTTGGGTTTTAGATCCCGTCGATGGAACCCGGCCTTTCCTATGTGGGCTACCCGTGTGGGGAACGCTGATTGGCCTATTGCACCATGAACGCGCCGTGATGGGGATGATGAGCCAGCCGTTTACCGGAGAGCGCTTCTGGGCCGATGGTTCACAGGCGTGGCGCAGCGATTGGCATGGGGAAATGCGTTTAAGCACGCGTAAAGGCGTGTCGCTCGAACAGGCGATTCTTCACACCACCGCGCCGGAAGCGCTGGCTATGCACCCTGCGGTTCGTTTCGCAGATCTGGCAGAAAGCACGCTCATGACGCGCTACGGCGGTGAGTGTTACGCGATGGCGATGCTGGCAGCAGGCCAGATTGATATCTGCGTGGAATTTGCATTGCAGCCCTACGACATTGTTGCGCTGATCCCGATTATTGAGCAGGCGGGCGGCATCATTACCGATCTCAACGGACAACGAGCGGAAGCGGGCGGCACGATAGTCGCGACTGGTAACCCCGAGCTACACCAACAGGTGTTAGCCATTCTGAATAGAACGCGGTCATAACCGCTTGTTTGTAAAACCAGCAAAAGACAACGGCTAATAAGGAATCATGATGAAAGTAGCACACGTGGCGTTATGGACCGCCGATCTGGCCGCGCAGGCGGCATTTTGGCAAGAATTCTTCTCCGCTCAGGTGGGGGAAAAGTATGTGAGCCGGAATCGCCCCGGTTTTGAATCACATTTTGTTCAACTGGGTGAAGGCGCATCTATTGAGCTGATGACGCTGCCGGTGCTGGCAGAAGCGCTAACCAATAAAGAAGGCTGCGGCTGGGCGCACGTCGCGATTTCGGTCGGGAGCAAGGCGGATGTGGAAGCGTTAGCCAGCAAAGCGGCGGAACGCGGCATTCTGGTTGCCCAACCGCGAATGACGGGGGACGGATTTTACGAAGCGATCGTCAGCGACCCAGATGGTAATCTGATTGAGATAACCTCAGACTGAATCGGCACGCTTTCGTATGCTGCACAAACTGCCTTCATTCCTCTGGCGTAGGGTCAGAAGGCATAGCCTGAAAACGGACCATGCCTTCTGATAAGGAATTCAACGTCTGTTAATGATGCAGCAGCTCATCAACAACCTGATCGCTGGTGAGCTGATAGGGGTAATACGTTGGCCAGTTGTCCATTTCTTTGAGAATCTCTTCTTGCGACGTATTTCCCATAAAGATATGGAAATGGGCGGATTTACGCGGCGCAATGGTGTGATCGCTGAACTGAACGTATTTAGGTGCTTTTGACTGGGCATCTTTACATTCAAACAGATAGCGAACGCCTTTTTTACCTGATACATAGGTCAGGATCTTATGCCCAGAGTAGTCGTAATGGCATGAGGTCACTTCGCCATCTTTGTAGAACGTCATTACGCCATTGTCGATTTTTATTTCTGAAACATTGGTGGCGTAACCTTTGCGGTAATAATCTTTAACCTGTTCAAATGTTTTGCTTTTATCATTTTCCGCTTTCTTTTTGAACACGGGATCCATCTCACCCGATAGCATAATCGGGTAGACCGATTGCCACATTCCTTCCCAGCCGGTAAGCGCTCTGTCTTTTACATCGCTGTCATTGAAAACGCCATTGGATGCTTTCTTTTCAATGTCGCTCATGGGCGCACCATGTGAATGAGCGTGAGTATGGCCATGAGAATGGTTATGCGAATGATCGCCATGCGCGGCGACCTGACCGGTTACGAGGAGTGCCCCCAGAGCGAGTACAAGTTTCTTAATATTATTAGACAAAATCAAACCCTCAATGATTTTCCATGCGTTAATTGTTATGTTATAACATAACAATTAACGCATGGAAAGATTATCGCAATGAGTGTTTAAAAGCGAAACATTCGTGGTGATGAATCATTCCGAAGCAGAAAAGTAACAATGCAAATCATTAGAGA
The DNA here is from genome assembly GCF_032905925.1 of Pectobacterium sp. HCp5_1. Taxonomy (NCBI): domain Bacteria; kingdom Pseudomonadati; phylum Pseudomonadota; class Gammaproteobacteria; order Enterobacterales; family Pectobacteriaceae; genus Pectobacterium; species Pectobacterium sp. HCp5_1. The sequence continues at coordinate 11,771 of NZ_JAUMIO010000045.1, forward strand.
GTGTGAAATATGGCTGACGTTGTAGCTCGACAGAAAGCAGATGCAAGACTACCTGTGACCGTACTATCCGGCTTTCTCGGCGCGGGAAAGACCACGTTACTTAACCATATTCTGAATAATCGTGCTGGCCGCCGCGTCGCGGTGATCGTCAACGACATGTCAGAAGTGAATATTGATGCTGCACTGGTGAGGGCGGGCGGCGCTGAGCTTTCACGGACGGACGAAAAGCTGGTTGAAATGAGTAACGGCTGTATCTGTTGCACGCTGCGCGAAGATCTCCTGATCGAAGTTAATCGGCTGGCGAAAGAAGGGCGTTTTGATCAGCTGGTCATTGAATCAACCGGTATTGCGGAACCGCTTCCGGTCGCGGAGACATTCACGTTCGCGGGTGACGATGGGGAAAGCCTCTCTGAAGTGGCTCGGCTGGATACGATGGTGACCGTTGTCGACGGATATAATTTCTTAAAAGATTATGCATCGGTGGACAGCATCCATTCACGCGGAGAATCGTTAGGAGAGGGTGACGAGCGCAGCGTTGTGGATTTGCTGATCGACCAGATCGAGTTCTGCAATGTCATTATCCTCAATAAAACCGACCTGATTGATGCGGCGCAACAGCAGAAGCTGGTTGCGATTATCCGTTCACTGAATCCAGGTGCAAAAATACTTCATGCTCAGTTTGGAGCGGTGCCGTTGAATGAAGTGCTCGACACGGGATTGTTTGATTTCGACAAAGCGGCGCAGGCTCCCGGATGGTTGAAAGAGCTACGCGGCGAGCATACGCCTGAAACTGAGGAATATGGCATCACCAGTTTTGTTTTCCGCGCGCGTCGGCCGTTTCATCCTGCCCGTTTCGCGCAGGTCATGGAAAATTCGCTCACCGGGGTGGTCAGATCTAAGGGCTATTTTTGGTTGGCAAGTCGCCCGGAATATGCCGGATCGTGGTCTCAGGCAGGTGGCGTGGCACGTCAGGGGCTGGCTGGTTCATGGTGGGTCAGCGCACCAAAAGAAAGATGGCCAACAGATAGCGAATCGCTGGATTACATTCGTTCCATATGGGTGGATGGCGTGGGCGATGCACGGCAGGAACTGGTGTTTATCGGTATCGATATGGATGAACAGGCGCTGCGAGTCCGCCTGGAGACTGCACTGCTGACGGACAAAGAAATGACCGAAGGTCTGGCGATGTGGGTATCTTATCCTGATCCGATAGAGCCCTGGTTTGCGTCATAAAGTGTGTGGAATCTAGAAAAGGCCTGATTTTTCAGGTGGTGGAAGATTTATCGTCCCCGTGCGTGTCGAGGGCGATAAGTTTTCCGATGAAAAATTGCAGCTTGGTGCAGAAAAAACGATATCACAGAATACGAACTCTCGTTTACCGCGCTGCGGCTGTGTCAGAGTAATCCTTATTCACAACGAGTAAGGTGCATTCCAACTTGAATTTAGAATAGAATAGTCGTTTTATTTTCTTAATGATGAAATCACTTGTTATATTTACCGCTGAATAATAAAAACCATTGTTTTTATTATTAGCTAGGCCTGTATAACGATTATTTAAAAATAAAATTATCGCCTTCGTGCACGGCGAGAGATACGAGAACGCTATCTCAATCATTGAAAGACGGAAATGATTGCGGTGATTATTAGTCAATTGCCCAAGCCATATCCCATTTCTACCAAGGATAGTCATTACACTCGCAAGCGGTAGTACGATGAATGCCGTAAAACACAAAGCATTGGATAGCAATCTAATGAAATGCTTCTGCAACAATATGAAGAAATAGGGGATATCTATTTTTAGTGATGTTCGCCACATAATAATAAGTTATATCGCGAAATATTACGACGCACTCTGACCTCACGAATATACTGGTGAATGACCTCCAATGAATCAGCATAATGGTTTTTGGCAACGCGTTAATAGCGGTAGCCAGTGTGGTCATTGATGACAATACAATTAAAAAATGGAGAAAATATTACATGAAGTATCCTACTTTATTTGGAGTATTAGCCCTGAGTGTTTTCGTTAATGCCTACGCAGCAGGCGGTAATGGGGACTCCTCGACAGTGAGTTATTCCAATTCGCAATCTAGCGTGAGCGCCACTAAACCAAGCAATCAAAAAGCCGTCACGATCCACATGCTTGGTGACTCAACAATGACACACTATACGGATGCCCGTAGACCGCAAATGGGATGGGGTGAAGCGATGCCCCAATTCTTCAATTCAAACGTCACCGTTAAAAACTGGGCGCTTGGCGGGCGTAGTTCGCGCAGTTTCTTTTACGAAGCCACACGTTGGCCAGAGATCTTGCCTCAAATTAAGGCTGGCGATTATGTCATTATACAGTTTGGGCACAATGACCAAAAAACGGACGCTAGCTATGCCGCATACGGTACTTATGCATATTGTAGCGATGGAACAACCGATGGTGAGAAGTGTTCAGGCGCGCCGGATGCGATTGATCCGACAGTAGATAAATCGGAGCACTCGTACTATCAATTTTTGAAAAGGTATATCACTGCGATTAAAGCGAAAGGCGCATACCCTATTCTGATGACGCCGATTGTACGCAAATACTTTGCAGGCACGACGATCAAGCCAGAAGGCCTCCACGATGTGGGTGTCAAGAATGGCGAGATCTATGAACGAGGCAATTACCCGGCAGCGATGAAAAAGATTGCCGTTAAATACAATGTGCCGATCGTCGACCTCACGACGGAAACCAAAACTATCGTAGAGGCTTACGGTGATGCGGCCGCCAAGGCAAATTTATATATTGCGGCGGATAGTACACACCCACAAATTCTGTTCGCCAATTTGATTGCCAAGCGCGCCGTCGAGGGAATGTCCAGGTTGGACATCTTGAAGAATTACATGGTGTCTGTTACTTCGCTGATCGCCAGCCCGAACCCTCTTGCATGGGGTACGCGCTACACAGGGGTTGCGACGACTAAGGAGATGACGGTTTCCGCCTTCGATCTGAACCCGGATGTGGGCACGGTGACGGTTCAGTCTCCTTCTAAAAATTTTGAACTGTCCTTCGATCAAACGGCGTGGAAGTCGTCACTCAACATTCCATACACGAATGGTTCTTTTACAAAAACCGTGTATGTCCGTTTCAAGCCGTCCGATGCCGTAGATTACAACAAGGTCATCTCGTTTACTCTTGGTTCGTCTACCATCGGTTCCCTAGCCGTATCGGGCAAGGGAGTACCGGCGGGAGCAGGTCTTGATTCTTACGCGTCCTGGTTTAGCTCGGGTTCATCCCTGGCACCTACCACAGATGGAATACTGACGGCAACGGATGCCACAGTAAGCAATCTAACGACCACAGCGGCCAAGGTGATGGCAGTCGATGGTCAGGATACGAGCGTAGTTCGCTATGTCGTGGATACCTGGACCTCACGTGACAATACAAAATATCTGCAATTCATGGCGACACCGACAGGTTCGTTGAACGCTAACAAAATATCAATGCACTATGCGACAAGCGGCGGTTCGACAGTGCAAGCCGATATGGAGTACTCGACCGATAACATCAAGTGGACGCGCCTCAATGGGAGCAAACCCTTGTCTTCAGCGAAAGATGTGATGACATACGTCGAGTATGACAACCTTGCCATCCAGGTGCCGTCAGGCAAATCCTTGTATATCCGGATCTATCCGTGGAACACTGCGGGCACAGCGGGTAAATCCCTCGCGTTGTATGGCGTGAAGGTGACAGGTAAAGTCTCTAAGTAAGAAAACGTGATGAAAAGGTCGTAGCCATGCGGCAACCTTTCAGAACGGTGACAACGTCGAAAGCCCGCATATTTCGCGGGCTTTCTTCATTGTGTCTAGAAACCCCAGCTTAGCTGGGGAGTTTAGGTCTTAGCGATGTCAATTGTTCCTTATAAGCACGCACAAGCCCGCACTTCTCCAGTTCTGATTGAACCTGCTGGCTCAATGCAATAACGGCGGGTGTCTCCATCCTATCGAGCATTTCCAGTTCTGGAAGCGCCTGATAACCGCTGCCGTGAACATCCCATTGTTTCTCGCTTTCCATAAAAACGAAATAGGGTGACAGGCGGCTCAATAAAACGGTTAATCCTATGTGTTCTTCGCCATGGCAAAGCGGGCGTTTGACGTCAAAATCCGGCGTGTTCTTATAAAACCAGGCGTCGACAAAAGAGGCATAGCCAGAACCGTAGTGATTCCATTCTATCCTCGATTTGGTGTTGGTCAGGCGGATGACCTGCGCACAAACCCCTTTAAAACATTTGTCGATTGCCTCTTCATCATTGCTTACCCAAGGATATTCATCAGAAATACACTGTGCCACGGGCTGTAAAAGACACGTGATATCGTTCGGTGAAAGCAACGGCGAGACGATGTTATGACTTTCTGAACCACGTGCCATTTTTCTCTCTCCTTAGATTAATTGATTAGCTTTCATAGCTAACCGCATGCGCTTCCGTCGGTGCGGGAAGCTCCCATTTCGTCAGCATACCTTGCAGTGTTTTGTTGCTCAATGTGGTGTCCCGTTTCCCGTTGCGGCGCAGTAATTCCTGACGCGGGCGCTCCAGATAGACAATCTCCACTTCTGCGCCGTAGGCGTAGCACAGATCCAACGTGCGGGTGCGCATTTGCTGGCTCAGATGCGTGGCGTTCCACACGAACGGTTCATGCGTTCGCAGCAGTGAGCGTGCTTTGTCGGTCGCCCAATGCACCGCTTTTCCTTCGTTTTCGCCGTGTTTCAATCCCAACTCGGTTCGCGCATCGTCGAAAGAAACTACGGGTAAATCGTGCCGATGCGTCCGCACCCAGGTGTCTTTTCCCGATGCGGGCAAACCGCACATCACGGTGACTTTCGATCCCGGCTCCTGAAACAACGGATAGTCTGGATGCACATCGGCTCCGCGAAAATAGCTCAAGCGCGTGTGAGCATCGACAAACGATCTCGGTTGGCCGTAACAGCCTTCTTCCCGCGCCAGCTCGCGGAACAGCTCAATACTGTCGAGCACGCGCGCTTGATCCTGACAGATGCGTCCGCGCATATCGGCTTCCGCCAGCGTTGCCAGCAGCGGAATGCTCAACTGCCAAGAGAGTTCGCGAATCGTAAAGATCGGCGACATCCGACGGCGTTCATCCTCAAGGCAGTAAAACGGCACCTGATGCACCGAAATTAATCGGCAAATCGCTTCCCGAATCGCAAACGGAACGCCTGCATCCCACAGCAGCACCCGGGCGTCGATAGCACCTTTGCGCGAGTGTCCCGGCTGACCAATCTGACCCGTTACCGGGTCAATCAGTGTCGTGCGGTATTTTGCAACGTCATGCAGCAACGCGGCAAAAAACAAAATTTCCTGCTGCTCGCGCGTGGCTGTCTGGTAATCGTGAAGCTGCAAGAGCGACTCGACCACCATGATGGTGTGTGTCCAGACATCGCCTTCACCATGATAGCGCGGTTCCTGCGGCGTCTCTTTAGCGCGTTGAAGTACTGGAAACGCGTCCAGACAATCAGCAAAATCTGGCTGTGCGCCAGAGGTGGGGACCAATCCCCTGATGGTATTCCAATCCATGATAGTCATACTCCTTACTTATCGGGCATCGCGGCGACGAGCGCGTCTAAAGAACGCAGCGTATTCAGCCCCAGCATTTCCCAAGATACGGTTGGACAGGGCGCGTACAGATCAACGCCGTCAGCCAGTTGGTTCGGCAAAATCGGGCGCCGGGAATGATGCGAGCCGCTGTCCAAAATGGTCTGGATGAAGTCATGGCGTACCAGCTTGTAACGTGCCAGTACCTGTTCATCATCTTCAACTTTTAAATAAAGGCCTTCCGAACGGTCCGATTTATCGGTTTGCTGCCAGCACAGCGCGAGCGGCAAACCTTCACGCTGCACGGTGGATTCAAACGCGGTCTTCCAGTTCTGGCTTTTCGCCAGCGAACGGAATACCAGCTTCCACAGCAATGCCGGATTTGTTGGCATCTCCCCGGCGTAAAGCACCGGAACGGACAACACGGGCGAACCGGCCAGCATCGCGTGTCGGCGTGCCGTCGATAAAAAAATGCTGTCACGACGATCGTAAATATCAAATTCGTGAAAGTAGTGCGGCAACCGGTCGTAAAACACGGAATGCTTGCTGTACGCCCATTCGCCGTACATCACGAAACGGTCTTCCAGCAGCTCAAGAAAACGCATTTCGTGCGCAGTAGCCCAGAGCTTGAACTGGTTGAACTGCCGTTCCCGCGAGCCACCAGCCAGATAGTGGCCGCGCGACTGGAGCAGGAGTTCCGCCGTTTCATTGAAAGACACGCCGCTGTTCGCGCCGTCGATCTTTTCTTCGATCACGACGTAACGGCCTGCCAGCGCTTTCAGTGCAATTTGGTCCGACGCATCATCGCCAGACTGTAAACGCGAACCTTCCAGATGCGGGGTACGTGGATACTTTAATAACGGTATTGAATGTAAATACATGTTTTTCGCCTGCTGCGTTATTGGCACAGCCAGGCCCATCTACGATAAAAAAGAGGGCCGACGAACGTGTTCTGGCGCGAGTCAATAGACTGTCCACTGGCATTCCAGAGGCCAGAGTCGCGGGGGAGGAAGCGGGAGGTTCGTTTTCTGCTCCGCACAATAGCGGGGAAAACAGGGAACTCGTACCGCAGCCAACGCTGGCGCAGACTGCGCCGAATCGAGGCTGCTTAATGCAGTCGTCGGCGGTTAGTGGGGGGCTGACGTACAGGGCACTTTAGGGCTCCAAATGACACATTAGGGGTGAGTAAACGGCGCGATTCTAGCGAAGGAATTCTCCGACAACAAGTTTTTGTATAAAAAATGCTATTCTTTCCTGTAGTTGTAGAATGCGTTGTCGCGTGTAAACGTGGTAAAAAGGCCAGAGGCTATCGACGTTAGCGCGATAAGAATAGCGAGTGGTGGGATAGGGGAATGCATACAATGAATAGCAGGGGAATATGATGAAAATCAGTGTGATAAAGAAAGGGATTGCGGGTCTGTTACTGGTTCTGCCGCTGTACGGTGTCGCAGAGACAAAAGATCCAGATTTATTCGTCGGCTATACCACGCAGGATCTTACCGATGCATTACCTGCGGAGCTATTGAATATGATTCAGCGAGAAAAAGTGGTTGATGCGGCAAACCACATGGTGCAGACCGAGTATGTTGACCCTACGACAGGCAATAAGGCGCTGGTTTCATTGTTTATGCTGCCGCCTGATAGCGATGGCAATGTCCCGATTGCCTCCAAGCCCAGCGATCTGGATGCAGTGATTGCCAGTACCGAAAAAGAGATGCTGCGCCAACGCATTAAGCCCGACCAGCGTGCGGGAAAAATTGATGATGCGACACCTTTTCGCTGCTTACAAACGATTCTGAATAACAAGGTTCTGCATTCGCTGTGTTCGACGCTGATTAAAGGGCGCGTGCTGGAAGTGCAGGCGATCAACACGATTGAAAATATGCATGATGAAGCCGGGCTGAATAAGGTTATCGGGCAACAAAATGAATTTGTTATCGGGATGGGAAAAACGCTGCTGGCGCTTAAAAAGTAATCCGTACTGACGCCGCAGGCAAACGTTAGCGGTGACAGGCCGCCACGGTTTCTCATCAACATTCCTGAGCGAAGGCGAGTACCTTCGCTTTTTTTGCACCAAAAATCCCCCGGTTCTCCCTTGCCAGATTCTTAACGTTCGTGCATAACTGCCGATGCCAAAGGGTCGATGCCTGAAATCAGGCATGACGAAACGACGTTCATTACGAAATATATTCATCACGAAACGACACCGGATAAACGCTATGCTTTTGTTACTCGTTTTGGCTGTGATTGTAGTCGCCGTTTACGGCTGGTTAAAACAGCCGCAGTATGTATCACCAGAGGTCAAACCCCAGCCGGAAAACCCACTCTTTCGCGATGGCGCATTTCATAACCCAGTGGCTCGCCCGACGGTCGATAGCCAGAACCGATTCGCGCTGCTGTACCGCTTTCTTTTCGAGAAAGACGCTGGTGCGTTGCCAGATACCCGTCTGCCGTCGGAAAAAACCGATCTGCACCAGTTGAGTAAAACGGATAACGTCATCATCTGGATGGGCCATTCCAGCTATTTCATTCAACTGGAAGGGAAAACGTTCCTGCTGGATCCGGTATTTAGCGACAACGCTTCGCCAGTGCCACGCACCAACGTCGCCTTCAAGGGCAGCAATGTGTATTCACCGGATGACGTTCCCCCCATCGACTATCTGCTGATCACCCACGATCACTGGGATCATCTGGATTATCCCACGCTGAATGCGTTACGCGGGAAAATCCGCCGCATCGTCACGCCAACGGGCGTGGGTTCCTATTTTGTAAAATGGGGGTTCCCGCAGAAAGACATTACGGAAGGTGGTTGGTTCAGTTGTCTGAAAGAGAACGGCATCGACATCCATGTGCTTCCGACACAGCATTTTTCTGGCCGACTCCTCAAGCATAATCAAACGCTGTGGGGCTCGTTTGCGCTGATTACGGAACAACATCGTCTGTATCTCGGCGGGGACAGCGGCTATGGTGCGCATTACAAAGCGATCGCCGAGCGTCTGGGCGGATTCGATATCGCGATACTGGAATGTGGGCAATACGATCGGGACTGGCCCCACGTTCATATGACGCCAGAAGAGAGCGCGCAGGCGGCCAGTGATTTGCAGGCTAAAGCGGTACTACCGAGCCATAACAGCAAATTTAAGCTGGCGCACCACCGCTGGAACGATCCGCTGGAGCGCATTTCTCAGGCGAGTGAAAATCAAGACTGGCGACTGATGACGCCCCGCATTGGCGAACGCGTTCAGGTCGATAACCCGCAGCAGACGTTTAGTCAGTGGTGGTAATGAGGCTGAACGAGAGTTAAGCATGTTTATCAACATTTTTGCCGCGTGGTTGAATGGATGAGATGTTCGGTATTATACCGCCGTGTCGATCCTGCGCGGTATTCGTCTTGCTGCGTGAACGGTTAGCAGGTGCGGGTACCAGGCAGCGGACTAATGTGAGGTTTCACCATTCGGCGGTATTCATGACAGAGTCCGTGCTGTTTTTGGTGGCCATCAATAAAGCATTAGCCAGCCAGCAATCATCGCGAAAAAAAGTGCGGGTATCGAAAATAGATGAAATTGCCACCAAATGCGGCGATCGTTTGCCATACGCAACGCAATAAGGTTAGCCATTGAACCTTGAAGTAATCCAAAGCCGCCGATATTCACTGCCCATGTCAGTAGAACCGATGAAGGGACGGCATGAAGCAGAAATATGGTCGCAGGTACGTTACTGATGACTTGTGAAAGGCCTATCGCCAGCAGAAAATGCGCACCATCACTCCAATGCGGTATTAATGCAATGAGGTTGCTAAGAGCCGGTAATTTCGTCAAGAGGAACACATCAATAAACATCAAGACAAACACGGCCAATAATCCCCAGTCAAGCTGTAGCAGTACGCGTCGCGCGCACAACAGATAAAACAGCGGGACAAGAATCAGTATCGGTAGGGTTCTGTCCAACTCAAGCGCCACGATAAACAGCACGTACAACACCAGAGTACCTAAAAGCAGACCATGACGATAATCTCCCCCGAGAGAGTTATCCGGTATCGCGATCTCCTTATTACTGAAACTGCACGCTGTTAAGACCAGTAATGCAATAAACAGCAGGGCGCTCAGGGGGAGCATTGTCATCACAAACTCCATAAAACTTAATCCGCTCTTACTCCAGAGAAGAATGTTTTGTGGATTGCCAATAGGCGTGAGTAAAGAGCCTGCATTAACGGCGAGGGCTTCAAAGATAATTAATCGTCCAACGGGAAACTCAGAGGATTTAGATAACGACAGCGTGAGTGGTACCGTAATGAACAGCGCAACATCATTCGTGAGGAACGTTGATAATAACGCTGCTAACGTCACGATAAATAATGCCAGCGTTTTCTGTTTCCTGAACTTATTCACCAATTTCAAACCCATCTTGTCAAAATACCCACTGAGTTCAATACCTTTGGTGAGCATAAGTAATGTTGTCAGCGTCAGGATGGTTTTCCAGTCAACAGAAGCGGTGAGTTCGTCTGTTTTAAATACAGCAAAGAAACTGAGTATGATCCCCAGTACCACAAGAGCGTGAAGAAATTTGTCACGCATAAATGGAGTCAGCAATTCGCGCATTATATCTCTCTGGAATAAATATTAAGATGGAAGCCGATGTGGCTGTTTTTAATTTTTTATCATCAACGGGTGACGGATGAATCTATCGACCGATTTGCCTGCCACCAGATGAACAAAGCAAGGAGGGCAATAGCACCGAGCGCTGAGAAGGCTGTGCTGTATGAATACTTCCCTACCACAATACCGGTAAGCGCCGGACTGGCTGAGGCTCCAACGCCTTGCATAAACATAACGATACCCTGTCCTGCGTTGATATGGCCGCTTCCTTGTAGTTCTTTCACTATATAGCCAGGAACCGCGACGCCAAGAATACCCGCAGAGACGCCATCCAGAATTTGAACCGGCATGATGGAATAGGGTGACGCGAAGGTGGCAGCCAACGCGGCACGGATGGGAAGTATCAGTAATGCGATCATAATAAGTTGGCGGTAGCTTAATCTTTCTGCACGACTGGCCGTCCAAAGCGCAACGGGGATCATGACGGCCTGAGAGATAATCACTGTCGCTGCTGCATAGAGACCAGGATTCACTGAACTGGGTTCTGAAGCGACACGTATACTAAGCATGGGTAGCAACGCCGCATTCCCAAGATGAAAAAGAAGTAACGTTACGCCGATTGTCATAAGAGACGAATGACTTATCAATAGGGATGGCCATGAAATCGGTTTTCTTGTGACATTGGAATCAATACCACGGGCTGCTTTATGGTTTATGTCATTTTCACGGATACCCATTATCGCTAACGCTGACAGGGAAGCCATTGCTGTCATAAGAATGAATACTGCACCCATGCCCCAGTACCATACGGAAACCCCTGCAATAACTGCGGCTGTCATGTTCCCTGCGTGATTAAAGGCTTCATTTTTCCCCATCTGCTGTTTAAAACCGTTTTGCCCGGTCAGGCCCAACGTTAACCCGGTGAGAATCGGCCCAATAAATGCTGCGGCAATACCGTTGATTATCTGAGAGATGCCTGTAACCCAGGGAGTTTGATTGAACCATAAAAGTGAGGTCGCGGACGTAATCATCACACATCCAATCAACAGCATCTGTCGTTTATGGTGAGATGAATCCGTGATCAACCCCGCGGGAATCGTAGCCAGTAGTCCTGCAACGCCTCCTAATGTCATGACAAGACCGATTTCCCCTGGGAGCCAGTGCTGCTGTGCAAGAAAAATACCGAGAAAAGGGCCTAGTCCGTCACGCACGTCGGCCATAAAAAAATTTAGCAGGCAAAGTGCTTGCAGTGAACGTAGAGGCATTCTATTCCCTTCCTGTCTGGACATTTTATGTCGTGGCTAAGACACATTCATGCCCAGAGGATCGAATGATTTAATGCCCTCAACGATATGATTTTTAACAATCGGGTCAACAATCTGATTGTAATGATTCTTAACCAACGTAAATCATCTGATCTACGTTCAGGTCGTTTGCGATATAGATGAGCTTTCGAGAGGGGACGTAGACTTTATCAAAAGAAAACCCACGCAATTGCGTGGGTTTTATGAGGTTTGTTGGTCTTCAAGAGATACAGTGAGATCTCATGAGACAACAAAAGCGATTTAGACGTTGAACCGTCATTTATATTTTAACTGATTTATTTTAATATGATTTTTAATTATTTATTTTATTTGCACTCACCATTGTACTCATCTTTGATATTACTCGCATCGTAATACGAATATCGTATGTTAGACTCGATTATCGGCACCACTTCTAATCCTCTCCAAGTTTACCGAAATCAACTTAAAGTCCGTACACTGCGGGTTTTAGTCCGTTTTTTTACCCCTATTATCTACCGGATTCAACAGGGTTTTGGGGGCATTCTGTGTTCTCTGATTGCTTACTTACAAACGGTGTAACATAACCAAAATACTCAGACTGGGCAGTTCTACTAACATTCCAACGTTTCGCGTTCGCTGGGCGCTCTCGCTGAGCGGCATGAGTTAAGACCAAACGTTTCTTTGCTCGGGATACACCAACAAAAAAGGCACAGCGATTCTCGTCTTCATTGCCAAAGAAAATCTCATTTTCAACAGCCATGATAATGACAGAGTCGAACTCCAGCCCCTTGCTCTTATGAATGGTCAGGATCCTTACGGCTTGATCATCCGCAAATCGTCCTAATGCGCGGGGTAAATCTGATTCAGTGTCAAGCAAATCTGACCTGCTCCCCGTTGATTAACACACCGCGATGTTAGTAATGTCTTCATAAGCCACATGAGGACATCCCCATGAAGAAGCGTTTTTCCGACGAACAGATCATCAGTATTCTCCGCGAGG
>NZ_JAUMIO010000046.1:0-24209 GCF_032905925.1 Pectobacterium sp. HCp5_1
GTACACATAGCGGGAGTGGTGGTGATGGGGGCGGTGGAAATGATAGTTGCAGTGCGAGTTATTATAGTATTTATGCTTGTATGAGTAGTAATTGATCTTATTTTTAGCAAGGTAAGTATTTTTGTAAAATAATATCTGACCATAAATAAAAATTTCGCTAGTAACGTCTCTATTGGGCACTGTTAACGATTTCGGTATTGAATCATCCATAAAAAGCGCCCAACATTCAGCCCTCAAAAGGAATGTTTTACTGTCAAAGGAGAATGGCAATGCCGGGTGCTGCCCGTCTCAATGATATCGGAAGTGGTCATGATTGCTTCCCTGAAACCCCGATAATTGAAGGCAGTTCTGATGTCATTATTAATGGTCAGCCTGCCGCCCGACAAGGTGATGCTGCTCTGCTTCATGGTTGTCCCTGTCCCAATACACCACATGGTGTTCATTCCCGAAAAATTGCCGAAGGTTCATCCACAGTCATTATTAACGGCAAGCCCGCTGCGCGTATTGGAGATGGCATCAATTGCGGTGGTGTCATTGTCTCCGGCAGTGGCAACGTCATCATTGGTGATACCCCCCATCGTTCTCCCGTTCAGGACTGTGCTAAACAGGCAGCATTAACCCGTGCGCCATTGCTGGCATTAACACCGATGCTGGCTGTAGAGCCTGTTTTTGCCAAATCCTGTTTACGTGGCGCGGGTTGTACCGATGCGGGAAAGGAAGACGAGCCACAGGGCAATATTGGGGAAATGAGTTTTTATGTCGCCGAGCCTGTTGGTAAGCCTATCACTTCAGATGATAAACCGGGTGAAGTGAAACAGTATGCGCAGGCAGCGAAAAAGAAAAATACGTCTTCTGCGGTTTCTCCTCCTCAGTCATTTGCCAGAAAAAACGAACCGTTACCCAAGACCCCGCCCGGTGCGATTAACAAGCCTCAGATACCCCCGATGGAGCCGTGGTATAAAACGGTATTTGATCTGTTAGTGGGTAAAGCGGATGCGGCAATGTTGCCGCCACCTCAACCAGTGGTCATGGCAGGTACGGCAGCACAGGCGGGGGCGACCGCTGCTGCGGGTGGCGCTGTAGCTCAGGCCAATCAGGATGCAGCAAAGGCACTGTCGCATCAGATGAAACGCCTTTCTGGTCCATCAATCTGGCAAGGCCAGTTGCAGATGGCGCAAAGTTTTTTGCTGATGGGTGCATTGATTCAGCAGCATCTGAAAGGTGAAAAAAACGATTTGCTGACACAGGAAAAGCTACTGGAGGTAGCGAAGACGCAGGGTTCAGTTCCCAGTCGTGTGCGTTATCAGTGGGTGGAAGATGAGGAAACGGGCAGGCTGAAGGTGGTTGGCTACCACACCAGTATGGAAAGTGGTCGCGATCAGGTTCGTGTCAGATTACTGAAACATGATTTCCCCAATAACCGTTACGAGTTCTGGGAAGAGGGGGCAACAGGGCCAACGATTTTATGGACACCGGATAATCCGGGTATGGAATTACCCACAGACACGGCACACGGTGAACAGCCTGTTATTCCGTCAGCAGTGCCGGGATTTGAAATTCCAGAGATGGATGATGTCAGTATTCTTGCGACACCAATGCCGGACGAGAAGGATTTTCGGGATTACATTCTGGTGTTCCCTGAGAATGCGTTTCCACCGATTTATATTTATTTGAGTAAGCCTCCGGTCAACTTGTTAGATGTGGATTTGTATAGTAATTTTGTTGGTAGACCAAGGCAGGGGAAATATCATGCTGATCACATGCCTTCTGCTGCTGCGGTAGAAGCTTTCTTAAGAAGGAAATATCCTCACTTAAAAGAAACTCAGATAAAGACGTTAAGTAAAAAGGTTGCTGCATTGATTATTCCAAAAGAAGTTCATCAAAAAATTAGCCAGACATACGGTTGGCGAAATCAACCGCATGTTATAGAAAAAGACTCTCAGGATCTACGAGCAGCGCTTGACCGTAATCTTGATGCTATTAAATCAGCGTTAAAGGAGGCTGGGGCTACGGATGATGAGATAGAAGCTGCAAGGGAAAAAATGCATGGTTTGAATGATAAGCAAGGATTATATAAATGACAGTAAATGTTGATGCACTTATTAGACATCTCGGTGAGAAATATTCTGATATTATTGCTGCAGGTTTAATTCCTTATAAAAAAACGCCTAAAGGCTCTTCAGGCTCTCCAGTACTTAGTTTGGATATGCCAAAAGAAGGGGTTTTTCTTGCATTTGAACGAAATGAGAAAACTCTCATAGAAATTACTTTTATGATTCAGAATAAAAATGTTGCAGGTTGGGTCTTCCCGAATGATCTTCCTGCTCCATTACTGAGGCAGAGCAAGATGTCTCGTGAGTGGGTACATGAGGTATTTGGTAATCCAATACGTAGTACTCCACCGCAAGTCATAATGAATGAGTCGTTTGGATGGGTTGACTTGTTTTCATCAGGGGTGAGACATATTCAAACCAGTATCCAGATAGATTACGATGAGGATAATATAGTTACCGAGGTCGCATTTATTCTAACATCTACGCTGCGGTGGTAGTTAGGCTCGACCTTCACTATTTAAGTTAATGTTTCCTATAGTGATTTTTGTGAGAGATTGAGATGATCGAGGTAAAACACAATCTGTGTTTATTCAGCCTGCAACTCTATAATAAACAGGGTTGCAGGTTGATATGTTCATCAGAACTGAAGATCTTTCAGCTTTTTTCCGCCTTCAATAGCAGCAGAAATTGCTTTAGGTGTACGTTCCTGACCTGTACATAATTTTCATTGCCGCTTTCATCGACATTACCTACGACAATGGTTAGATGGTAATTTTATTATTAATTTAACTCTTCCAGTGAAAAATAAGAAGAGAGGGTAATGAATTGAGTAGTAAATATAACTGTCCATGCCCGTGCTGTGGTAAGTATGAGTTCGACGTGTTAGGTGAATATGATATTTGCTCTCATTGTGGATGGGAAGATGATCCTTTTCAGTCTAAAAATCCTGATAGATGTGGAGCAAACAAGATGAGTTTAAACGAAGCTAGAGAAGCTTTTAAAAATGGCCAAAAAGTTAAATGATGTAATAGTAGGGATACATGGCGAGTTATTATTTATTTGATGTTATTTCTTTAAAAAATGATCTTCCAGAGGAAGGGTTGAAAAAAGGAATGCTAGGGGTTATTGTTCACATTTATAACGAACCATCTCCTGTATATGAGATAGAGTTTTGTGATGATAATGGTGAGACACTGGCTTGTATCACATTAACACCAGACTGTTTCAGTAAGGTTTATTTTAAAAAATAGTCTGATGATCTACTTATTAAAATAAAAAACTCATAACGACGAACTGTAATCAAAAAAATTAAATAGCAGCACAACAATCTGTATATGCTGCTCAACTTCCCGCACAATTAAAATTGTGGCCTTAATGCGTTATCCTCATGGCTCTTTCCTTAGTCTACTGGGATCACTTCTGGCGTATGAAAAGTACGAAATAACAGATCAAGCCGTTCCCACAAAACAAAGATCAAAATCTCTTTTGCTTTAAGTTCATCCAGTTCAATAACGGCATAAGCTAATGCCCGACACTGATCGATGATTTCTTCCAGTTCCAGAGGTGTGTTATCGAACATGATAAACCTCCGTTGCTGGATGTTGAGATGTGGCAAAAAAAGCAGTAGCCAGATGCAGATTTTCAGGAAGGGAATAGGTAAACTGACAGACAGCCATAGCGTTATCCTTCTAACGTTGAGGTTAGCCCTTGTCTGGTATTGCAAGTACCGTTCAGGGGCGAAGCTGGTTTATAGGTAATCTTGTATACAGGCGTGAACCTTATCGGCTGCAATTTAAGACTAGGACTGTTACTAGTCAATTCAATTAGTTAACGCGATACAAAAATCCATACCGTGCAAGTATCCAGCCTTTCAGACCCGTATAGCTTCAGAACTGCGTGAACAGTTGGATGTGGTCGGTTGCGAATGATGGGATAAGTCTGGGGTGTTGGTTTAAGTAATTGGTTCGGCAGAGCTTAAACGGTTCTGTGTTGAGTTGAAGGGGGATATTTAGCATCGCCTTTCATTGAAAATATTTATTTCAAATAAAATTCATTATCACTCATTGACAATATAACTCACCTTGTTATATCTGACTATATCTATAAATAACATAAGCTTTTAAATGAAAATATTAATTAACGTACAAAACAACTGGCCTGATAATGTAAAAGAACTCAATTCAGCTAAATATGATCAAAATGAAATCCGTTGGTGTGGTAAAGAACTATTCTTTTTACATGAAGATGGAGCCGTTTATCAATCATATGTAACAATGCCTTTTATCGTTGATGTTGATGAATTTTCTTTATTTTCGTTAACAAAAAAAGACGATAACTCTTTTTTGATAGAGAAAATCACTGATTGGCCTAAAGGTGTCAATATTCGAAAAGGATTTATTCGCGCTCAATGGGGACACAAATCCAATGGTTGCTGTTGGTATGTGTTTCCTGATGGTAGCAGTATGTATGCCTATTTTGATGCTCCACTGATTAAAGAGCATCATAGGATATATAACGTAATGCCTTTTATTTTATACGAGGTCTTGAACTAACTTTTCTTTTTAGTTCTTCAATCTTTATCTGTGCTTCTTCCAATGAGTTACAAATAGTAATCACTCGTTGGTTAACGGTATCGAAAATTAGGTGCATTTCTAATTCAATGGTAACCTCTTCATTACCATCAAACCTATATGATAAATTGGTTTTATGCGGAGCAATGACATATCTCTCATCCATGATTTAACCTTATGCTGTGTGTTATTTAGGCGATGATTATAACGCACCATTAACGAAATAGTTGAATGAAATGTCAGCCATCCGTGGCCTTTCGCTATTTATCCCTTCTGCGCAAACTCAAACGGCCTAACCATCCCGTTGCGGTTAGCATCCAGAAAATCAGCCCACCATTGCAACATGAGGCGGCGTTGCTCCAGATGTTTAGCCTTATGGGTGTAAGCAGCACGAACGTTGTTCTTTTCCATGTGGCTCATTTGAAGTTCAACCACATCTTCAGGCCAGATACCTGATTCGATCAACGCACTACACGCTAATGTTCGGAAACCATGACCACACAAATCGGTTTTGGTGTCATAACCCATTTTGCGCAGTGCTTTGTTGATGGTGTTTTCACTCATGGGCTTCATTGCATCATAACAGCCTGTCAGGATAAAACCCTCATCACCGTTAACGTCATAGGTGAGGTCTTTAAGCTCTTCCAAAATTGCCAGTGCTTGATCGCATAGAGGAACATAGTGTTTTCTGCGCATTTTTGCACCACGGCCTGAATGTTTGATCCCTTCAATGGCTTCACGCTGTTCAGGGATAACCCACAAGGCACTTTTGAAATCGATCTCTGACCATCGGGCAAAGCGGAGTTCACTGGAACGGACAAAAATCAGCAGATTAAGTTTTATCGCTAATTGAGTCAGCCTGCTACGGCCTTTATAGGCTTCAATTCGTTCCAGCAGAGTAGGTATCTCTTCCAGTTCAATAGCGGGGCGGTGTTCCGTCTGTGGCTTCTGAACAGCACCTTCCAAATCGTAGGCAGGATTGAAACGGATCATCTTTTGCTGGACGGCATAACGCATGATGGCGGTGGTGTACTGTTTCACCCGCATGGTAATTTCCAGATAGCCCAGCTTCTCTATCTTTTTGATGGGAACCAGCAGATCGCCTGTATCCAGTTCAGCAATATCTTTTTCACCAATATCAGGGAACAGGTAAGTTTCGAGTCGTGTCCAAACAGAACGTTGATAATCTTCTGACCATGTGGTTTTGGTGGCAAACCAGCTTTTGGCAACAGTTTTGAAAGCGCGGGTATTGTTACGTCGTTCCTGAACGATTTTGTTGTCAGCCTGTTTTTTGGCGCTGGGGTCGATTCCCGCCGCTAACAGCTTTTTGGCCTCATCTCGGCGTTGTCTGGCATCAGCCAGAGAAACAGCAGGGTAGACACCGATGGAGAACACCTTCTGTTTTCCTTCGAAGCGATAGCCTAACTGCCAGTATTTTGAACCGTTGGGATGTACCAGCAGGTAGAGGCCGAACCCGTCAGTGAGCTTAACCACCTTTTCTGACGGTTTGGCATTTTTTACTTTAGTATCAGTAAGTGACATGACGGCTCCCTCCGATTGCTGGTAAAAACGAAATCGAACCAGCTTTACCAGTATTTTTACCAGCAAAAGGGTATGGCTTCGAGTGTTTTTGGGTGAACGAGGGCGAACCTGAAGAAGGGGATAACCAATTGATAAAAAGCAAAAAAGCAGACGTTAGTGAACGTCTGCTTTCTTTAAATTGGCTCCTCTGACTGGACTCGAACCAGTGACATACGGATTAACAGTCCGCCGTTCTACCGACTGAACTACAGAGGAATCGGTTAAGTGCGATGGATAATAGCGGGAGCGTTTCGGGTTGTCAAAGGCTGTTATCGCTTGGTGCGTTTGATTGCCGAACTAATAACCAACATATTGAAATTATTGCTCAAGTTGAGCACTGGAAAGCAATGAAATACGCTGAGTCGCGGGCGGGTTTGCACCCTAAAATAGCAGGGGTTGCTTTAAGATGGTGCAGGTTGGTATGGGCTTGATGACGGGGTTTCCAGACAGAATCAGGTGTTTTGGTTAGCAGAATCATTGCTTTTCCTTATTTTACCTGTGGCTTATCAATGAGGTATCACTTTTTCTTAGGCATAGAAACATAATATGGCGCGCTTTTTGCTACCTCTTTAGGGTAACTACTCAGGAGGCAGACATGAATCTTAGACGGCTCAAGTATTTTGTGAAAATCGTTGATATCGGTAGCCTGACACAGGCTGCTGAGTTGTTGCATATTGCACAACCGGCGCTGAGCCAGCAGGTCGCGACGCTGGAGAGTGAACTCGAAAAACAGTTGCTGGTACGGAGCCGGCGTGGTGTGACGCCCACCGAGGCGGGGAAAATTCTTTATTCTCATGCACAGACGATATTATCACAGTGTGAACAGGCAAAGGATGCGGTGAGTGGCGCACGACAATCAATGAGTGCGTAAGCGTTAGCCATAGAGCCAGCCATTTCCCGATGGCTGGCTACTCATCAGATTTTTGTGTCAGATGTTCGATAAAAATAGTGCTCTTTCTTATTTTTTTGTGAAGACTATCACAACTCATAGCATTATCTGGCTTCCTCAAAGCAGGGATTTTTGCTCTTAAAAATAAAATGGTTTTTTAGTTTTTTTATTTATTTGGTTTATTTATCTGCAACTTCATTTTATTGCTGCCGTGTGAATATGATTTCCTTAAAATGATAATAGACACTAGCGGTCAGGCCATTCACAGTGTTACATTAATCTTCGTTATGTTTTCTCTAATCCTGTGCACCAAGAACAGGTGTTGCCTTATGGGTGTATGACAGTTATTTTTTTGATTAAGGAGTTCAAATGAATAATATCCTCTCTCATCTTTTAATAAAGCTGGCAGAAAAAGAAGTTGGAGAAAAAGCGCTTAACGCGAAGATTGAATCGTTAGAGATGCTGATTTCCGCTATTGTTTCAACACTTGATGACAGCAAAATCAATGAGTTAAATAGAAAAATAGAAGGTGTCGTTGCTGATGCTTCACAGCGGCAGGATGAACATAATTGCTTAGCTCTCGAACTATTGGCAAAAAACATCAATCGAATCACAACCGTTTCATTGCGGGAATAACGTTCTTATATATCAATGGTGACGACATTAATTGTTCGCATATTAATTTTCGTATATCCAATTGAGAATTGTTTATATTCAATAATAGAGAATACTTGTGCTATGCGTGATTTTGCTGAAAAAAATTGAAGGCGCCGACGTCTGTCCGCGCCTTTCTTGCGTTTATACCTTTTATTTCACATCAACAGCCTGCTTTTTCCGTCGAATAAACTGATAAGCAATAGCCAGAACAATAAACCACAGCGGCGTGACAATAAGCGCTTGCCGTGTATCTGGCTGTAATGTTAACAGTACAATAACAAAAGCGAAAAAGGCCAGACATATCCAGCACATGAAAATACCCAACGGCATTTTATAAGATGACTCGGCATGTAGCTGAGGGCGTTTTTTACGGTATGTCAGGTAAGAGCACAGGATGATGCTCCAGATGAACATGAATAAAATCGCGGAGACGGTGGTCACCAGTGTAAAGACCGTCATCACGTTCGGAATCAGGTAGATCAGCACCACGCCGGAAAGCAAACAAATACAGGAGAACATCAACCCAGTCGAAGGAACCGCGCGTTTAGAGAGCACGCCGAAACTTTTCGGTGCATCGCCTTGTTTCGCCAGGCCAAAGAGCATGCGGCTGGTGGAGAATACGCCGCTATTCGCCGAGGATGCCGCCGACGTCAGTACGACAAAGTTGATCATACTGGCGGCTGCAGGTAGACCAACCAGTACGAACATTTCCACGAAAGGACTGCGATCCGCAGTAATTGCGCTCCACGGGGTGACGGACATAATCATAATTAACGCAAAAACATAAAACATGATGATGCGAATCGGGATGGCGTTAATTGCTCGGGGCAGCACGACTTTCGGGTTTTTCGTTTCAGCGGCCGTTGTACCAACCAATTCGATACCGACAAATGCGAATACGGCGATCTGGAATCCGGCAAAGAATCCGCTTATCCCTTTAGGGAACATGCCACCGTCATTCCAAAGGTTGGTAAAGGAGGCGACGTTTCCTGATGGGGAAGAGAATTGCATCATCACCAGCGCGACACCGACCACGATTAACGCAACGATAGCGACAATTTTGATCATCGCGAACCAGAATTCCATCTCGCCAAACAGCTTCACGGTTGCCAGGTTTAGCGTCAGTAATAGCAGAACGCAAAGCAGGGAAGAGACCCACTGCGATAAATCAGGGAACCAGAACTGTGAGTAGGCACTAATGGCTACGACATCGGCTATCCCGGTTACGACCCAGCAGAACCAATACGTCCAGCCAGTAAAGAAACCTGCCCATGGCCCAAGGAGGTCAGCAGCGAAATCGCTGAATGACTTATAGTTGAGGTTGGAGAGTAATAGTTCTCCCATTGCGCGCATGACAAAAAACAGCATAAAACCAATGATCATATAAACGAAGATGATCGAAGGACCCGCCATGCTGATTGTTTTGCCCGAGCCCATAAATAACCCGGTACCGATCGCTCCGCCGATGGCGATGAGCTGAATATGACGATTAGTCAGATTCCGTTGCAGTCCCTCTCCCTGTTCAGAGGCAAGGTCTGCGGCTTCTTTTGATTGTTCGACCATGTAAGTACACTTTCCTGTTTCTGTCTGTGATGTTTTTTTGAGCTCTTTGGCGGCTCTCGTTTACGAAAATCGAAACGAATAAGATAGCGCAACCGCAGTACTTATTACAGCGGATGTCTGAGATAGCCAGGCATAAAGAGGGCAGCTAATGATGTAAGATGACGCTGTATGTTTTTCGCCCTAAAATGAAGAGGATATAAAATGATGAGAGGCTAGAGATAAATAGGCTGAGCAGGTTAACAAAATTACCAATCGCTAACAATCCTATTATCATGCATAAAAAATTAATATGAAGTATTTGACAGGCACGCCGGGGAGGAGAATAATCCTCGCCGTTGGGTCGTTAGCTCAGTTGGTAGAGCAGTTGACTCTTAATCAATTGGTCGCAGGTTCGAACCCTGCACGACCCACCAACAATTTCAATGAGTTATGATATTAATTTCAGTTTGTTATTATTTCTGTTTTCTTTGGTTAATTTGTTTTTAATTATATTCTTTCTTAACGTTAACCATATTTTCTGCGTTGGTTTTCCCCGCTTTATCCTATTTTTATCACTTTCATAACAAATCCCCTCGCTTAATAGTCGTGACTTTTCGATCATGTTTTATTGGTATTCTGCTGTCATGCCAGCTGGAGACATAAAGTGTCTGATGATATCGCTGAACGTTATCACTTTTGATGGCGAGAATGTGCCTCAATCGTCCTGAAGAGTGGCGAGAAGGTGCTATGCTTAGCAGATGGAATCGTTGACAGATCGTTTATGATGTGACGAGTTGTTTGCACAGGGCTGTGTTCATATCCACTGGGGCGGCGTTTAGAGGTAGCTGGAGTTTCCTGGTTAGCCATAAGCAAGTTTCTGCTTGATTTCGGAGGTTCATATGGGATTCGAAAAATTACTGGCTGTCATAGAAAAAAGTCACCAGGATCCAAAATCGGTTATCTCATTGTCTGAACTGAGCCAGGCAATCCATGAGATAATTTGTACGGAAAGTTCAAAAGAGTACAAAATAAATGAATGCTTCACTGAGCTGAGGGAGCTGGTTGATGAAAGAAAAGCACTTTCCAGAAAACAGTTCCTGGATAAAGCGTTGGTGATGGAATTAACGCTTTATAAAAAGAAAGAAGAGGCACTGCTTTTGAAACTTATCAGCATCGGAAATAAGTAGACGAGCGTCTCTATTTTTAAATCAGGAAGACAATGCTAAATATCACTACACCGCCAGATCAAATTATTAAGATGGCGGTGTAGCAAATAGTGCTATTTACGGTAGCTGGTTTTGATTTGTTTAATCGTGTTATCAAAGACAGCGGCTTGCTCGGCATCTTCCAATTGAGCAATATATCTTTCCATATTGATGATAACTTTACCGGCATCTGCCTGGCCGATTGCTTTTAATAACAGCGTAACCATAGCCTTCAGGCAGGTAACCTCGTGGGCCAGTGTTTCAGCGGATGCAGTAGTAGAAAAATCTGCGTTGCTCATGTTTTGTCCTCAACAAGAAAAAGATGTTTTCCTTCGCCTGCTGCGGGCGTTACCGCTGACGCGACAGGCAGAACCAGATGGGCGGGAGTATAACATAAAGCATATTGTGGATTGATATTATTCGCGGATAAAGCCATTTTAGTGACTGTTTTTTATGCATTTAACTTATTTAAATAGCGTCTATATTTTGGATGTTTTTGGGTGGTAAAGGCTATAGATGTGTTTTGTTTAATACATATGATGTTCACTATGGACGTTTTTCACTGAATATATTATTTGTATAATATCGTGGCAGCGATGATAAAATTTCTAACCACATCCTGATTACAATAGTGACTTTTTATTGACATTCAAGATGTAAAGCCAATTGCATGCCATTTGATTTGCATTGTTTTTTATAAATTTTGTGCCACTGACGTGTTTATACTGTGTGGCGTATTTGAAATGTTAAGAATGTGATCAACATACACCATCAGGTTAACGATATATTGTTATGATCGGGAACGTGCTTTATTCCTTCTCGGTATATTTTAAAATACATATTCATATAAATCTGTGTTCATTATTTTTTGAAACCAACGTAGTATCACCTGCAAGCAACTTTTTATGTAAGTGTTACTCCCTTTTTTGGAGAATTATTCTTTGATTAGCGTTTTTCTTGTTGA
Organism: Pectobacterium sp. HCp5_1; assembly: GCF_032905925.1. NCBI lineage: Bacteria > Pseudomonadati > Pseudomonadota > Gammaproteobacteria > Enterobacterales > Pectobacteriaceae > Pectobacterium > Pectobacterium sp. HCp5_1. Next base: position 11,463 of record NZ_JAUMIO010000046.1, read on the forward strand.
TGACCATGAACTGGTGCGGGCAGGGATACGACGCATTCTTGACGATATCAAAGGTCTGAAAGTGGTTGGTGAGGCATGCTGCGGTGAAGATGCTGTCAAATGGTGCCGAAGCAATGATGTAGATGTTGTCCTGATGGACATGAGCATGCCGGGCATCGGTGGGCTTGAAGCAACGCGCAAGATCCTGCGTTTTACGCCAGATATAAAAGTCATCATGCTCACTATTTATACTGAGAATCCGCTACCTGCTAAAGTGATGCAGGCCGGTGCCGCGGGATATGTGAGTAAAGCTGCCGCCCCTCAGGAAGTGATCTCCGCCATTCGCGCTGTACATGCTGGTAAACGGTATATTGCTTCTGATATTGCTCAGCAGATGGCATTAAGCCAGTTGGAGCCGCAGACCGATGCGCCGCTTGAGTGTTTGTCTGAACGCGAATTACAGATTATGCTAATGATAACGAAGGGGCAGAAAGTGACTGAAATTTCAGATCAGCTTAATCTTAGCCCTAAAACAGTGAACAGCTATCGCTACCGTATGTTCAGCAAGCTGAATATCAACGGCGATGTAGAGTTAACTCATCTGGCTATCAAGCATGGGCTTTTTACCGCGGAGACATTGTTAAGTAGTGAGTGAGAGTTTCGATGCTTCGGCATTTTTAAAAACGGTAACGAGCCAGCCTGGCGTCTACCGGATGTATGACGCCGGTAATACGGTCATCTACGTCGGTAAGGCAAAAGACTTAAAAAAACGACTTGCCAGCTATTTCCGCAGTCATGTCGCCAGCCGTAAAACCGAGGCACTAGTCAAAAGCATCAAGCATATTGATGTCACGATCACGCATACGGAAACTGAAGCCTTACTGCTGGAACACAACTACATCAAACTTTATCAGCCGCGTTATAACGTCTTGTTGCGCGACGATAAATCCTATCCCATGATTTTCCTGAGCGGTGATGCGCATCCACGTTTGGCTGTTCACCGTGGCGCTAAGCATGCGAAGGGCGAATATTTCGGCCCGTTTCCCAACGGCAATGCTGTGCGTGAAACGCTAATATTGCTGCAAAAGCTGTTTCCGGTGCGCCAGTGTGAAAATAGCGTCTATCGCAATCGCTCTCGTCCTTGCCTGCAATATCAAATTGGTCGCTGCCTCGGGCCCTGCGTTAGCGGTTTGGTTAGCGAAGAAGATTATCAACAGCAGGTTGACTATGTTCGCCTGTTTTTGTCTGGTAAAGACCAGCAAGTACTGAATCAACTCATCTCCCGGATGGAAGCGGCCAGCCGCGATCTGCATTTTGAAGATGCAGCTCGGATACGCGATCAGATCCAGGCGGTTCGGCGTGTGACGGAAAAACAATTTGTTTCCGGCGACGGCGAAGATCTGGATGTTATCAGTGTTGCCTTTGATGCTGGCATGGCTTGCGTCTATGTCCTTTTCATCCGACAGGGAAAAGTGCTTGGCAGCCGGAGCTATTTCCCCAAAGTACCTGGTGGTACGGAATTGGGGGAGGTCGTGCAGACTTTTGTCGGGCAATTCTATTTGCAGGGAAGCTTAGGCCGAACGCTTCCTACAGAAATTCTGCTCGACTTCACTCTGCCCGATAAGGATTTGCTGACGGAGTCTCTAACGGCAGTTGCGGGAAGAAAAGTACAGATTCAAACGAAACCCCGCGGCGATCGTGCTCGTTATTTAAAACTGGCGCGGACAAATGCTGCGACGGCGCTGGTCACAAAACTGTCTCAGCAGTCCACCATTCACCAGCGACTGGCGGCGTTAGCTAACGTGTTGCAGTTGCCCGAAATCCATCGGATGGAGTGTTTTGATATCAGTCATACGATGGGCGAACAGACTGTGGCATCCTGCGTAGTATTTGATGCCAATGGTCCGTTACGTTCGGAATATCGCCGCTATAATATCAGTGGCATTACGCTAGGCGATGATTATGCCGCCATGGCGCAAGTCCTCCGACGTCGATATGGTAAAGCGCTGGATGACAGCAAAATACCGGATGTCATTGTGATCGATGGCGGAAAAGGGCAGCTCGGCCAGGCTCAGGACGTGTTTGACTCGCTGCAGGTATCGTGGGATAAAAACAAGCCTCTGCTACTTGGTGTCGCGAAAGGCAGCGATCGTAAAGCTGGGCTGGAAACGCTGTTTTTTGAGTCGACGGGCGAGGGCATGGCACTACCGCCTGATTCTCCCGCATTGCATGTTATCCAACATATTCGCGATGATTCGCATGACCATGCAATTGGCGGACATCGTAAGAAGAGAGCAAAAGTAAGAAATACCAGTACGCTGGAGCTTATCGAAGGTGTCGGCCCTAAAAGGCGTCAAACCCTGTTGAAATACATGGGAGGACTGCAACCTTTGATGAATGCCAGTATTGAGGAGATTGCAAATATTCCAGGAATTTCGCATGCATTGGCAGAAAAAATCTTCCATGCATTGAAACACTAGGGACAATGTTGCAACATACTCTTAGTATCCACTCCAGCCAGATAGTTACCTAAGCGCTATGCAATTTAATATACCGACGTTGCTTACCCTGTTTCGTGTTGCTCTTATTCCGTTTTTTGTGCTGGCGTTTTATCTTCCATTCGTCTGGGCACCGCTGCTCTGCGCGTTGATTTTCGTGTTTGCTGCCATTACGGATTGGTTTGATGGTTTCCTTGCCCGCCGCTGGAAACAGACCACGCGTTTTGGTGCCTTCCTCGATCCTGTTGCGGATAAAGTGATGGTGGCTGTCGCGTTGGTGCTAGTTGCGGAATACTATCACTCCTGGTGGATTACGCTGCCTGCCGCGACAATGATCGCGCGGGAAATCATCATTTCAGCATTGCGCGAGTGGATGGCTGAAATTGGTAAGAGAAGTAGCGTTGCCGTGTCGTGGATAGGGAAGGTGAAAACCACGGCTCAGATGATGGCGCTTTTTGCTTTGTTATGGCGCCCAGAACGTGTTGTTGAAGGCGTTGGGGTTGTGGCGTTGTACATCGCCGCCGTACTGACTTTCTGGTCCATGTTTCAATATTTGAACGCCGCAAGACACGATCTGCTTGAACCTTGATCGAAGCGCCGTAAAAACCAGCAAACGAACGCAGTTGCTTGATAATTTTATTGACTCATTGCGTCAGGTCAGTAGAATGCACCGCATCAACAGCAACGCTGGTTTGTAAGAAGTTAAGAGAATCAGTAAGTTCTGTGTTGCGGGAATAGCTCAGTTGGTAGAGCACGACCTTGCCAAGGTCGGGGTCGCGAGTTCGAGTCTCGTTTCCCGCTCCAATTTAAAACATCGGCAATTGCGGATGTTGGTCACTAAGACCTGAATATTTTGGCGCGTTAACAAAGCGGTTATGTAGCGGATTGCAAATCCGCCTAGTCCGGTTCGACTCCGGAACGCGCCTCCAATATTTAAGCCCGGGTGGTGAAATCGGTAGACACAAGGGATTTAAAATCCCTCGGCGTTCGCGCTGTGCGGGTTCAAGTCCCGCCCCGGGCACCATTGATTTAAGATAATAAAAACAATTAGTTATAAACTAAAATTCAACCACCGAAAGGTGGTTTTTTTGTGCATGAAAAAGGGCTAGTGGCAGCAAAATGGCAGCAGAGTGGCAGCGCTGATTTTAGGCATGGAAAAAGCGACCAAGAATTTAGCCGCTTTTGTTAAGTCAGATTGAACAATCTACAACGCTAAATCCAACTGATTTTCCCCTTTGTGGCTGCGGGGAAAGATATTGGTGGGGACACTTGCGCCAGGTGCGGGTTTCGTTTCGTTCAGTGCCTCATCAATGTGTGTCATGCTGGTAAAGCAGTAACCGCACATCATGTTTTGGCACTGGTGATAGCTACGTCGAACCAATGGGCTGAGTTCTACGCTGGTACGTGTTTTTGCAGTTGCGCGGCACTTTGGACATTTGATCGCCATGACAACCCCTCAAACGGTTGGTGTTACTGGTATTATACACAGCAGTTGTATTAATCATCATTATCATCTGCTGCCCAGTCCGTTATTTTCACCTCAAATTCCAGCGATGTAGTAAATCCCGACTGGCTTATTTCATGCACGCAGCGCGTAATTACCCAATCAGCATTGTCGATAACCGTTTTAAAGCCAGACATGCGGGCGTGTAATTCGGGATATAAATCAGCACGGCCCCGCGCTAATGTCATACTGAATTCCGCCGCACCACGTTGCAGTTTTGACCATTTGGCCGCTGCGGCACGTTTTGCCGCCTGCTCGGTTTTAAACGTCGAGCGCATGACATAAACATTGCCCTCGGTTCCCTCCAGATAATTCCCCTCTTTACTGCTGGATGCAGGCGCTTTCTTTTTGGCGGGTGTATTGGTTTTGCGTTTATTTTTTACCTTTGTGGTCTTGGTTTTGCCAAAATTCAGATCCAGCCAGTACGCCGTAACACCGGTGTAGGCGTCACGATCAGCAACACGGAAACTGTGGTTGTCGCCGCTGCTGCGGGTAATGGTGATAGCCGGTAATGGCTTGCCGCTTTGCGAAACCGCCTGCCCTGGAACAATGAACAGCAACATGCCGTTTTTTATGGTGGCGATTGCGCCTACCATTTCCGCCATGCGCGTAAGGAAGCTGATATCGGATTCATTCGTCTGGTCAGCGTGGTCAAGTTCCAGCTTCGCCAGCCGTTCCGTTACACCGGCTTTCAACCCGTAACGAGTGGCGATAGCAGATACTACAAATCCGACGGTCACATTGTGCCAACTGTACTCACGCTTAACGTTAAAGGTTTCTCTGAAATCGGCACTGCGGGCGCTAATCATCAGTTGATCTGGCGGGCCACGGTGCGCAATTTCATCAACCGTAAATGTCCCTTTGCTGATTAGCGGTTCATTCGCCCAGCCCAGCGCCACGGTAACCTTTGCCCCACGCTCCGGCAGGGCTAATTTTCCGTCTACATCATCCAGCACCAGTTCCAGTGAATCCGCCTCAAAGCCTCGGTTATCTGTCAGCGATAACGACATCAGCCGATCATTCAGCTCCGTAACCTGCTTATCTCCAACCCTCACCATAAATGCCGGACGGGGTGAATACTCGTCCAGCCGCCCAGAAATATCCCCTACCGTGCCCATGATTGACATTGTTACCCCCCGATCTCTGCCTGAATACTCGCGTTACGCGCGCGTAGGGACAATCGGCGCTGGTTGTCACGATGCAGCGACAAGGCAAACGTCGTGCGCAGGCAGCGAAATCCCGCAATCATGAAGCCGGACATTTGACGCATTGAGGCAACAAGCATGGCGACTAATTATCATCATGGTGTGACCGTCCGAGAAACAACGGATCTCAGCACCATCATTAACGATATCGACTCGGCAGTGATCGGCGTGGTGTGTACTGCCGATGATGCCGACGCTGATACGTTCCCGTTAAACGAACCCGTATTGTTAACCCGCGTTGCCAGCGTGTTAGGCAAGGCAGGAAAAACCGGTACGTTACACACGACGCTGAAATGCATTTCCGATCAGGCCAGCCCTCAAACGGTGGTGATCCGCGTAGCAGACGCGGCGAATGCGCAGGCGGAAGGCAATGAACCTAAACCGACGCAAGATCAGTTAGTGATCGGCGGTTCCGATGCCAACGGACGCTATACGGGCCTGTATGCGCTGCTGTCGGCAGAGGCGCGAATTGGTGTTCGTCCGCGTGTACTGGCAGTGCCAGAACTGGATACCCAGGCCGTTGCCGCGCAACTGGCCGTCATGGCTGAAAAGCTAAACGCGTTCGCGTATGTCAGCGCGCATGACTGCGTGACCATTGCGGCAGCAAAAACGTACCGTGAAAACTTCTCCCAGCGCGAATTGATGGTGATCTGGCCTGACTTTATCGCCTATGACACGGCCAAAGGGGAAAGCGTGACCGTACCCGCGCCAGCGTTTGCGGTTGGTCTACGTGCCAAAATTGACGCGGAAACCGGCTGGCACAAGGTGTTATCCAACGTTGCGGTAAACGGCGTGCTAGGTCTGAGCAAGGATGTGTATTTCACGCTACAGGGAACCGATACCGACGCCGACGAGCTGAACAGCAACGGTATCACTACGCTGATTAAGCAAAACGGCTTTCGCTTTTGGGGATCGCGCACCTGTGATCGTGAAACCTACCTTTTTGAAAGCTACACCCGTACAGCGCAAATCCTCGCAGACACCATCGCAGAAGCGCATTTCTTCTACATCGATAAGCCGCTTACGCCCTCACTGGCAAAGGATATTGTGGACGGCATCAACCGCAAGTTAACGGCACTAGTCACCGCTGGCCGTCTGCTGGGTGCGAATTGTTGGTATGACAAAGAAACTAACACCGGCGAAACGCTGCGCACTGGAAAATTAACCATCAAGTACAACTACACACCCGTTCCGCCATTGGAGCATTTGGATCTGGTGCAGGAGTTTACTGACGAATACTTCGCGACGTTTGCCAACACGTTCGGCGGGTAAGGGGTAAATCATGTCTCTGCCAAAGAAACTTAAATACTTCAATCTGTTTATCGACGGTGACAACTATTTCGGCCAGGTGCCGGAAGTGACACCGCCTAAGCTCACGCGCAAGACAGAAGACTATCAGGCGGGCGGCATGCCTGGCTTTGTCGCGATTGACTTCGGTTTTGATGCGGGTGCGCTGGATATGGAAATCACGCTCGGCGGGTTGGATGCCAACTTGCTGAAAAAATGGGGGGTCTCCACGGCTGACGGTATGCAAACACGCTTTGCGGGTTCGTATCAGGATGAAGCCACAGGCGACGCCGTGCCATGTGAAATCCAGACGCGTGGCCGGTTTACCGAGCTTGACCCAGGCTCTGCCAAAGTGGGTGAAGATACGGCACATAAATACACCCTGAAGAATACTTACTTCAAGCTGACGATCAGCGGTGAAGAGGTCATGGAAGTGGATGTGCTGAACATGATTTATAAAGTGGCCGGTGTCGATATGCTGGAAAAACACCGCGCTAACGTTGGGCTATAACAGGAAATTCTTATCATGACCGAGAAAAAAAACAACGTTGTTATTCTGCAAAACCCGATTACGCGTAAAGGTGGTGACGTGAAAGAAGTCACCATCACTGGCGCACTGAAGCAGGCCGGATCGCTGCGTGGGCTGAAGGTCTACGATGTGATGACGTCAGACGTTGATAGCCTGCTGACGTTGCTCCCGCGCGTCACCAGTCCGGCTCTGACGAAAGAAGAATTGACCACAATGGATACCTGGGACTTTTGCCAGCTATCCAACGCGGTGGCCACTTTTTTGCAACCCTCTTCCCCAGCGAACGAAGCGGGCGCGGTAACGGTGTAATTCAGTGCCCGTTTAACTGTGTCGAAGAGGTGATGGCCGACATCGCAGCAATTTTTCATTGGTTGCCGTCGGCGATGGATGCCATGCCAGTAGATGAACTGCTGGCATGGCACAGCCGAGCAGCCGTTAGAAGCGGAAACTCGGAATGACAGATCGCAATCTCAATATTCGCGTGGCGTTCAACGCGATCAATAACATGGCTCGGCCCGTCAGTGCGGCACGCAGCGGCACGGCGGCGCTGGCCGATCAAATCAGAGCAACACAAAACACCCTCAACGGACTAGGACGGCAGGCAAGCAGCTTTGACCGTCTGAGCGCCGCATCCGCTAAAACAACCCGTGAACTGGAACAAGCGAAAGCCAAAGCTGCTGCGATGCGTGCTGAATTTGGCGCAGCCAGTACGCGAACGGATGAACAAAACGCGGCGTTGAAGCGGCAGCGTGAGCTGATCCGGCAATTATCCACCGCTCAAACAAACGAAACCGAACAGCTAAAGCAACTACGGGCAGAGTTGGCACGGCATGGCGTGATACTGGATCGCAGCCGTCGGGCAACAGACCAGATTAGCGATCAAACCGCACGCTATAACCGCCAGTTAGCGGAACAGCAACGGCGACTGGCCGCAGTGACACAAGCGCGTGCACGTCACGATAGGATGCAGCAGACAGCCAGCAACCTGCGCAGCACAGGCGCAATGGCGGTCGGTGCGAGCGCGGCCGGTGCGTATGTCGGCGCAAGAATGATGGCCCCCAATCTGCAATCAGACAAAAGCGGGGCAGTGATTGCCGCTCAAAATGCGGAAGCCTCATCAATGGGTACGCAGTATTCACGCATTATTAAAGGTATCAATAGCGACGGGGTGAGCGATGACCTCGCCCATATCGCCAACACCCTGTCTGCTGTGCGTAGCTCATTGGGCGTATTGGGGGAAGTCGGCAGCGCTGAGTTAGACAGGATCACGCGCAAAGCGTTGGATATGCAATCCGTGCTCGGCGGTGATACGGCTGAACATATCCAGATTGCTGCCATCATGATGAAAAATGGCCTGGCTCGCAGCAGCGATGAAGCATTCGATTTGATGGCGGCTGGAATGCAACGCGTGTCTACCCAGATGCGCGGCGAGTTACCTGAGATATTGCACGAGTATTCAACGCATTTCAGGAATATGGGCTACAGCGGTTCTGAAGCCATGACGCTGCTGGTCAATATGGCGCAACAGGGAAAATTTGCACTGGATAAGACCGGCGATGCCGTTAAAGAGTTCTCGATCCGTGGCTCTGACCTGTCCAAAGCCAGCGTAGCGGCGTATGACACCATCGGCTTGAATGCAAAACGTGTCGCATCGGCCATCGCCAGCGGTGGCGCGCAGGCACGTAACGCGATGCAGCAAACCGCACAGGGGCTATTGAAGATTAAAGACCCCGCCGAGCGAGCAAACGCGGCCATTGCCTTATTTGGCACGCCGATAGAAGACCTCTCTATCGATCAGATACCTCTTTTCCTCTCCGCGCTGGCAAATACCACAGATCAGTTTGGCAACGTCAGCGGAACGGCAGATCGTATGGGGAGCACACTACGTAATAATCTGTCTGGCGACATTGAGCGACTGGGCGGTGCGCTCAGCGGGCTACGCTTTGATGTATTTGAAAGCGACTCCGGCGTTCTGCGATCTCTGGCTCAGGGGGCGACGGGGCTAGTGAACAGCGTCCGTGAGTGGGTAAAAGCCAATCCTAAATTGGCGCAAACACTGTTAGCCGTTGTAGGCGGCGCGCTGGCGATGACCGCAGCTATCGGCACCGTATCCCTGGCAACGGGCATATTGATGGGCCCATTTTCCAAACTTCAACTGGCTTTATCGTTGCTCGGTGGCGGCAGAGGGAGCAGCGGCGCTGTGGGCATGTTCACCAGGCTCAGTAGAATTTTGAGGGGAAACCTATCCAGTGCGGGGGCGTGGGTGGGTATTTTTACCCGTATGCGTAGCAGTCTCGGCGGCATTGGCAGCGTAGCTCAAAGCGCGGGCCGGGCTTTACTCATGGTATTTACTCAGCCAGGCGCGGCGTTATCTGCGCTGGGGAATGGCGTGAGGATGCTGGCGACATCGGGATTTTCGGCACTGAGTGGATCAGGGATGGCGGTATTTAACATTCTACGTACTGGCCTCATGCTATTGCTGAGCCCCATCGGGTTAATCGGCGTAGCAATCATTGCCGCCGGTGTGTTGATTTACAAATACTGGGAGCCAATCAAAGCATTTTTCAGCGGCTACTTTAGTGGTTTGGTTGCTGGCCTTGAACCGGTTAAGAAATCCTTCTCTGCGCTATCGCCTATTTTTGACGGGATTGGGCGGGCGATTAGTGGCGTGTGGGATTGGTTCACCAAACTGTTTGAACCGGTCAATGCCTCATCTGAATCACTGAAACAATGCACGGACGCTGGGCGGGTATTCGGTGAAGTGGTCGGCATGGCGATTGGCGGCGTAGTGACGGTGATTTTGAAAGTGGCCGAGGGTATTGGCTGGATATTGAAAAAACTTGGCGTTATCCCCGAAGCCGCAAACGCCGCCGTCTCGGCATCCAATGCCATGAACGGTGCAATGCCGGAAAAAGGCTATGAACCTAAAAAGCCGGTTATGTACGTATGGGATGAAAAACAAAAGAAAATGGTGGCGCAGGAGTGGAAGCCACAGCCCCCTAAAGAAGCCGATGCGGTTATTAAAACCGGTGAAGCCGCAAAACCACCGGCAAGTGAAAGCAGTAAGCCTAAAACTGGAGCGTTGCAGGATCTGACTGGCAGCAACCCAACGACAGCAAAAACAGGCAGCACGGCAACCACTGAAGAGAAAAAAGATCCCAACAAGTTGGGCGATATCGTTTTTAAAAACGTGCCACCCACCGTCATGCTGGCGAACGGCTACCGTGAATCACAGGTTATGCCTGCACAGCCCAAAATCCCCCTACTTGAGCGTGTGAAGCAAACCGCCGGTGTGCTGGCCGCTTCCGTCCTGCCGTTTACTGTTCAACCTGCTGGGGCGGACGTTCCGGCCATCCATTCACCTGCAGCACAGATGAAAACGGCGATGTCTGCCGGTATGGCCAGCACAGACAAATATGAAATCAATATCACGATTCAGGATGCACGCAACCTGGATGAAGACAAACTCGTCGCCAGGTTGCGGCGGGAAATTGATGACATTGAGCGCCGCAAGCAGAGTCGCCAGCGTTCACAACTGACCGATCACGTATAGGACTTTTATCATGATGATGATTCTAGGTATGTTCGTTTTCATGCGGCAGACTGCGCCGTATCAATCCCTGAGCCATGACAGCAACTGGCGACACGTTAAGAATGACCGAGTGGGTCAATCCCCGCATTATCAGTACATCGGGGCAGGCGAAGATAAGATCACGCTATCCGGCGAGCTGTATCCAGAAATAACCGGCGGTGACGTGTCGTTAAACGTTCTGCAAACGATGGCCTACACAGGGAAAGCCTGGCCCTTGATCGAGGGGACGGGGAATATTTACGGTATGTACGTGATAACAAACATCAATGAAACCCGCTCTGAGTTTTTCACGGACGGGAAAGCAAGGCATATCTCATTTACGCTGAACCTTGAACGGGTCAGCGAAGATCTACGGGAAATGCTGGGCGATATGGATATAGCGCTACCATGATAATGCAATAAAATCCATTCGTGCATTGCGTTACTTTTATACATCTGATTTAGTTTATACTAAAGAAATTATTTTCTTGGTCGATAAAAGTGTGTCGCGGTTTATAATTGGTATTCAGGATGTTTTTTATTATGAAATTACAACGAATTTAGTTTTTTTTAAATAAAATACAATTAATTATAATGAAGGGTTACGTCATGGAAAGAAATTGTTTTGATGCTACACGTCATATTGCAGCCTTACTGGTTTTATACAGTCATCATTACGCCCTTAGTGGCATGAAAGAACCTATGTTTTTTAATTTTGATTCGTTAGGTGGTCTCGCCCTTGTAATATTCTTCTCTATCTCTGGTTATTTGGTGATATCTAGTTACATTCGAAGTAAAAATATTATTTCTTATGTGAGAAATAGATTGCTGAGGATATATCCGGCATTAATATTATGTTTGGTTATCATGGCTTTAATTATATGTCCCCTTTTAGGTAAGGGTAATGCTATCGATTATATATTTTCAGAAAATCCCTTTAATTTAATATCAAGAGGGATAAGGCTATACAAGTACAATGGTAGTGGCGTAACTGCGAATGATTTTGGATATGATTATATTCGTCCTAATGTGATTAACGGCAGTTTATGGACTTTGCATATTGAATTCGTAAATTATATTTTGGTCATTTTTGTTCTTTTTAGTAAGAATGATACTATAAAAAAACTAAGCGTTTTTTTTATGATATGTGTGGTGTTTTATTTGGTGACGAGAGAAACTGGCTCTAGAGAGTCGGTAATAGCTAATTACAGCATCCCTTTCGCTGCGGGTGCACTTGCGGGTTTTTTAATAGAAAAACAAGAAAAAACAAAATACTACTTCATCATTATTGGATCTTCAATAATAGTTTTAATGTATTTGTTTGGGCATCAGGGGATCATTCATCGATTGACATATTTTTCTATTTTACCATTTGTTATAATTGGTTTGTGTTTGACTATGAATGATATCTTTATAAAGAGAAGATTTGATTTATCTTATGGTATATACATATACTCATTTCCCACTCAACAAATAGTTATTAATGAGTTTGATTTTTCTTTCTACCAATCTATGTTCGTTTCATTTCTCGTGGTTATTTTGTTGTCATTTTTCTCTTGGCATTTCGTTGAGAAGGTGTTTTTAATGAAAAAAATAATCAAAAAAGAGAATTATGAGTTAAATAATAACTTTAGATAATTATATCAATTAATTGCGGGTGATTTGGTGGGCTGAATTATATCTTTAATGATAGATTGTTATCATATATTCAGCCCATAAATTTATATTTTATACAGCCTCGGCAAGTACATGGCAGTGGATGTTTGTCATGTTTCCAATTCCTGCATTGGTTGCAAACTGATCCCATTTTAGGGAGAACCCAGACTTTGAAATGTTGTAAATTCTAAATACATGCGCATTTGGGCCAGAGTATCCACCAACATCGGTACAATTAATAAATTTTATTTCAGAAATGTTACTTATTGGTAACGTGACATCTTTACTCTCTCCAATAATAGATCCAAATTTAAAGAAGATTTCTATCATGCCGTCGGCATATTTACGCCAGTAATACCCAGTACCTGAACCTATTTCAGTGATTTCTTTAAAGCCTAAATAGCTTCGCCAAATAGTAGATCACTTGAAGGGAACTCAGTCCGAGTTGAGCGATCTGATCAATCGCCAAACATCACAAACCACCAACCGGACTGAGCGATGCCGATCATAGCAGCAAT